>JAEDKW010000004.1 GCA_016295615.1 Oscillospiraceae bacterium | reverse complement strand
TGTTGATGTTGCCGATGCCGACGGTGTCGATGTGGGAGTCGATGGCGATGATCTTGTCGCCATCGCCTATCCAGCCGATGACGTTGCCGAGCTTGTCGAACTCAACCTTGTCATAGCCGAGCTTGTTCATTTCCTCGGCAATGCGCTTGACGACGCCCTCCTCCTCGCAGCTCTCGCTGGGGATGGCGATCATGTCGCGCAGGAACTTGGTCATGTCAGCCTGATAGCCTTGTGCGGCCTTTTTGATCGCTTCGAAATCCATTGCAGTTACCTCCGTATCATAAATTGAAAAGTCAAAGAATTGCAGGTTGTCTTTCTCTCTGTCTCCTATCATAGCATAAGTATTTCAGATGTCAAACAAAAAATTAGAAAAGCTAAAAAATTTTCTGAGAAAATGATTGCAATATTGATAATTTGTGATATGATAGAACATGGCAGACGGTAGGTCTGCTGCGCGCTGTCCGTCTGCGATGCGGAAAAAGCAGGCAGGGACAGCTCAAACGGAACTGCGAAGGAGGAGATAAGCTATAGAAGCCGTTATTTTAAACGAACTGAAGCAGATTGCCAAGGGAATTGCTGCAACATTCGGAAGCAGCTGTGAGGTGGTGATCCACGACGTTGGCGCCAAGCATCCGGAGCATTCCATTGTCGCCATTGAGAACGGGCACGTCACCGGCCGCAAGGTGGGGGACGGGGCGTCTCACGTTGTCATGGAGCAGGTCCGCAGGGCGGATGCCCAGCCGGAGGATCATCTCAGCTACCTGACGAAGACGCCTGACGGAAAGATTTTAAAATCTTCAACCATGTATATCCGCGGCAAAAACGGCAAGGTCGTTGCGATACTCGGCATCAATTATGATATCTCTTCGCTGCTGATGGCGGAAAGCGCGGTGCACGAGCTGACCGCCACACAGGACGCGGCACAGACCGAACCGGAAAAGATCACCAACGTCAACGACCTGCTCGACGGACTGATCGAGCAGTCGGTGGCGCTTGTGGGCAAGCCGGCCGTTCTGATGAACAAGGAGGACAAGATGCGCGCCATCGGTTTTTTGAGCCAGAACGGTGCGTTCCTCATCACCAAATCCGGCGACAAGGTCGCCAAATACTTCGGGATTTCTAAATACACATTATATTCTTATATTGACAAACAACAGGAGGATAAGTAACTATGGGTAAGATCGATCTGAGCATCAACAAGGAAGGCCTTCAGCACAATATCCAGAAGGCAAAGGAAAATAACATCATCATCCCGACCATCGCGCAGATGCAGAACCCGGACCTGATCCCGGAGGCGATCAAGGCAAAGCTTTCCAAGACCGGTCTGTGGGACGTGGACCCCGTCAACCTGTTCCGCATCAACTGGCACAACGAGGCCAAGGAATCCGGCGGTCTGTATCAGAAGACCCCCAACTACGTGGAGATCCCCTCTTCCGTTTCCGGCGTTCCCTGCCGCATTTTGGCGATGTCCGGCAAATGGTTCCCCACCGGCTGCCATAAGGTCGGCGCATCCTTCGGCTGCCTGGCTCCGCGTCTGGTGACCGGTCAGTTCGACGCCACCTATCATCACGCCGTATGGCCCTCCACCGGCAACTATTGCCGCGGCGGCGCCTTCAACTCCAAGCTGCTCGCCTGCGACTCCGTTGCGATCCTCCCGCAGGATATGTCCAAGGAGCGTTTCGACTGGCTCAAGTCCATCGCCGGTCAGATCATCGCCACCCCGGGCTGCGAGTCCAACGTCAAGGAGATCTTCGACAAGACCTGGGAGCTGAAGCAGGATCCCACCATGATGATCTTCAACCAGTTTGCCGAGATGGGCAACCCCCTGTGGCACTACAATGTCACCGGTTACGCGCTGTCTGATCTGTTTGAATCCGTCAAGAAGCCCGGTCAGCGCCTTGCCGGCGCCTGCTTTACCTCCGGCTCTGCCGGCACCATGAGCGCAGGCGACCTCCTCAAGGAGCGCTATCCCGGCATGAAGCTCGCTGTCGGCGAAGCGCTGCAGTGCCCGACCATCCTTGACAACGGTTTCGGCGGTCACCGCATCGAAGGCATCGGCGACAAGCATATCCCCTGGGTCCACAACGTCAAGAACACCGACATGGCGATCGCCATTGACGACGAAGACTCCCAGCGCCTGCTCCGCCTCTTCAACTGCAAGGAAGGTCAGGAGTACCTCAAGAGCATCGGCATGACCGACGAGCAGATCGAGAAGTTCACCTGGATGGGCATCTCCGGTATCGCCAACGTTCTGTGCTGCATCAAGTTCGCCAAGTATTATGAGCTCACCGAGAACGACGTCGTCGTCACCGTGCTGACCGACTCCGCCGTGATGTACAAGTCCCGCGTGGAGGAGCTCAACGAGCAGAACGGCGCTTACACCGCCGTCGAAGCTGCCAAGGATCACGCGCTGCACATGCTCGGTCTCAAGACCGACAACCTCATCGAGCTGACCTATGCCGAGCGCAAGCGCGTCCACAACCTCAAGTACTACACCTGGGTCGAGCAGCAGGGCATGCAGACCGAGGATCTCAACGCCCAGTGGTACGACACCGAGAATACCTGGGACGCCGTCCATGCGCAGGCGAAGGAGCTCGACGAACTGATCAACGAGTTCAACGATGCCACCGGTCTTCTCAAGGCGCTTTAAGAAAAAGGGAAAAGGGGCAGGAAACTGCCCCTTTTTCAGCAAGGAGAAAATACCATGAAAAATGTAAAATACGCAAAGTGCGTCAAGTGCGGCAAGATCTACGAGGCAACGCCCAACCTCACCAACTGCGCGTGCGGCGGCATCCTCGATATTGTCTACGATTACGACTACATCAAATCTCACCTCACCAAGGATATGCTCAAGACCCGCCCGAATACCATGTGGCGCTACCGCGAGCTGCTGCCGGTCGAGGAGACCACGCCCGATACGCCGCTGCGCGTGGGCTGGAGCCCGCTGTATGAGGAGCCGCGCCTTGCCAAACAGCTCGGTTTGAAGAAGCTGTGGGTGAAGGACGACGGTCAGAACCCCACCGCGTCCTTAAAGGACCGCGCTTCCGCCATGGCGGTCGCCAAGGCAACCGAAGCCGGCGCCAGGATCATCGCCTGCTCCTCCACCGGCAATGCAGCGTCCTCTCTTGCCGGCAACGCCGCGGCCGCCGGTCTCAAGACCTTCATTTTTGTGCCTGAGCGCGCGCCCAAGGGCAAGGTCGCACAGCTGATGACCTTCGGCGCGAACGTGATCTCCGTTCAGGGCAACTACGAGGAGACCTTTGAGCTTTCCAAGAAGGCTATCGACAAGTGGGGCTGGTACAACCGCAACGCCGCGATCAACCCGTACCTCTCCGAGGGCAAGAAGACGGTCTCGCTCGAGATCGCCGAGCAGCTGAATTGGGAGATGCCCGACTATCTCGCCATCTCCGTCGGCGACGGCTGCACCATCGCGGGTGTCTGGAAGGGTCTCAAGGACCTCTACGCCATCGGCTTTATCGACAGGCTCCCGCGCCTCATCTCCGCGCAGGCGGAGGGCTGCCACCCGATCAACCGCGCCATCGCGGACAATGCAGAGTGGTTCCCCATGGAAGAAAACACGCTTGCCGACTCCATCGCCGTCGGTGTTCCGCGCAATGCCGACAAGGCTCTTATGGCGATCCGTGAATCGAACGGCATTGTCGTCAACGTCACCGATGAGGAGATCATGGCGGCACAGAAGCTGCTGGGGCAGACGGCCGGCGTGTTCGGCGAGCCTGCCGGCGTCACCGGCACGGCGGCGGTGAAAAAGCTCTGCGAGCAGGGCGTTCTCGGCGCGAACGACACCGTCGTTTCCGTCGTCACCGGTAACGGTCTTAAGGACGTTGCCAATGCCATCAAGTTCTGCGGCGAGCCGATGAGCCTGCCGAATGACCTTGATCTGCTGGTCGAGGAATTTGACAAGCGCGGCATCAGGACCGAAGCATAAAAGAATCAAGAGTAAAAAAATTCCGCCGACCTCGGCGGAATTTTTTTATACGAATCGTTTGAAAAAAGGAATGCGGTTCAGCACTGCGGAGATCGCCAGCGAAACGGCAAACACCAAAAGCGCGAGCAGCGGCACGGAGAAAAACGCGTTGCACGAGAAAGTGTCGATCCCAAAGTGCTGCAGCAGCTCAATGACCATGGGATGAACGAGATAGACGCCAAAGCTGTATTTTGACAGCGTGCGCAGGATGGCACGCGCCCGATCGCCCATGTGCGGAAAATTCAGATGCTGCTTGGCAAAAACAAAGATCGGGACGCTCGAGAACAGAATGTTGAGGGAGTTATAGGTATAAAAGAGGTCGCTTGCCGCACCCTGCATCTTGGCGTATGCAAGGGAGGCGAACACGGAGAAGAAAAGCCCCGTGATGCCGGCGGCATATAAAACAAGTTCCTCCTTACGGCTGAACTCCCGCCGGCTGAGATAGTATCCGCCGACAAAGTAGACGGTGAAGCCGAGCGGGAAATACAGGTAGGTATACATGATCACCGTGCTGATCAGATTGCTCAGGCGCGGCGATACAAAGGAGACGAATAATGCCAGCTGCGGCAGAAGAAATGTAAAGATAAGCGCCAGCAGCAGAAAATAGCGCGTGAGCCTATCGTCCCGGACGATGGGACGCAGCAGCGGGACGATTAGATACAGTCCTGCGATCATAAAGAGGAACCACAGATGATAGTGCCCCGAAACGAACTGCGAAAACGCGCCGAAAAGCGTGTCGCGGTAGAAAACAAGGTCGATCAGCGCATAGGCGCCGGACCAGACGAGGAACACGATGGCAATGCGCAGCACATTTTTTTTCAAAATGGTATTCACATCAGTGTCCCGCCCCAGAAACAGCGCACCGCTGATCATCACAAAGATGGGAACAGACCACTTGCCCAGGCTGCAGTACAGATTGAAAGCAAACCATGCTCGTGAATGGACATCGACATCGGGCCAGTGCTGCGCCGAGAGATGCACAGCGACAACGGTAAAGATGGCGACCACACGCAGTAAGTCAAAATATGCCACATATGGGCGTTTTGATTCCATATTCAGCCCTCCGTCACACTGCCTGCTTCCGGTTGTGCGGGAATATCCGGCGCAACATCGTGACATTCACACTCTGCCTTACCCTCCTGCCGTCCCTCCTCGCGGGCGTGTGCGACGGCTTCCTCCTTCTGCATTTCCGCCTTTTTCAGCTCTTTTTCCATCACGCGCTTTGCGTGCTTCTTCTGCGCGGTGTGAACAAGATGCAGAAGAACGAATACGATGACCAGCGCCACGCCGAGCCAGCTCCATACGGAGAGCTGAAAGAGTGTTTTGATCGTCCAGAACTCCGCCTGAATGCCGAGAAAGCAGAACAGGATCGACACTGCCAGCATCACGCCGAACAGCAGCACCCACAAAACGGATTTGACCGCAGAGCGCTTGCGGACGGTCAGATAATTGACCAGAAAAATCAGGGCAAGCAGGAAAAGGGCGGGGAACTGCGCAAAAAGCGCAAAGCGAAGATCCAGCATGAAAAGACCTCCTTACAGCTCACATTTGCCGCGTTTGAGGTAAACGCCGTGTTTGTCGCCGACGACCTTGCCGCCGTCGACCTGGAGCATGCCGCGCAGATAGACCTTGACGATCGAGCCCTCGGTGCGAAAGCCCTCAAACGGAGTGTAGCCTGCTTTGGAGACCATGTCCTGCGCACGCAGAACATGGCTCGCCCTGGGATCGTAGACCACGATGTCGGCGTCGCTGCCCTCGGCAAGGACGCCCTTGCGCGGGAACAGACCGTAAAGCCTGGCGGGGTTTTCCGAAAGGGCGCGGCACATACCGGCAAGACTCATCCTTTTGCCGGCGACACCCGCGGTATAAATGACCTCGCCGCGCGTCTCCACACCGGGAAGCCCGCCGGGGATTTTGGTGAAATCCTCCCTGCCCATGTCCTTCTGCTCAAGCGTGAAGGAGCAGTGGTCGGTGGAGATCGTCTGCACCTCGCCGCGGCGAAGCGCCTTCCACAGCGCCTCGCTGTCCTCCTGCGTACGGATCGGGGGCGCGCAGACAAAGCGCGCGGCGTTGGAGTAGTCGGGATCATAGTAGACGCTGTCATCCAGCGCCAGATACTGCGGGCAGGTCTCAACATAGACCTTCTGTCCGCGGCGGCGCGCCGCCGCGATCTCGCCGAGCGCGGCTTTGTTCGTCGTGTGGACGATGACAACGGGGCTCTCCGCCGCCTGCGCAATGCGCAGCAGGCGCGCGACCGCCTCCGCTTCGCAGTAGTCCGGACGGGCGATGGGATGGCTTGAAACGTCGGCGCCGCAGCCTTCAGCCTTGAGCTCCTCAATGCGCGCATCGATCACGCCGGCATTTTCGCAGTGCACGCCCGCAATGCCGCCGCGGCGCCTGAGCGCCTTGAGCGCATGGTAGACCGCCCCGTCACCGATCATCATGGCGGGGTAGGTGAGATACATCTTGAACGAGGTGATGCCTTCGGCAAACATATCGTCAAGCTCTTTTTCGATGTCCTCGTTCCAGTCGTCGATGGTCATGTGGAAGCCGTAGTCGCAGTAGCAGCGCCCATCCGCCTTTTTGTGCCACAGGGAAAGCCCGTAGGCGAGTGTTTCCCCCTTGTTGGGGCAGGCAAAGTCGATGACAGTGGTCGTGCCGCCGCGGATGGCGGATCTTGAGCCGGACTCAAAATCGTCCGCGGTGGTCGTGTTGCACACGTCCAGGTCAAAATGCGTGTGCGCGTCGATAAAGCCGGGGAAGAGATAGCAGCCCCCGACATCCACGACCTGCGCGTCCCCGGCAAGCGCCGGAAGGACATGCCCGACCTTTTCCACCGTTTCGCCGTTGATGAGCACATCGGCGCGGCGGCAGCCTTTCCCGCTGACGACGTAGCCGCCTCTGAGCAGAGTTTTCATGGAAACGATCACTCCTTTTAAGAGAATGAAATGTTGACTAAGACAGAGATAGAATACCACGATTTTTCCGGAAATTCCACAGATTTATCAGAAATTGTCAAAAGGAACAAGAAAAAAGCCCGAGATTCATGATATTGTCAGCTTGTACAAAGAGGAAAAACAAAGTAAAATAAAATATCATTGGGTAGGCTGCCCAAAATAACAATTAGGAGGAATACAATATGCGCAAGTTCTTATCTGTTCTGCTCGCTTTCGCCATGATGCTCTCCCTGGGCGTCACCACGCTGGCGGCAGAGGACACTGCGGTCGGCACGACTGCGGTGGAACAGACCTACGCAGGGAAGACCGTTATCCTGCATTCGAACGATGTCCACGGCGCGATCACCGGCTATGCCTGCATTGCCGCGCTCAAGACTGACTATGAGTCCAGGGGTGCCGAGGTCATCCTCGTTGACGCCGGCGACTACAGCCAGGGCACGACCAATGTCAGCACCACCAAGGGTGCCGATGCCGTCGCAATGATGAACGCTGCCGGCTACGATGTCGTCACCATCGGCAACCATGAGCTTGACTATGGTTATGAGCAGCTCATGGACAATATGTCCAAGGCGGAGTTCAAGGTCGTCTGCGCTGATGTGTTTGATGCTGACGGCACGACCATCTTCGATGCGAACTACACCTACACCACCAAGTCCGGCGTGAAGGTCGGCTTCTTCGGTCTTGAGACGCCTGAAGCCCAGACCAAGGTGAACCCTGCGCTCATCAAGGGACTGACCTTTGCCACCGACGACCTTTGGGCGGTTTCCCAGAAGCAGATCGACGCTCTTGCGGACGCTGATGTTGTGATCTGCCTGAGCCATCTCGGCGTTGACAATGAGACCAAGCCCTATACTTCTTATGACCTTTGGAACAACACCAAGGGGATCGACATGATCATCGACGGTCACTCCCACACCGTGATGACCAAGGGCGACAAGAATGAGCCTATCCAGTCCACCGGTACTGCATTCGCCAACATCGGCGTGATCGTCATTGACGATGCCTCTAAGAAGATCGAGAGCAACGAGCTCGTTGCCGTGACCGACACGATGGCGAAGGATGAAGCCGTTGCCGCCGCCGCTGAGAAGATCATTGACCGCGTGAAGGCGGAATACGACGTCAAGTTTGCCGTCAGCAAGGTCGAGCTCAACGGCGCCAAGGCGCCCAACGGCAACCGCGACGTTGAGACCAATAACGGCGATCTGATCACCGATGCAATGGTCTGGCAGGTCCTGCAGAACAAGGACGGTCTGACCGTCAATGAAGACCACGTGGTCGCCATTACCAACGGCGGCGGCATCCGCGCTGCCATCAAGCCGGGCGACGTCACCAAGAACGACATCAATACCGTTCTGCCGTTCGGCAACACGGTTGCCGTCGTCTATGTGACCGGCGCTGAGCTTCTGGAGGCGCTTGAAGCGTCCACCTACTGCACGCCCGGCGCAATCGGCGGCTTCCCGCAGGTGAGCGGCATCAACTTTACCCTTCACACCGGTAAGGCTTATGACGCCAACGCAGAGACCTATCCCAACTCCACCTACTATGGACCCAAGAGCATCAACCGTGTTGTGATCAACAGCATCAACGGCAAGGAATTCAAGGAAAATGAGATCTACGCCGTGGTCACCAACAACTTCTGCGCCGCCGGCGGCGACACCTACTATGCCTTCGCCTCCGCCTCCGCTCAGTTCGACACCGGCATTCCTGTGGATGAAGCAGTCATGGCTTATATCACCAGGGAGCTCAAGGGCGTCATCGGTGAGAAGTACGCTGCTCCGCAGGGACGCATCACCTATTTCAACCCCTTCACGGATATCAAGACCACCAACTGGGCGTTCAACTATGTGATCAACCTCTATGAGGACGGCATCATCAACGGTACCAGCGCCACCACCTATACGCCCGATGCGAAGCTGACCTGGGCACAGGCGCTCAAGCTCCTGCTTGTCAGCAGCGGCGATCTCAAGGCGGAGGACGCCGTCGGGGCAGACTGGGCAAAGAACACCATGGCCAAGGCTGCCGAGCTTGCGCTCGTCGATGCCGATGCCGACGGCAACGAAGCCATCACCCGCCTTGCGTTCTGCCAGGTTGCAGCCAAGCTCAACAAGATGGCGGAGTCCAAGACCGACAGCAAGTTCATTGACTGCGCGGACGGTTACGTCATGGCTCTCGTGGATGCCAAGGTGATCGACGGCATGACCGAGAACACCTTCGAGCCCGACGGTCTGCTGACCCGTGCACAGATCGCAAAGATCATCTACCTGCTCAACGAACTGTAAGAAAACCGCTGAAAAAGGGAGCGCCGCACTGCGGCGCTCCCTTTTTTCGTACGGAACGGAAAAGGAGAGGCGGCACTGTGCCGCCTCTCCTTTTCCGTTTGGGAACCGTCACGCCGGGGGACTTATTCCTCGTACAGGTAGCTGTACTTGTCGCGGATGGTCAGGATCAGGGCTTCCAGCTCGACCGGCAGGTCGTTGTCGCAGGAGCCGAGGTCGTATTCCTTCACATCCGTCAGGCGCAGACGAACCTTGTCGCCGCCGAGGAAGAGGACGCCGGCGTTGTCGCTCTCGTCCATATCCTCCTTCGTCTGGAAGATGGTGAACTTGTCGTGGCACGGCTCGGAGGCATAGGGGCAGAACTGCGTGCAGTTGCCGCACTCGTTGCACATCTTGTCCACATGGACGATCTGGTGAGAGCCGTCCGCCATCTTGATGGAGATGTTGCTGCGGTTCGGGCAGGAGTCAACACAGTTCTCGCAGACGGTGGAGCACTGCAGGCAGCGCTCACCCTCACAGCAGGCCTGAGCGGACATCTTCAAAATGCCCTTCTTGGCAATGGTGTCCGCTGTGGAAGCGTTGGCCTCGGCGGGGATATCGTAGACATGGGGATGACCGATGACGACCTCGGCGAAGCGCGCGGCGTCGGCGATGCCCTCAACGACGGTCGCGGGACCGCGGTGCGCGTCGCCTGCGCAGTAAACGCCGGGAACGTTGGTCTCGAATGCGGGTCCCTTCTTGCCCATCTCGATGCCGTTGGCGGCCATGAGGTCGGAATCGACCTGCTCGCCGACAGCGGAGATCACGAGATCGCAGGGGATGGAGAACTGTTCACCGCTCTTAACGGGGCTGCGGCGACCGGAGGCGTCAGGCTCGCCGAGAACCATCCTGTCGCAAAGGAGCATGCCCTTAGCCTGCTTGACAGGAGCGGCGAGCTCCACGAACTCAACACCCTCGTCGATGGCGAGCTGGAGCTCGTGCTCATCGGCGGGCATGAACTTCTTGGTGCGGCGGTAGAGGATGGTGGAGTGCGCGCCCATGCGCTTGGCAACGCGGGCGGCGTCCATCGCGGTGTTGCCCGCGCCGACGACAACAACGTTGCCCTTCAGGCAGGGCTTGACCTGCTTTTTCATCTTCTTCATCCACTCGATGACGCCCTGGACATTGCCCTCGATGTCGAGCTTGCCGGGCTTCCAGGCGCCGGTCGCCATGAGAATATGGGTGTAGCCCATCTTCTTGAGCGCTTCGACGGAGGGAGCGGGCTTGCCGAGCTTGACCTCGACGCCGTACTGCATCATCAGTGCGATATCCTTGTCGATGGCTTCGTCCGTGATGCGGAAGGCGGGGATGACATAACGGGGCACGCCGCCGAGCTTGCGCTCGCGCTCGAAGATCGTGACGTCAATGCCTTCACGGCCGAGGAAGTAAGCGGCAGAGATACCGGTCGGACCGCCGCCGACGATGGCGACCTTCTTGCCCTCGACACGCGCGGGCTTCCTGATGGAAGCCATAAGGGCGTTGTAGCCGTTTTCGGCGGCAACGAGCTTGGTGTCGCGGATGCGGATGGACTCGTCGTAGAAGTTGCGCGAGCACTTGCCCTGGCAGCGGTGCGCGCAGATGGTGCCGGTGATGAACGGCAGGGCGTTCTTTTCGGTGATGAGCTTGAGCGCGGGACCGTACAGTCCCTTGCGGCACAGCTCAATGTACTCAGGGATATCCTGGGAGATGGGGCAGCCGCCCTTGCACGGCGCGATAAAGCAGTCGATCCAGGGGACCTGCTCCTCGCTCTTGCGGGAGGGGATGGGCTTGATGGGCTTTACATGGTGGAAGTCGTGCAGCGCGGAGGCGGCAAGGTCGGAAATGGCGGCGGGATCATTGCCGGCGAATGCCTTGTAGGGCATATCCTCGACCTTCTTGACCATCTGATAGAGGCGGTTGTAGCCACCGGGCTTGAGGATCGTGGTGGCGCAGGTGATCGGCCAAATACCGGCAGCAAAGAGCTTGTCGCAGTTGAAGTAATCGGCGCCGCCGGCGAAGGAAATGCGCATCTTGCCATTGAACTGGCGGGCAATGCGGCTGCACATCTCAATGGTCAGCGGGAAGAGGCTGCGGCCGGACATGTACATCTCGTCGTTGGGCAGCTCGCCGCGGGTGGTGTCGACGGGGAAGGTGTTGGAGAGCTTGAGACCGAAGGTAAGACCGAGCTTGTCGGCGAGCTTCTGCAGGCGCTCGAACATGGGGACGGCATCCTCCCACTGGAGATCCTCGTTGAAGTGATGCTCGTCAAAGACGATGTAGTCATACCCCATGCTGTCGAGGATGCTGCGCGCGGTCTTGTAGCCGAGGATGGTCGGATTGCACTTGACAAAAGCGTGCAGGTGCTTTTCCTGCAGGAGGTAGGAGGTGATGCGCTCGATCTCCTGCGGCGGGCAGCCGTGGAGCGTGGAGACGGTCACGCTGCGGGAAACGTTGGGGGAGATGGCGGCGATAAAGTCCTTCTCCTCGGGGAACATTTCGGTGAGGACCTTCTTGCACTCCTTGAACTGGGACGTCTTGCTCGCGTCCTTCATGTTCTCGATATAGGTGTTGACCTTCCTGCCCTTGATGCCTTCCAGATCGTAGCCGACGGACATGTTGAACACGAACCCGTCGGGATCGCCGAAGCCGTAGACCTTGGCGAGGACCTTGAGCGCGCACCAGGCCTTGATGTACTCGTCCTGCGCCTGCTGGACGGTCAGCTCCGTGGACCACTCCTGGTTGTAGCCTTCGTCAGCGGCGAGAATGCAGGGACGGGGCACACAGGCGGCAAGCTCCGCGCCGTCCATCTTCTGTACGGTCTTGACTTCAAAGAAGCGGGCGCCGGCGACATAGGAGGCGATGATGTTCTGCGCGAGCTGGCTGTTGGGACCGGCTGCGGGACCGAACGGCGTTTCAATGCGCTCGCCGAAAATGGGCAGGCTCTTGCCGTTGGCTTTGTACTGCTTGTGGATACCGAAGATATCGCCGCTCTGGACGTATTCGGTGACCACCCAGTTCATCAAAGACTTAAAGGGAATGGGGTACATTTTTTCAGACATGGGAAGTTCTCCTTTCTGTGCAATGAGACTTGATGAGACTTGGTTTAATACTGTCTGTTGTTGAGAGAGCCCCAAAGCTTCTTGGCGGCTTCGAGGATGTGCGCGTTCTCGGCTTCTTCATCGATGCCGACGAGCACGCGGTCCTTCATCAGGAGCTTGCCGGCGGCGATCGTGGTCTGGCACTGGCGTCCGGTCATGCCGAAGATCATGTGACCGTCGATGTTCTCGTCGGAGAACGGGGTGAACGGCTTGTAATCCATGACAATGATGTCGGCGGCGGCGCCGGCTTTGAGAACGCCGAGCGTTGCGGGGAAGTACTTCTCGCCGATTTTGGCGTTGTTCTTGAAAAGCATGTCGGTCACTTCGCACCAGCCGACGTTCGGCAGGCAGTTCTGGCTGCGCTGGGAGCAGAGGGCGACCTTGAGGGACTCCAGCATGTCGTTCGTGTAGGCGTCGGTGCCCATGCCGAGCAGGATGCCGCGCTTGTAGAGCTGCAGCACCGGGCAGATGCCGATGGCGTTGCCCATGTTGCTCTCGGGATTGTTGACGACCATCGTGCCGGTTTCCCGGATGATCTCCATTTCAGCGGTGTTGACATGGATGCAGTGACCGAGGATGGTCTTTTCGCCGAGGATGCCGTGATCCTGCAAACGCTGCACGGGACGGCGGCCGTAGTTCTGAAGAGAGTCGTACACGTCGTTCATGCCCTCGGAAACGTGGATGTGGTAGCCGGTGCGGCCGTTGTTCGCCTCGACCATGCGGTCAAAGGTCTTGTCGGAGATCGTGAACAGGGCGTGTCCGCCGAACATGGCAGCGAGCATGGGGTCCTTGTTCTTTTCGCACTCGGTGATGAAGTCGGCGTTTTCTTGAATGGCCTGCAGGCACTTTTCCTCGCCGTCGCGGTCGGAGACCTCATAGCAGAGGCAGGAGCGCAGACCAAGACGCTTGCTTTCCTCGGCGATGGTGTGGAGCGTGCCGGGGATCTCGCCGTAGGAGGCGTGATGGTCGAAGATCGTCGTCACGCCCTGTTTGATGGAGTCGATGTAAAGTGCGGTGGCGGATGCCTTCGTGCCGTCCATCATCAGCTTGCGGTCGATCGCCCACCAGGTGCCGTCGAGCACCTCATAGAAATTGGTGGGGTTGTTGCCGACGATCGAAAGACCGCGGGCAAGCGCGGAATAGATGTGCGTGTGAGCATTGATGAGCGCGGGCATGATCACGCCGCCCTTGGCGTCGATGATCTCGGCGCCGGGGTACTTGGCGCGCAGTGCGCTCTCCTCGCCGACTTCGACGATCGTTGCGCCTTCATAGGCGACGGCGCCGTGTTCGTAGTAGCCCTTTCCCTCGCTGTCACGGGTGATGAGTCTGCCGTTGGTGATAAGATTCATAATACTGCCTCCTCCTGGATGTTTGAGATTGATTACGATCCGGCAAAAAAGAAAAGCGCTTCCGACCACACGGACACAAGCACTCTCTTTCAACGCGAGAGTGATCGTTACAGCCCGTGCGCGAAGCACTTCGTTGCAGCCATCAATCTGAATTTACAAAAATATTTTACATGAAACGCGAACAAAGCGCAAACTTTTTTCGTCAAATTGCATGTAGAAAAACAAAAAATTTTTTTGTGCAACATGACAAAAAGTGAGCGCAGCGCAAAACAGATACCCCGCGTTGGCCGTGTAGACCCCGTCAAACCTGCACATGAATTGCAGGTGGGTCGCCTCTGTCCGGCTTTACTGCTTCCAACGTCCAACCGCGAAATGCAGTCGGGAGGCCTGCAAACCACCGGAGCGTACCAGCGTCCCGTATGACGAAATGTGGGTTTATATAGAGTCTATCACGCACCACGCAGGGCATGGATATCACAGGCAGAGCGCCGTTTGAAACACTGCTTTTTTAGTATACCGCGCGCCCGGTGAAAAGTCCGTCGCAATTACTGCGAATCCTCATCCTCGAGGATCTGTTCCATGAACTTTTCGTACACGGTGTTGAGCTCCTCCTCGTCCATGATGGTCACGAGCAGCTCCTCGCCGTTTTCCGTTTCGGACTTGAGGATCACAAGACCGTATTCCTCGTCGTCCTCCTTGTCCTCCTCGCCTTCCTCGACCACGGGGAAGAACGCCATATAGGTCGTACCGTTATATTCCAGCGCGTCAACATACTCCAGTTCGATGTCGTTGCCGTCTTCATCGGTCAGGGTAATGAAATTGGGACCGAATTCCTCACTCATGGGAGTACCTCCTGTTGTTTGGTGTCATCAGTATACATTAGTTTGCGTCTGATTGCAAGAAATACAAACAGGGAAAAAGAGGGAAAGAGAGCGCTTTGCCGGGAAAAAGACGGCAGAAATCAGAAGAGAATCGCGAAAAGGAAAACTTTTTCGGCAAAATGCGAGTGGAAATTTTCTTGACAGGCATGTTACAATATATTTGTTGTATTATGGTCTGCGATACAGATTTTTCAGTTTTACAAAGGAGGTGGCCGCAATGAGTGAGTATCGTGAGGAGCGGGATCCGCGAAGGAGACCCCGGAAAAGCGGCACCGCGCAGAAGGGCAGGCTCGGCATGATCCTCGGAACGATCCTTGCGATCGGGTTTGCGACATGCCTGATGTTTTTCGGCATTTTCATGATTTACGTCCATACGGCGCTTGAGCCGGAGCTGGACGTGGATGCGTCAGCCTATACGCTCAAGCAAAGCTCCACGGTCTACTATCAGAACAGGACGACGGGCGAGTGGGAGGAGCTGACGAAGATCCACGGTCTGGAAAACCGCACGCTGGTGGATTTTGAAGATATTCCCGACCATGTCTGGCAGGCGCTGGTTTCCATTGAGGACCAGCGGTTCTTTGAGCACCACGGCGTGGACTGGAAGAGCACGGCGCGCTCCGTTTTCGACATGCTGCGCGGCAGCGACTCGACCCGCGGCGGCTCCACGATCACGCAGCAGGTCATCAAGAACCTCACGGGCGACAACGAGGTGACGATCCGGCGCAAGGTGCTGGAGATCTTCCGCGCGCTTCGCTTTGCGGAGAACTATTCCCGTGAAGAGGTGCTGGAGCTTTATTTGAATCTGGTCTATTTCGGCAACGGCGCCAGCGGCATTCAGGCGGCGTCCGAGGTCTACTTCGGAAAGGACGTCGGCGACCTGACCGTCGCGGAGGGCGCGGCCATCGTCGGCATCACGCAGTATCCCTCCCTGTACGACCCCTCCCGCCGGGGTACGCTCAACAGCGGGAAGACCTACCGCGAGAAGAACAAGGAGCGCCAGGAGACCGTGCTCTACAAGATGCACGAGCTGGGCTATCTGGACGATGCGGAGTATGAGGAGGCGCTGAACGAAAAGCTGGTGTTTGTCTGGGACGAGGATTACGTTCCCACCGACAGGGAAGCCGAGATCAGCGCGGCGAACACGACCTATGATTCCTACTTTGTCGAGCAGGTCTTCAACGATGTCGTCAGCGATCTGGTGGAGCAGCTCGGATACAGCGCGAACGTTGCCAAGGACATGCTTTACACCGGCGGCTATGAGATCTACTGCACGGTCGATCCCGAGATCCAGGAGATCGTGGAAAGGATCTACGGCGAGCGCAGCAACCTGGACTACACCTCCGCCAAGGGCGAGCAGCTCCAGTCCGGCATGACGATCATCGACAACACCACGGGCGATGTGGTGGCGCTTGCCGGTCGCGTGGGCGAGCGCGGCGGCGCGTTTGAATGGAGCTATGCCGTCAATCCCCGCCCCTGCGGCTCTGCGATCAAGCCGCTTTCCGTCTATGCCCCTGCCATTGACGCCGGCGTGATCACGCCTGCATCCGTGATCGACGATTATCCCGTGACGATGATGGGAAACACCGGAAATGAGTATATCTGGCCGGTGAATGCCTATTCCGGCTACAAGGGCATCATCACGCTGCAGGACGCGGTGCGCTTTTCCGCCAACCCCACGGCGGTGCGTGTGCTGCAGGCGCTGACGCCGTCGGCGTCCTACGCCTTCATGACGGACAGGCTTAACTTTACGACGCTCACCGGCGACGATATTACCGCGGCCGGCGCTTTGGCGCTGGGCGGTCTGAGCCGCGGCGTGACGACGCTTGAAATGGCGGCGGCTTATTCCTCCTTTGCCAACAACGGCATCTATACCGTGCCGCGCACCTATATCGAGGTCAAGGATCACAACGGCAAGACGATCCTTGACAACAAGAGCGAGTCCCACGTTGCGATGAAGGAAAGCACCGCCTATTCGATGATCGAGCTTTTGAAGGGCGTTGTCAACAGCGCGGGCGGTACCGGTACCGGCGCGGCATTCTCCGGTATGACCATCGCCGGTAAGACCGGCTCGACCAACAGCAACTGCGACCGTTACTTTGTCGGTCTTACGCCGTACTATACCGGCGCCGTATGGGTCGGCTACGATACGCCCACGCGCATTGTCGCTTCGGGCAACCCGGCGGCGACCCTGTGGAAGAAGGTCATGAGCGAGGTCCACGCAGGGCTTCCCAATAAGGACTTCAACGTGAGCGCAAACGACCTGGTGAGCGTTACGGTCTGCTCGCAGACGGGGCTTCTGGCAGGTTCCTCCTGCCCGGCAACGCACACGGTTAAGGTCGCAAACGGTTCGGCTCCCGTGCTGACCTGCGATGCGCACATCACAGTCGCGGTCTGCTCCGAGACCGGGATGCTCGCATCGGATTTCTGCCCCGTTACGTCGACGGTCTCCGCGCTTGATCTGAGCCAGCCGAATGTGTCGGAGGCGTGGGGCTACACGCGCTCGCTGCTGTATCAGCCGCTCACCGCTGCGGAAGCGGCGACCTATGAAGCGCAGATAGAGGACGGTCTGATCACGGAAATGCCGCTGGGCACTCCTGTCGCGGCGAACGACGGCAGCGTGAAGCTGTACAGCGACTTGATGGAGCACGGTATGTGTACCACGCACAGTAGCCTTTTCCCGTTTTGGCCTTCCGATGATCCCGATTCTGACGATCAGGACAGCGAGGATGGGGAAAACGGCGAAGAGGACCAAAACGGCTCCTTCCTTGACTGGCTGCTCAACACCGGTCGCGGGACAAATCAGGAGCAGTAAAAGCAGCAAAAAGGGCGTTCAAGCGAACGCCCTTTTTCATGTCTCCTGCGTGCCGAGACGGTAGGTCTGCGCGGCGAGCAGCAGTAAAAACGGGAAAGCGATCATGCCCGCTACGCCGAACGTGCAGAAGCCCAGATACATCGCAAAAAGCGACGCCACCGGCGGCAGCCCCGCCTGGGAGGCGAGAAGCTTTGGCTCCAGTACATTGCGCACGAGCAGCGTGCAGAGGTAGAGCGCGAGCAGCGCGATGGCTTTGGGCACGGAGGAAAACAGCAGCGAGAGCAGCGCCCACGGCACGAGCGCCGTTCCCGTACCGAAGACCGGCAGCGCATCGAGAAGCGTGATGAGAAAGGCGAGCAGCAGCGCATAGTCCTGACGCATGAGGAAAAAGCCGAGCAGCAGCTGCAAAAAGGTGAGAAAGCTGATGGTGAGCTCCGCGCGCAGGTAACGGGAAAGCGACTGCGTCACGCCGCTGCGGAACAGGCGCAGGGAGCGTATGGTTTTGCCGGAGAGTCTGGTTTTGAGCATTCGGCAGAGTGTCGGATAGGACGCGATCGTAAAATACACGGCGAGTACGGTCGTCGCACCGCTCAGCACCCGCCTCGGCAGCGCCGCGGCGAAGGAGCCCAGAAAGGAGAGAAGCCGTCCGGTCAGGTCGGAGAAGAAGGACTCCGCGTCGGAAAGCGCCCGCATCACAGCGCCGTAGAGGGAATCGCGCAGCCATTGCGGAAAGGCGGCGCTGTACCCGTCAAGACGGGCAAAGAACGCGTCAAGAAGCTGCGGCACGCGCTCAAGGAGGAGCGGCGCCTTTTTCAGCAGCGCATACGCCTGATTGGCAAGCGTTGTTCCCAGCAGCGAGAGCAGTCCGCCGAGCAGGAACAGCAGCACCAGCGTCAGAAGCAGCGCGGAAAAGCTGCGGCGAAAGCGCAGATGAACACGCAGATACGCAACGACCGGCTCCACCGCCGCGGCGACGCCGAGCGCGAGCAGGAACGGCAGCACCCACCAAAACAGATAGCGGAAAACGAGATAAAAAAGTCCGGCGGCGGCAGCGGCGGAGAAAAGGTACAGCAGAAATTTTTTGCAGCGTTCTTCAAACAAAGCCCCACACTCCTTTCAAAAATGACTTGCAACGCGCGGCATTCTGTGATAAGCTTTCAAAACAAGGACAAATGACCGCGTGAGGTGAACAAAACATGGCAAAAGCAGCGAAGTATTATATTGTATCCGCGCAGGCGCTTCCCGATATTTTCATTCAGGTCGCGGAGGCGAAACGGATGCTCCAGTCCGGCGAGGTGAGAACCGCCGGCGATGCGGCGAAGGCTGTGGGCATCAGCCGCAGCGCGTTTTATAAGTACCGGGATGCGGTGCAGCCGTTCAACGACATGAAGACGGGGCGCATCATCACATTTTATGCGATGCTCAAAAACAACCCCGGCGTTCTTTCCAATGCACTGTCTATTTTTGCCGTTTCCGGAGCCAATATACTCACCATCAACCAGAGTATTCCGACCAATGGCTGCGCGGCGGTGACGATTTCGGCGGAAACGTCGGAAATGGAAGTGTCGCTTGAGGAGCTGATGGCGCGTGCCGTGTCGCTCGACGGCGTTGTCAAATTTGAGATCCTTGCCGGCTGATGAACCGGAGGACGGGAAAAGTCATATCATGGATTGGCAAACTGCTCAGGCAGATTGCCAATCCATCTTTTTTGCGAGAGGGATCTCAATGAGCCTGTATGTGCAGAAATTTGGCGGCAGCTCGGTTGCAAATGCCGAAAAGATGCTGCACGCTGCCCATATCATCAAGGATACCTATGAGGCGGACAACGACGTCATCGTTGTCCTCTCGGCACAGGGCGATACAACGGACCGCCTTCTCAGTGCGTCAAGGGAGATCTGCGAAGAACCGTCCCTGCGTGAGCTGGATGCGCTGCTGTCCACCGGGGAGCAGGCGTCTGTTTCCCTTTGCGCCATGGCGCTGCATACGCTTGGTGTTCCGGCCGTCTCGCTTTGCGCCTGGCAAGTCCCGATCCTGACCGACGGGGAATATGGCGGGGCAGAGATTTCTGCCGTCGGCAGGGAGCGCGTCGAGCACGAGCTGCACGAGCGCCGCGTGGTGCTGATCGCCGGATTTCAGGGCGTGAATGAAAACGGCGATGTGACCACGCTCGGCCGCGGCGGAAGCGATTTGAGCGCGGTGGCGCTGTCCGCGGCGTTTCATGCCGACCGCTGCCAGATCTATACGGATGTTGCCGGGATCTATACCACGGACCCGCGCATCTGTCCGAAGGCAAGGCGTCTGGAGCGTATTTCCTATGACGACATGCTTCTGCTTTCCCAAAAGGGGGCGCAGGTGCTCCATGATAAAAGCGTTGCGCTTGCCCGGCGCTGCGGCGTGATGCTCGAGGTGCGCTCCTGCGAGGAGGGCAGCGGCGGCAGTTTCGTCGCCGCACGGGGGAGCGGAGACGCTCTGACCGGTGTGACAAAGAAGTTCTGCGAGCGGTCCGTGCTCGCGGGCGTCACTGCGGTCGGGCAAAGCCTTCCGGGCGCGGAGGCAGAGCGCGCATGCATCGAAGCGCTGGAACGGCAGGGCATTACCGTGTATGGCGTGGAGGAAGGAGAAGCGTATCTGACGGTCTTCGTGCATCGGGATAACGCCGACGAGGCGCTTTGCACCGTGCATGATGTGCTGTTTGAAAGCCGGACGGCGTCATGACGAAAAAGGCGGGTCAGCCCGCCTTTTTCGTTGCAAAACACAGTACGCTATGGTATAAAAATAATCAAGCAAACACAAAAGGAGAAGACGCCATGACAGAGAAGCTGCTTGGAAACCTGGGAACGGTGATGAAGTTCGCCGCGATCATCATTTTAGCGGGCTATATCGTCACCCTGAGCCCCGAGGTTTCACAGATGAAGTATGATGACAGCGGCGCGGTGCATTTCGGCTATAACGTCATCTCGCGCAAGGCGTTCGCCGGAGCCTATGTCTGGGACGGGGAAGACGAGACGCGAACGATCCTTGTTCCCGAGCGCACCCACGGCGTGAAGATCACGGCGCTCGGCGGCTACGTTGACCGCGGTGTGCCGACGCCGTTTTGCGTGGTTTTTCCGGAGGAATACCAAAGCTACGGTGAGGGGATCCTCGGTGACCGCGCGACCTATGAAAGCGTGCGGAAGGAAAAGGAAGCTGCGGGCGTGGCATGTAATTTGCAGGAGATCGAATTTACGGTCGAGCTTGGCAGATATGTGAAAACGGCTGTGCTGACTGCGGACAAGTACTGCGTCCGCAGAGAGACCGACGGCAGCGTGACATTTACCCATCCGGTGTACTATTTCATCTGCGATGAAGCAAACAAAACATTTTATTCCGAAGACGGGCGGCTTTATGAGCGCGGGACCGGCGCGCTTGTGACGGATTTTGCCTACGCGAATTAACGGAACGGAGAGAAAAATGGACAGGACCCCTGCTGAAATTTTGGCTGTCGCCGGAAAGGGCGGCGGCGGGAAGACGCCGATCCCGGCGGCACGGTGATCGGTGCGCGCCGCGGAATGAAGACAGCAGCAAAAAAGCTGACCGTTCGGTCAGCTTTTTTCTTGCGCTTTTGCGCATTCTTTTACTTATGTACGCGGTGCTCGCCCTTATGCGCGCTGCGCAGACCGATCTCCGTACCGTGGCAGATGCGCACAAGATTGCTGCGGTGCTTGTAAATGATCACAAGCGAGGCGGCGCACAGGATCAGTGCGGCAATCATGCTTTGCGTGACGGCGCAGTAGACGGGAAACGAAATGACCGTCGTCATGGTGCCGAGGACGATATAGTCCGTGACCAGGGTGATGAGCACCACGGCGAGCAGCAGAACGAGCGCGAACTTCCAGTGCAGGGCAAGCGCCATGCCGAGGTAGGAGGCGAAGCCTTTGCCGCCGCGGAACTTGAGATAGAAGGGGAACATGTGCCCGAACACGCAGGCAACGCCCGCGACGATGCCGGCAAGTGCAGTCTCGGGGAAGAGATATTCGGCAAGCAGCACCGCGGCGACGGCTTTGCCGATGTCATGCACGCCCACAAGGATGCCGGACTTCCAGCCCATGAGGATCATCGCGTTCGAGGCGCCGGGATTTCCGCTTCCGCCTGCACGCAGGTCAACTTTTTTAAGCGCGGCGAGGTAGGTCGCCATGTTGGACGTGCCGATGAGATAGCCGATGAGGATGATGAAAAAATAGCTCATAATGATTCTCCGAATGTTGCTTTGTCTTTTATGATCTGCTTTGCGTAGCGGTCCTCTTCCGAAAAGATGCAGCCGCAGTACTTCTGCATATAAAGTCCAAGCTCGCGCGCCTTGTTCTGCCCTTCGCGGAAGCCGGGACGGAAATCACGGTAAAGAAACGCAACGCCGTACAGTTCCCCCATCCTTTCGCCCACGGTCTTTAAAAGCTCGTGATCCTGATAGGGGGAGATCAGAAGGGAGGAGGTGAACGCCTCAAACCCGTGTGCGGCGGCGTACTTTGCCGCCGTACCGAGGCGGAGGGCGTAGCAGTGCGCGCAGCGGTGATCAATGTCCGCGGCAACAGAGCGGACGAATTCACGCAGTCCGTAATCCTCCAGTACCCTGACCGTTACGCCGACGCGCTCGCCATACGCCAAAAGCGTGTCGCGGCGCGCTTTATATTCCTGATAGGGGTGGATATTGGGGTTGAACCAGAGCGATGTCGGCTCGATCCCCTCGCTGCGCAGCGCGTCGATGCAGTACACCGAGCAGGGCGCGCAGCAGCTGTGCAGCAGCACGCGATCCATGAAAAATCTCCTCATTCTATCGATTGCTGACAGTTTATCACAGGAACAGTTTCTTGACAACCGCAACTTTTTGGATTGACTACTGCGCTGCCTTTGCGGTATAATACATTGATTTATTATGTAGTACTGCGCCCTTTGCAGAGAAAACGGCGCCGGCGGGCGGAAAAGCCGCCGTACAGGAGGAGCTTACATGTGGATTGCGGACGGCTGGAACGATTATGAATTGCTTGACTGCGGCAGCGGCGAGAAGCTGGAGCGCTGGGGCGGGCAGATCCTGGTGCGCCCCGACCCGCAGGCAATTTGGGAAACGCCGCGCGAAAACCGCGGCTGGAGGAGCGCGCAGGGGCGCTATCACCGCTCGTCCTCCGGCGGCGGACACTGGGAGAAGGAGAAACTGCCGGAATCCTGGCAGGTGAAATACAAAGACCTCACCTTTCAGGTCAAGCCCATGAATTTCAAGCACACCGGGCTTTTCCCCGAGCAGGCGGTCAACTGGGACTTTGCCCGTGAAAAGATCGAGCGTGCGGGACGCCCCGTCAGGGTGCTGAACCTGTTTGCCTATACCGGCGGCGCGACGGTCGCCTGTGCCGCCTCGGGCGCGCAGGTCTGCCACTGCGACGCGGCGAAGGGTATGGTGAGCTGGGCGAAGGAAAACGCGCGCGTGAGCGGGCTGGAACACGCGCCGATCCGGTGGATCGTCGATGACTGCGCAAAATTTGTCGAGCGTGAGATCCGCCGCGGCAGGACCTATGACGCCATCATCATGGATCCGCCGAGCTACGGACGCGGTCCGGGCGGCGAGGTGTGGAAGCTGGAGGATAACCTGTTCCCCTTCGTCAGGCTCTGCACGCAGGTGCTCTCCGAGCAGCCGCTCTTTGTGATCATCAACTCGTACACGACGGGTCTGGCGCCTTCCGTGCTGGGCTATCTGCTCAGCCTTCTCGTCAAGGAGAAATTCGGCGGCAGGGTGACGTGGGACGAGCTCGGTCTTCCCGTGACGGAGACCGGTCTTGCACTGCCCTGCGGCGCAACGGGCCGCTGGTGCAGCGAATAAAGAAGAAAGAATTCAGCATGATGTCAACAATGATCGAAACAAAAGATTTGACCTTTGCGTACCCTTCTGCGGAGGGGGAGCGCAGTACGCTTGCGCTTGACGGCGTCAGCCTTTCCATTGAGAAAGGCAGCTTCGTCGTGATCCTCGGGCACAACGGCAGCGGAAAGTCCACGCTTGCCAAGATGTTCAACGCGGTGCTCCTGCCGTCCGGCGGGACCGTGTATG
Source organism: Oscillospiraceae bacterium (assembly GCA_016295615.1). Lineage (GTDB taxonomy): Bacteria > Bacillota > Clostridia > Oscillospirales > Oscillospiraceae > Hominicoprocola. Next base: position 9,027 of record JAEDKW010000004.1, on the reverse strand, counting down.
TGGACGGTATGGATACGGGCAATGAAGAGCTTCTGCTTGAGATCCGCCGCCGCGTGGGTATGGTGTTCCAGAATCCGGACAACCAAATCGTGGCGAATGTCGTGGAGGAGGATGTCGCGTTCGCGCCGGAGAACCTCGGCGTGCCGAGCGCGGAGATCCGTGTGCGCGTGGACCGGGCGCTTGCCGCCGTGGGGATGGAACAGTTCGTGCAGCATGCGCCGCATCTGCTCTCCGGCGGACAAAAGCAGCGCATTGCCATCGCCGGCGTGCTGGCGATGAAGCCGAAGTGCATCGTGCTCGACGAGGCGACCGCCATGCTCGACCCCATCGGCCGCAGCGAGGTGCTCTCGACGATCGAGCGGCTGCATAAGCAGGACGGCATTACCGTCGTGCTCATTACGCACCACATGAACGAAGCGGAAAACGCCGACCGCGTGATCGTGATGAACGACGGCCGTTTGGCCATGGACGGTACGCCGCGGGAGGTTTTTTCGCGCAAGGCGGAGCTGGAGAAGCTCGGTCTGACGGTGCCGGACACCGTTTTGCTGCTGGATTCGCTCAGACAGGGCGGCATGGACGTGCCGCTCGATGCGGTCACAGTGGATGAATGCGTCGATGCGATCATGAAAAATTTTTGAAATCAGAGGAATCACGCCTTGGAAGAGATCATTCGCGTTGAAAACCTGACACACACCTACGGCGAAGGGACGCCGTTCTGCCGCAGCGCGGCGGAGAATATGTCGCTGTCCGTCTACCGCGGTGAGTTTTTAGGCATTATCGGTCACACCGGCAGCGGCAAATCGACGATGATCCAGCATCTCAACGGTCTGCTCAAGCCGACGAGCGGTCACATCTATCTCGAGGGCAAGGATATTTGGGAGGAGCCGAAGAAGATCCGCGACGTGCGCTTTCGCGTGGGTCTTGTGTTCCAGTATCCGGAGTATCAGCTCTTTGAGGACACCGTCTACCGGGACATTGCCTTCGGTCCCGCCAACATGGGACTCGACAGGGACGAGATCGACCGGCGCGTACACGCTGCCGCCCGCTTTGCGGGACTGAGCGAAGAGATTCTGGATAAATCTCCGTTTGCGCTCTCCGGCGGTCAGAAGCGCCGCGTTGCCATCGCGGGCGTCATCGCCATGGAGCCGGAGGTACTCGTGCTTGACGAGCCGACGGCGGGTCTTGACCCGCAGGGCAGAAGGGAGCTGCTTGCCAACATCCGGCAGTACCATAAAGAGCGCGGCACGACCATCGTGCTCGTGAGTCACTCGATGGACGAGATCGCGCAGAACGCGGACCGTATCGTCGTGCTTTCCGACGCGCATGTACTCATGAGCGGTACGCCGCGCGAGGTGTTCTCCCGCGGCGACGAGCTGCTCCGCGCCGGTCTCGACGTGCCGCAGATCACGCGCGTTGCCATGGCGCTCAAGGCGCGCGGTCTTGCCATTGACCCGGCAGTCTACACGGTAGAGGAACTGAGCCGCGCGCTCCTTTCTCTCAGGAAAGGAGACGCTGTGCCATGCTGAAGGATATCACACTCGGTCAGTATTTTCCCGGAAACACACTGGCGCACCGCCTTGACCCGCGCACCAAGCTGACCGTCACGGTTCTCTACATCGTGGCGCTGTTTTCGGCGCACTCGGTTTACGCCTACGCCGCGCTGATTCTGACGCTGCTTGTGTCGGTCAGGGTTTCCAGGGTCGGTGCAAAGGCGCTGCTGCGCGGTCTGAAGCCGGTGCTGTTCATCATCGCGTTCACCGCGATACTGAACCTTTTCTATACGCCCGGCGTGGAGCTGGTGCATTTTTGGATCTTCCGCATCACGGTCGAAGGTGTGCGCACCGCCGTGACGATGATGGCGCGCATCACGCTGCTGATCATGGGGACGTTCCTTCTGACCTACACGACCTCGCCCATCCATCTCACCGACGGTCTGGAGAGCCTGCTCGGTCCGCTCAAAAAGCTCAGGCTTCCCGTGCATGAGCTTGCCATGATGATGTCGATCGCGCTGCGCTTTATTCCGACGCTCATCGAGGAGACGGACAAGATCATGTCCGCGCAAAAGGCGCGCGGCGCCGATTTTGAGAGCGGCAGCATTTTCCAGCGCGCCAAGGCGCTCGTTCCGCTGCTGGTGCCGCTGTTCGTCAGCGCGTTTCGCCGCGCAGACGAGCTGGCGACCGCGATGGAGTGCCGCTGCTATCACGGCGGCGACGGACGCACGAAGCTCCACGAGCTGCACTACGCGGCAAGGGATTACCTGGTGCTGCTGTACTATCTCGCTTTGGCGGTCGGTATCATGATCCTTGATTGAGACAGCGCCGCATCCCTGAAGCGGGCGGCGCGAAAAGTTCAGAAAAAGGACACCAATTATGCGTAATATCGCTTTACAATTGATGTATAACGGCACGGCGTATCACGGCTGGCAGGTGCAGAAAAACGCCGTCACCGTGTGCGAAACGATGGAGAAGGCGCTCGCCGCGGTCTGCGGCGAGCCGGTCAGACTCATCGGCTGCGGACGCACCGACGCGGGCGTCCATGCCGAGCACTATATCGCCAACTTCCGCACGAATTCCCGCATTCCGGTCGAACGCCTGCCGTTTGCCGTCAACACGCATACGCCGGAGGACGTCGTCGTGCGCGAGGCGTTTGAGGTGGCGGAGGATTTCAACGCGATCCTTTCCTGCAGGAGGAAGGAGTACACCTACCGCATTTACAATTCACGCATCAAGAATCCGTTTTATGTAAACCGCGCATACTTTTATCCCAAGCACCTCGATGAGGAAAGGATGGACCGCGCGGCGCGGGCGTTTGAAGGGACGCATGACTTCCGTGCCGTCCGCTCCGTCGGTACGGAGACAAAGACCACGGTACGGACGGTCTACTACTGCCGCGTGACGAGAAGCGGCGAGCTTCTGGAGCTCAAGGTCTGCGCGAACGGTTTTTTGTATAACATGGTACGGGCGATCACCGGCACGGTCCTGTACGCAGCGGAGGGCAAGCTTGCGCCGGAGGATATTCCGCAGATCCTGGCGTCCGGCGACCGCACGCTTGCCGGTCCCACGGTGCCGCCCGGCGGCTTGTATATGACAAAGGTCTGGTACGAGGATGAAAGACTCAATGGGGAAACAGCAATCTGACAATTTGTCGCGCGAGGATTTTCAGCGCGAACAGGCCGCGCCCCGCCGCCATGGCGGTGTGCGACGCGCAGCGAAGCTGCTTGCGGTGCTTATTTTGGTGTTTGCCGTCGTTCTGGTGGCAGCCTATCAGGACCTGAGCAGCTTTGACAGCGTGCGCAGACTTTTTTCCTACAACAAGGTCACGCAGGACGAACAGGGCAAGGCGGAGCTTTACAGCTTTGACAATGACCGCACGAACGTTTACGCCATGCTGGGCGAACGGCTGATCGTCGCCTCCACGACCAATGTTGCCGTTTTGGCAAACGATGGCACGCGGGTATATTCCGAGAGCGTCCGCATGACGCACCCCGCCGTTGCCGTCGGCGGACAGACGGTGCTTGTTTACGACATCGGCGGGCAGACCGCCCTTCTTTTGGGGGAAAAGGGGCTGCTTCGCGATTGCGGGAAGCTCTGCGATGCGGGGATCCTTTCCGCGTCGCTCAATTCTTCGGACTATCTGACGCTGACGACGGAAAAGAGCGGCTATCAATCGGTGGTTTCGGTCTATGACCCAACGGGAAACGCCCTGTTTACGTTCAACTCCTCCGACCGCTATGTGATGGACGCCTGCGTTCTGCGGGACTGCAAGCATCTGGCGGTCGTTACGCTGGGGGAGGCGGACGGCGCGTTTGCCAGCACGCTCAAGCTGTATGCGCTCTTAAGCGAAACGCCGGAGTCGGTCAATGTGCTCAACGGCTCCTTGGTGCTTTCACTCGGCAATTTGGGCGGCAGGCTTGTCACGATCGCGGACGACCGGCTGACGGTGTTCGGCGCGGACGGTTCGCTTTCGGGAAGCTACCGCTATGACTATCCCTACCTGCGCGCACAGAGCACGGGCGGGACGGACTACACCGCGCTCCTGCTCAGCCGCTATCGCAGCGGCAGCACGCTCAAGCTCGTCACGGTCTCAGCCGACGGGGAAAAGATCGGCGAAGCCGATATCGGCAAAGAGGTCCTTTGCATCTCCGCCGCGGGCAAATATCTTGCCGCGCTTTACAGCGACAGCCTGACGATCTACACCTCGGACCTGAGCGAATATGCGACGCTGAGCAATACGGAATACGCCAAGTCCGTCATCATGCGCGAGGACGGTACGGCGCTGCTGCTGGGAACTTCGAGCGCATGGCTGTTTATTCCGTAAATGACAGTATTTTTTACTTGAAAGAAGGGAGAAAGACGTGAATAATGGACTCATCATCGACGGTGTGCTCGTCTTGCTCCTGTTATTGAGCTTTTTCGTCGGAGCAAAGCGGGGACTGTTCAAGAGCCTGATGGGCTTTGTCGTGCTGATCGCCGCGATCGTCGGCGCAGCCATTGCCGCCAACACACTGACGGAGCCGATCACGGATCTCGTACTGCCTGCCTTTGAGGAAAAAATTTCCGACTGGCTCGGCGTACCGGAGGAGCTTACGATGGGGAACGTTGCTTCAGACATTCTCTCCTCGGACAGCACAAAGAACCCGTCCTTCAGCGAGTGGTTTGAAAAGCTGGAGCTGTTCCGTGGCGGCGACCGCTTTGTTGAACATTTGCAGGAGAAGGCCGCCAATGCCGCGCACCTTGCGGCGCGTTCGCTGGTGGAGAGCGTCGTGCATGCGGCGCTGCTGCTTGCGAGCTTCGTGATGCTGTTGATCGTACTGAAGCTTCTGACGGGACTGATCGACCATGTCTTTGAGCTGCCCGGTCTTCATGCACTCAACACCGTCGGCGGCGGTCTGTTCGGCATGCTGGAAGCTGCGCTTTTGCTCTATCTCATTTTGTGGCTCGCGCCGGAGTTCGGCATCACGTTTTTCCGTGACAACGCGAGCGATACATATCTTTTGAAATTCTTTACAACACATACCCCTTTTACGTTGATTGCGATCATTGCATCCCTGAATGGAGGAAACTAACGAATGCAGCCACAACTTTGTTCCAAATGCAAAAAGAACCTCGCCGTTGTGTTCATTACCCGGCAGGAAAACGGACAGAACATCAACGAGGGACTTTGCCTCAAATGTGCCAAAAATCTCGGCCTTCCGCAGGTCGATGAGATGATGCGCCGCATGGGCATCACGGACGAAGACCTGGACAACATCTCAAATGAAATGATGGGCGCCTTCGGCGGTGCGGAAAACCTGGAAGGACTTGCCGACGCGGACAATATGGACGACGAGGACGACGAGGGAAAGACCGCCACGTTCCCCTTCCTCAGCCGTTTCTTTGGCGGCGCGCCGAACAACGGCGACGGCGGCGACAGCGGCGCCAGCGCCGATTCTCAGACGCGCCGCGGTGAGAAAAAAGTGGAGAAGGGCAGCAAGCACAAGTTTCTTGACAACTACTGCATCAACCTTTCCCAGCGCGCACGAGAGGGCAAGCTTGACGCAGTCATCGGAAGAAGCGAGGAAATTGAGCGCGTGGTGCAGATCCTCAACCGCCGGCAGAAGAACAATCCGTGCCTCATCGGTGAACCGGGCGTCGGCAAGACCGCCATCGCGGAGGGTCTTGCACAGCGCATTGCCAGCGGCGACGTGCCGTTTAAGCTGCATGCCAAGGAAGTGTATCTGCTCGATTTGACCGCGCTCGTTGCCGGTACGCAGTTCCGCGGTCAGTTTGAAAGCCGCATGAAGGGACTCATCGAGGAGATCCGCAAGATGGGCAACGTCATCCTTGTCATCGACGAGGTGCACAACATCGTCGGCGCGGGGGATGCCGAGGGCAGCATGAACGCCGCCAACATTTTAAAGCCGGCGCTTTCCCGCGGCGAGATCCAGGTCATCGGCGCAACGACCTTCACCGAATACCGCAAGCACATTGAAAAGGATACCGCGCTGGAGCGCCGTTTCCAGCCGGTCACGGTCAATGAGCCGAACATGGAGGATACGCTCAAGATCCTCAAGGGCATCGCCCATTATTATGAGTCGTTCCACGGCGTGAAGATCCCCGAGGGCATCCTGCGCCAGGCGGTGCTGCTGTCCGAGCGGTACATCACCGACCGTTTTCTGCCCGATAAGGCCATCGACCTGATCGACGAAGCGTGCTCCGACATGAACCTCCATGACAAGGTCATCAACCGCCGCATGGAGATCGAGCAGGCAGTGGCGGACTTTGAAAAGGAAAAGATGATGCTCGAGGAAAAGGCCGCACAGAACGCCGCCGATGCGGACTATGAGCGCATCGCCGAGCTGCGCAGCCGCATCATGCAAAGCAGGGCGGAGCTTGACCGGCTCGGCAACGAAGCGCCCACGCTGACGATGGATAACCTTGCCCGTGTGATCGAGCTGTGGACGAAGATCCCGGCAAGCCGCATCCGTGAGGATGAGTTTAAGCGCCTGAGCGAGCTTGACAAGCGCCTCAAAACGCACATCATCGGACAGGACGAGGCCATCGCCGCCGTCTCCGCCGCCATCCGCCGCAATCGCGTGGGCATCTCGCCCAAGCACAAGCCGGTGAGCTTTATCTTTGTCGGTCCCACCGGCGTCGGCAAGACCGAGCTTGTCAAGCAGCTTGCGCAGGACCTGTTCAATTCGCCCGATTCCCTGATCCGTCTGGATATGTCGGAGTTTATGGAAAAGCACTCCGTTTCCCGCATTGTCGGCTCGCCCCCGGGCTACGTCGGCTATGACGAGGCAGGTCAGCTGACGGAAAAGATCCGCCGCAAGCCCTACGCCGTGATCCTCTTTGATGAGATCGAAAAGGCGCATCCCGACGTGATGAACGTTCTGCTGCAGATCCTTGACGACGGCGAGATCACCGATTCCCACGGGCGCAGGGTGAACTTTGAAAATACCGTCATCGTAATGACCTCCAACGCGGGCAGCGACCGCAAGGAAGGCACCGTCGGCTTCGGTCATACGCTCAACGAGCAGAACCGCGACCGCGCGCTCAAGGCGCTGGGCGAGTTCCTGCGTCCGGAGTTTATCAACCGTGTGGATGAGATCATCTGCTTCAACCGTCTCGACGAGCAGAACTTCGAGGCGATTGCCCGCATCATGCTCGATGAGCTGCAGGCAAGCCTTGAGGAAAAGGGACTGCACTTCAGCTATGACGACGCGGTGGTGAAGTACCTCACGCACAAGTCGTTCTCCACGACCTACGGTGCGCGCAATCTGCGCCGCACGATCCAGAAGGAGCTGGAGGACGTGATGGCGAGCCGTATCATTGATTCCTATGAAAATCCTGTCACGCAGCTGCGCGCCATGATGGACGGCGACAGGCTTGTGCTCCAAAGCTTATAACAGGAGGGGAGCGTATGTTTCACTTTTTCCGCAAGGACATCGAAAAGCGCTGCGCCTACTGTGAGTGCGGCAGCGTCATCAACGATACGGAGGTAGTCTGCTCCCGCAGAGGCATCGTCAATGCAACCGAGCATTGCCGCCGCTTCCGTTACGATCCGCTCAAGCGCGTTCCGCCCCGCCCCGCGGTGCTGGACGAGAATAAACACAGTGCAGAGGAGTTTTCTCTGTAATACCGGGTCATGAGCCCCGAAATAGAAAGAAGGCTGACTATGGAGATCAAAACCGTCTACGCAGTTTATTTCAGCGCCACCGGCAATACCCGCAAGGTCGTCACCACGCTTGCCAACGCCCTTGCAGAGAGCTTTGAGGTTCCACTGGAGCTTGTGGACTTCACCCGTCCCTATGCAAGAGAGGAGAGCTATTCCTTTACCGATAAAGACCTCGTTGTATTCGGCACACCGACCTATGCAGGCAAGGTTCCCAACAAGCTCCTTGATTTTGTCAAGACGGGCTTTGCCGGCAACGGCGCGCTTGCCGTGCCTGTCGTAACCTTTGGCAACCGCAGCTTTGATAACTCCCTTGCCGAGCTTTGCGCCTGCCTGGAAGCGGACGGCTTCCACACGATCGCCGGCGGTGCGTTTGCCTGTCAGCACGCCTTTTCCGATACGCTTGCCGCCGGTCGCCCTGACAGCGAGGATCTCTCCATTCTTGCCAAACTCGGCTCCGCCGTTGTCGGAAAGGTCGGCAAGATGACCGAGATCCCCGCGCCGGTCCAGGTCGAGGGCGATGCGGATGCGCCGTACTACGTCCCGAAGGGACTGGACGGTCAGAGCGTCAAGTTCCTCAAGGCGAAGCCCAGAACCGACCTTGAAAAGTGTACCGGCTGCGGCGTGTGCGCGTCGCTGTGCCCGATGGGCAGCATCGATCCTGCGAATACGGCCGAAGTGCCCGGCATTTGCATCAAGTGCCATTCCTGCGTCAGAAACTGTCCTGAGGGAGCCAAGTATTTTGACGATGAAGCGTTCCTTTCCCACAAGGCGATGCTGGAGCGCGACTTCATGCGCCGCGCGGAAACGAAGATCTTCACCGAATAAGAAAATAAGGAATGACAAAGGCGGGAGCATCTGTAACGATGCTCCCGCCCACCTTTATCAAACAAGATTATGTTAAAACCAAAAGTAAACTGTTTTAGACCTGTTCGCCGTTTCTTGACATTTCCAACTCCGGATTCTTTTAAGCAGACTGCCCACAAACCAAATCCAAAAATTCTGTACCGTTCCATATTCCTCTCAATCCATCCACGAACTCTTTTTTTATCAAAAGAATAGGGATAGTGCTGCATAGTATCGGAATCTGCCAATACTGCATACAAAGCATCGTAATCATCCGTATTCATTTTTCGTAGAATCAAACGACTTGTCGCAATCATCATATCATTTTCTCTATCTTCTGCTTCTCAAAATGCTTTTGTATTTCTGCCCCGGGAGAAACACATGGACTTTCTGAGGTATTCCGCTGTGATTGTATGGGAATGTTCCGCCATATCCTTTGGCGTACCAGCAAAGACGATCTCACCACCGGCAGTACCTCCGTCCGGGCCCACATCGATTAACCAGTCTGCCTGCTTCATCACATCC
>JAEDKW010000054.1 GCA_016295615.1 Oscillospiraceae bacterium | reverse complement strand
AGGAAAAGGAGGAGCTTGCGGAGATCGTCGACTTCCTCAAAAATCCCGGGAAATTCATCGACCTCGGCGCGCGCATCCCCAAGGGCGTGCTGCTCGTCGGTCCTCCGGGCACGGGCAAAACGCTGCTCGCCCGTGCGGTCGCCGGCGAAGCGGGCGTGGAGTTTCTGTCGATCTCCGGCTCTGATTTCGTTGAGATGTATGTCGGCGTGGGCGCATCCCGCGTGCGCGATCTGTTTGAACAGGCAAAGAAGGTCGCGCCTGCCATCATCTTTATCGACGAGATCGATGCGGTCGGACGTCAGCGCGGCACCGGTCTCGGCGGCGGACACGATGAGCGCGAGCAGACCCTCAACCAGCTTCTGGTCGAGATGGACGGCTTCGGCACGAATCAGGGCGTCGTGGTGATGGCGGCGACCAACCGCGCGGATATTCTCGATCCCGCTTTGCTGCGCCCGGGTCGCTTTGACCGGCAGGTCTACGTCGGACTGCCGGACATCAGAGGACGCGAGGATATTCTCAAAATCCATGTGAAAAACAAGCCGCTTGCGGAGGACGTCGATCTCAAGACGGTCGCCAGAGGCACGTCCGGCTTTACCGGGGCGGATCTTGAAAATCTTGCCAACGAAGCGGCGCTGCTGGCGGCGCGGCGCAATGAAAAGTTTGTCACGATGCAGGACTTCGCCGAAGCGGAGATCAAGGTCATTGCCGGCCCCGAAAAGAAGAGCCGCGTCGTTTCCGAACAGGAGCGCAGGCTCACCGCCTATCATGAGGCCGGTCACGCCATCGTGATGCACGCCCTGCCGACGCACGAGCCGGTGCATCAGATCACCATCATTCCGCGCGGTCAGGCGGGCGGCATGACGATCTCGCTGCCGGAGGAGGATCGCTCCTACCAGTCCAGGCGCTACATGGAAGAGCAGATCGTCTCGCTGCTCGGCGGCCGTGTTGCCGAGGCGCTGTGCCTGGGAGATATTTCCACCGGAGCATCCAGCGATATCCGGCGCGCCTCGCAGATCGCGCGCCGCATGGTCACGGTCTACGGTATGAGCGAAAAGCTGGGCGCGATCTCCTTTGAGAGCGGACAGGACGAGGTGTTTATCGGCAGAACGATGGCACAGGCCAAGCCGTACTCCGAACAGGTAGCGTCTCAGATCGACGAAGAAGTTAAGGCGATCATTGACAATGCCTATGCACAGGCGGAGAAGATCCTCAAACGGGACCGCGGGCAGCTTGACACCGTGGCTGAGTACCTGCTCGCGCATGAGACGATGGATGCGCAGGACTTCCTCGCCGTTTTTTCAGACAAAACACAGGAATAAGGTACAAAAACAGGCGCGCATCCTTCCCGCCGGCTTTTCCGGAGTGCCGGCGCGGGGGGAGCGCGCCGCCTTGCGTTGTGCAGTTTAACGAAAAACGAATGTCTTTTTCTGGAAGACAATTTAGAAGAGCCTGCCCGTAATCCGAAAAACTGTCCTTCATGTGGAGACAAATGGCTTGTCCATGGAGAAAAAAGCGGAACGAAGATCACAGAACAGGAAAAAAGATTGGCGGTTTTGCTTCTTGCGAAGAAAAGTGGATTCAGCTATAATGAATCAAATCACGAAGTGTGATTCTTGAAGCAATAAAGGAGGATTTTATGATGAAAAAGATTTTTGCACTTGTACTGGCGCTTGCTATGACGCTTGCGCTTGTTGCCTGCGGCGGCGGCGACGACGGCACTGCCGATCAGAGCTCCGGCGAAAAGGTCGTTAAGATCGGCGTGTTTGAGCCCCAGACCGGCGACAACGGCGCCGGCGGCAAGCAGGAGATCCTTGGCATGCAGTATGCCAACTATGTTCAGCCCACCGTCAGCATCGGCGGCGAGGAATATCAGGTCAAGCTTGAGATCGTTGACAACCGTACCACTGCGGAAAACGGTCCGTCCGCTGCCGCTGAGCTGGTGAACCGCGGCGTTTCCGTCGTTCTCGGCTCCTATGGCTCCGGCGTCTCCATGGCGGGCGGCGCGGTCTTCTCCGAAGCCGGCATCCCTGCCATCGGCGTGACCTGCACCAACCCCCAGGTCACTTCCGACTGCGATGTCTACTACCGCATCTGCTTCCTCGATCCGTTCCAGGGCACCGTTCTTGCGAACTATGCGTATAAGGAACTCGGCGTGACCACCGCTTATACGCTGGCCATGCTCGGCTCCGACTATGACCAGGGTCTCGTCTATTACTTCACCGAAGCGTTTAAGGCGCTCGGCGGCACCGTTGTTGCCGAGGACTTCCCCGAAGGCAGCGCAAACTTTGTCTCTTACATCAACAACGCCAAGAGCGCCGGCGCAGGCGTCATCTTCGCTCCCGTTTCCACCAACTATGCGCAGCTGATCATTGAGGCTGCCGCGGCGCAGGGCTACACCGGCGACCTGCTCGGTTCCGATACCTGGGACAACAACATGGTCGTGGAAAGCTCCAAGGGTAAGGACGTCAGCGTCAAGATCACGACCTTCTATCAGGAAGGCGGTAACCCCGAGTTCGACGCGGGCATCAAGGAATGGATGAATGCCAATCCCGACGCGCTGACCAACAACGGCGGCAACGACATGGTCTCCGCCGTGACCGCGATGGGCTACGACGCCTACTTCACCGCTCTGCAGGCGATCGAGAAGGCCGGCTCCACCGATCCCAAGGCCATTCTCGAGGCGCTGCCCTCTGTCAGCTATGAAGGCGTTTCCGGTCTGATCGAGTTCGATGAGATCGGCGATGCCAAGCGTGACGTCGCGTACATCAAGGCCGCCAATACCGAAAGCGGCGAATGGGAGTTCGTCAAGATCCAGGGCGTCAACTGAGACCGAAAATTCAGCAAAACCCCAAGAGTTAAAACTTGGCGGGGCGAAAGCCCCGCCAAGTTTTCGGCGTATCTTACCGTGTTTTGCTCCCGCGGCAGACAGGGACAGAGACTGCTTGCGCTCCCTACGGCAAAACGGGAAAAGAAACTGAAAAAACAGGAGGAGCTCCTATGCTACCGTATTTTATCAACGGCGTCACTGCCGGCGGTCAGTATGCGCTGATCGCGATCGGCTATACGCTGGTGTACGGCATTCTGCGCCTGATCAACTTCGCCCACGGCGATGTTTTCATGGTGGCGGGTCTTATCATGGTCTATACCAGCGCATCGATGCCCATGTACATAGCGCTTCCGCTGGTGCTGATTCTGACGGTCGTGCTCGGCTTTGTGATCGAGCGCGTGGCCTATAAGCCGCTGCGCCAGGCGCCGCGTATGTCGCTGATGATCTCAGCCATCGGCGTGAGCTATCTCATTCAGAACCTTGCATTTTACATCACCGGCGGTCTTCCTCAGCCGGTCACGCATCCCATTCCGTGGATCTCCGACACCATTACGATTTTTGGTGAGACCACCAAGCGCGTGACGATCATCACGCCGTTTTTGACGATCGCGCTCGTATTTGCCCTGGTCTATCTCATCAACCATACGAGGATCGGCATGGGCATGCGCGCCGCCGCCAAGGACTTTGAGACGGCGCAGCTGATGGGCGTGAAGATCAATTCCGTGATTTCCATGACGTTCGTCATCGGCTCCTTCCTTGCCGCTGTCGGCGCCATGCTGTACTTTACGAACTATCCCTCCGTTGCGATCACCTCCGGCGGTATGCCGGGACTCAAGGCGTTTGTCGCGGCGGTGTTCGGCGGCATCGGCTCGATCCCCGGTGCGGTCGTGGGCGCGTTCATCATCGGCATTTGCGAGGAGATCATCAAGGGTCTGGGCTACACGACCTTCTCCGATGCGTTCACGTTCGTTATTCTTATCATCGTGCTTTGTGTAAAGCCGACCGGCCTGTTCGGTGAGAAAGTCACCGACAAGGTCTAAGGGGGTGCGGGACGATGAAGAAAAAAACGATCCAAAAAGAGCATATCATCACGGCGGTGATCCTGCTGGCGCTTCTTGCCGCGGCATTCGTGCTCGACTCGATGCTCCCCAGCTATCACATTGCGATCAAGGTCATCAAGAAGGCGTGCGTGTATTCGCTGGTTGCCGTATCGATGAACCTTTTGAACGGCTTTACCGGTCTGTTTTCTCTCGGTCAGGCAGGATTTATGCTCCTCGGTGCATATTCCTATGCGGTGCTGTGCATTCCCGTCGCCAAGCGCGCCGGCGTGTATCAGTACTTTGACGGCGGTCTTGTCCAGTTCTCCATTCCGGAGTTTTTCTCCGGCTTTTTGGGCGAGACGGTCGGCACGACCGTGGGCATGCTCGCGGCGCTGCTCATCGGCGGTCTGGTCGCGGCGCTGTTTGCGTATCTGATCGGTCTTCCGGTGCTGCGTCTCAAGAGCGATTATCTCGCCATTGCAACGCTCGGCTTCGCCGAGATCCTGCGCGCCTTCTTCCAGTGGAACGCGCTCGGTCCCATCACCAACGGCTCGAACCTGCTCAAGAGCTATCCCGATTTCGCCCGTGCAGGCTCTTACATGCTGCTTGCCGGCGCGTTTATCGCGTGCATCGTGCTGCTGGTGAACTCCACCTACGGCCGCGCCTTCAAGGCGATCCGCGACGATGAAGTGGCGGCTGAGGCCATGGGCATCAACCTTGCGCACCACAAGCGCCTTGCCTTCATCATCAGCTCGTTCTTTGCCGGCATCGGCGGCGGCATGCTGGCGATGTACATGGGCGCGGTGCAGGCGCTGTCGTTCAAGAGCACCATGACCTATGAGATCCTGCTCATCGTCGTCATCGGCGGCATCGGCTCCATCACCGGTTCGGTGCTCACAAGCTTTTTGTACGTCGCGAGTCTTGAGTGGCTGCTGCGCGGTCTGGACTCCGGCACCTTCCTCGGCATCAACGCTCCCGGCATCTTCAAAAACGGCTTCCGTATGGCGGTCGTATCCGTCATCATCATGGTGGTGGTGCTCTTCTTCCGCAAGGGCATCATGGGCGACAAGGAGCTGCCCGACCTTTTGAGAAAGCGCGCGAAATCCACAAAGAAGGAGGACGGCGCAAATGAGTAAAACTGTACTTCGTCTGGACAATATCACGATGCAGTTCGGCGGTGTTGTCGCGGTTGACGACCTTTCCATGGAGGTCAACGAGGGCGAGATCGTCGCGCTCATCGGACCGAACGGCGCCGGCAAGACCACAGCGTTCAATGCGATCACCGGCGTCTATGAACCCACCAACGGCATGGTCAGCTTCATGGAGGAGCCGATCGTCCGCAACCATCCGCAGGGCAAAATGCAGAAGGCTTACAAGGGCAGCGATGCGGAAAAATACACCGCCGCCTACCATCCGGAAGGACTTGACGGTCTGAGCGATGAAGAGCGCGCTGCACGGGAGAAAGCCGAAAGAGAACGCGACCGGTATGCGTTTTCCTCCCATGTCCTCAACCCCACGCCGGACAGGATCACCAGGCTCGGTATGGCGCGTACCTTCCAGAACATCCGCCTCTGGAAATCGCAGACGGTGTTTGACAATGTTCTGATCGCAAAGCATATGCTGCGCACCTCCAATGTTTTTTCCGCGACCTTCCGCCTCAATGCCAAAGAGGAGGCACAGCAGCGCGAGGAGGTGCTGGAGCTTTTGAAGATCGTCGGTCTCGACGACGTCAGGGAGGAGCTGGCGACCAGCCTGCCTTACGGAAAACAGCGCCGCCTTGAGATCGCCCGTGCGCTCGCCACGAATCCGAAGCTGCTGCTGCTCGACGAGCCGGCAGCCGGCATGAACCCGCAGGAAACGATGGAGCTGGCAGCCTTTATCCGCGAGATCCGCGACGGATTCCACAAGACCGTGCTGCTCATCGAGCATCACATGGACCTCGTTATGGACATTGCCGACCGCATTTATGTGATCGACTTCGGCAAGCTGATCGCTTCCGGCACGCCGGAGGAGATCCAGAACAATCAGCGCGTGATCGACGCGTATCTGGGGGTGGAAGAAGATGCTTAAAATCGAAAACCTTCAGGTCGCCTACGGCGGCATTCAGGCGCTGCGCGGCATCAGTCTCGAGGTGCCCGACGGCAAGATCGTGACGCTCATCGGCGCGAACGGCGCGGGCAAATCCACGACGCTGCGCACGATCTCCGGTCTCGTCAAGGCAAAGGGCGGATCGATCAGGTACAACGACACGGAGCTTGTCGGCAAGCCCATCACGAGCATCATCGAAACCGGCATCATCCATGTTCCCGAGGGACGCCGCGTCTTCCCGGACATGACCGTTTTGGAAAACCTCAAGATCGGCGCGTATCTGCGCAATGACAAGGACGGGATCGAACGGGACATCCGGTGGGTCTATGAGCTGTTTCCCCGTCTGGAAGAGAGAAACTGGCAGCTTGCCGGCACGCTCTCCGGCGGTGAGCAGCAGATGCTCGCGGTCGGCCGCGGTCTGATGGCGCGTCCGAAGGTCCTGATGATGGATGAGCCGTCGCTGGGTCTTGCGCCGATCGTCGTGCAGGGCATTTTCGACATCATCCGTGAGATCAACCGTCAGGGCGTGACGATCCTGCTGATCGAGCAGAACGCCAATATGGCGCTCAAGATCGCGGACTATGCCTACGTCATGGAGACCGGACGCATTACGATGACCGGTACCGGCGCGGAGCTTCTGGAAAACGAAGCGGTCAAGGAAGCGTATCTTGGCAAAAAGAAATAAATATGCTATACTGTCGGCGGTTCATACCGCCGACAGTTTTTTTGAGGAAGGGATTCTATGACTTGGCTTATTGTGGCGCTGACCGCTGCGGCGGCAGGCACCGTGCAGACGGTGACGGGTTTCGGCGCGGCCGTCGTTTTGATGCTGGTGCTGCCGCATTTGTTTGGTGTGGTCACGGCGTCCGCCGTATCGACGTCCATCTGTATTGCGCTGACAGCTTCGCTTGCGTGGAAATTCCGCCGCAAAACGGACTTTCGGTTTATCGCATTGCCGATCGCCGTTTTTTCACTGTCCAGCGTCGTGATGATCAATCTGATCAAGTCGCTGGATCTGCGGTTGATCGGAGCCGCCTTCGGCGCGTTTCTGCTGGCGCTTTCCCTCTACTATCTGCTCTTTGCCGGACGGGCGTCGCTTCGCCCGACCCGAGGGGTCGTGCTTGCGTGCAGCGCGGTTTCGGGCGTTTTTTCGGGTCTGTTCAGTATCGGCGGACCGATGATGGCGCTGTGCCTCCTGCCCTGCGCCGAGGACCACGAGCAGTATGTCGGCAATATGCAGACGCTGTTTGTCGTGACGAACTGCATCAACATTGCAGCGAGGGTCGCCAACGGGCTTTATACGGTGGAGCTGATCCCGATCAGCCTGGTCGGCATCGTGTTTATCCTGCTGGGCAGGGCGATCGGCACGCGGCTCGTCAGACAGCTCAGCGCCGAAGTGATCAAGCGGGCAGTTTATCTTTTTGTCGGCATTTCGGGCGCAATGACGCTGATTGAGAACATCCTATAAAAAGAATTCCACGAAACAGGAGGCGCACCATGAAAGAACGTCGTTTTGTCACCGGGAAAGACGCGCAGGAGCTGCTGCACTTCTACCGCAGCGCCGTCCGCACGCGCAGTT
>JAEDKW010000003.1 GCA_016295615.1 Oscillospiraceae bacterium | reverse complement strand
AGTGTGTGTATTCGGGAAGGAAGATAGTTACGAAAGAAACCCAGGAGGGGTGTCTTTCGTGTTAGATCAATAAGTTTTTGCAACTTTTTAAAGTTGCAAAAACTTGCTTCAGCCTGTCGAAAAAGTCTTTTCGACAGGCTGAAGATTCCCGCTCAACGGAGCGGGAATCTTTTCGCCTTATGCGAAGTAAGCCTTTTTCACGAAAGGCTGTTTGCCACCAGTTCCTGATACTGCGCATCGGTCAGTTCGCAGTGGTAGAAGAGGGAGAAGTATTCGCTCACCTCGGACTGCAGGTCATAATCGACCGCATCGCCATACAGCACCTCCGCCATCCACATCATGCCGAGCAGCCTCTGCACGGAGGGCGGGAATCCCATCCAGTTATAAGGTCCGAACGGAACCTCATAGTACTGTCCCTCGCGGATCGCGGTCACCTGCTGCCAGACGGGGTCTTCGGCGACGGTGTCATAAATGCTGCCCGGCGCAAAGAGAATGTAATCGGGGTTCCAAAGCAGGATCTGCTCCATATCGACCTCGTTGCCCGAGCCCTTGGAGGAGGGAGAATCAACGACGGCGAGGTTGTTTGAAAGAAGATCGATGACCTCGCTGTGATAGGAGTCCTTTGCGATGACGTTGAGCCCCTGCTCGCCGAGACAGTAGAGAAGATCGACCTTGTCAACGCTTTCGGCAATTGCCTTCGTGCGCGCATAAACGCTCTCGCAGTAGTCTGCGAGCGTTTCGGCTTCCGCTTCCATGCCGAGCAGATCGCCGAGCATGCGGTAAGCTTCGCCCATCATATCGGTGTTTGTTGTGACGTGGACGAAGGGAAGACCGGTCTGCTCGGAGAGGGTGTCGAGATCCTCCACGATGCTGTCCTTGGGCTCGCCGACATCGATGACGACCTGCGCGCCGGAGGCAAGCAGCGTCTCAAGGTTCAGCTCACCCTTTCCGCCGTAAAGCTGACCGAGCAGGGGGAGATTGTAATATTCCGTGTCAAGGTACTTTTCGGCAGTTTCATCCCATTCTGACGCAACGCCGACCAGCTTATCGGGAGCGAGCGCGAAGAGAACGATCTGAGCCAACGGACCGGAGACCGCAATTTTGGTGATCTCAGCGGGAAGCTCCACCGAGCGGCCGACGGAGTCGGTAAAGGTGCGCGTTTCCGGGACTTCCGGCTCATTTACCTGTGTGCCGCAGCCGGCAAGAGACAGCAGCATAACAACAGACAGAAGGGTTGCAAGCAGTTTTTTCATGTGTTTCCTCCTTATAATCGATATCATGTAATATAAAAAAGCAGGGCTGACCGAAAAGGAACAGCCCTGCTTTTTTGACACAGTCAGTTCGGTCGCGGTATGTCCGCTGCGTCGAACACAAAAATGCCAAGCGGCTTTTCCTGCGGCAGATAATAGGGAAAGGCGGGACTTCCTGTTTTTTGCAGTCTGCCTTCGATATTCTCAAAAAAGATAGCGGGCTGCCCGTTTCTGCGCCCGTACACTTCAAAGAAGCGCACGGCGTCATGTTCCGAGCGGAACGGCTGCCCCATGTCGAGCGTCAGATCCTCACGCGTGAACGGAATGCCGCGCTTGCGCAGAAATTGCTCCGTTTCATCGCTCGTATACTTTTGCAGCGGTTCCTCGCGGAAGGAAAACCGGTGATGCGACCAGCCGCGCTTAATCACAATGACCTTCCCGCGGCAGTGCTTCCCGGCGAGCAGCAAGGTTTCCTCCATGCTGCCGAAGAAGCAGAAGACCATCGCGTCATAATGCTGCGTATCGGGCAGGGCAAATATGTCGTCCTCGCAGACCTCGACATTCGGCGGCGTCTGCACGCGCAGCACAGCGAGCGCCAACGGCTCACGGTCGATGGCGGTGACGCGGGCGCAGTGGAGCGCAAGTGCGCGGGAGAGGTAGCCGAGTCCGCAGCCTGCGTCGCAGACCTGCGCAGCGGGCGGGAGATACGCGGCAATGTGCGCAGCGAGCGTTTGATGATAGCTGCCGTATTCGGCGGCATCCTTCTGAAAGCGGACCGTGTCCGGCGTCCAGATCAGCATGAGAGCACCTCCTGCGGCAGAATATAGCGTCCGTCAGGCGAAAACACCGCGTCCACGCCATAGAGGGTTTTGATCAGCGCGGGGGAGAGCACCTCACGCGCAGGTCCGTCGGCAGCGAGCGTTCCTCCGGCAAGCGCAAGCACACGGTCGGCATAGGAAAGCGCATGCTGCGGGTTATGTGTGGAGAGCAGGACCGTGTAGCCGCTGCGGGTCAGACGGCGCACGGCGGAGAGCACGCGCAGCTGATTGCCGTAGTCAAGGCTCGCCGTGGGCTCATCCATGAGCAGCAGCTTCGTCTGCTGCACGAGCGCGCGGGCGATAAGCACCATCTGCTGCTCGCCGCCGGAAAGCCTGCCGTAGTCCCGCTGCGCCAGATGCTCGATACCGAGCGTAGAAAGCGCCTGCATGGCGTCGTTATCCTCGCTTTTTCCGGGCGAGGCAACCGCGGAGAGCCGGTGCGTCGTTCCCATGAGCACCATTTCCAGAACACTGTACTGAAATGCGGGATAATGGATCTGCGGAATATAGGCGATGCGGTGGGAGAGCTGGCGCGGTGAGAGCGAGCGGACTTCGCTGCCCTCCACGGTGATGCTGCCCTGATAGCCTTCGTTCAATCCCAAAATACAGCGGAACAGCGTCGTTTTTCCTGCGCCGTTCGGACCAAGCAGCGCGATCAGCTGTCCCTCGCCGAGAGAGAAGCTGACATGCTGCAAAAGGGGAGACTTGCCGTAGGAAAAGCTGAAGTTTGTCACGTCAAGGCTCATAGCGACGCCTCCTTTTTGAGCATCAGTGCAAGGAAGAACGGCGCGCCGAAGAACGAGGTCAGAATACCGATCGGGATCTCCACGGCAAGCAGGTTGCGGCAGAGATTGTCCACCGCCAGCAAAAAGATCGCACCGAGCAGCAGCGTCGTCGGCAGGAGCTTTCGATAGTCGTTGCCGGAGAGCCTGCGCGCCATGTGGGGGATCACAAGACCGACCCAGCCGATGACGCCGGACACGGAGACGCTTGCTGCGGTCACGAGCGTTGCGCACACAACGACCAGAAGCCGGAGCCTGTTCGCGTCCACGCCCATCGCGCGCGCTTCATCGTCACCCATCGTCAGAAGGTTCATGCGCCAGCGCAAAAGAAACAGCGGCACGGTGCCAAGCAGCATGAACGGCAGCGCAAAGCGCACGTCGTGCCATGTTTTGCCGCTGAAGGAGCCCATCAGCCAATAGGTGATCTCCGGCAGCTTGCTCGAGGGGTCTGCGACGAGCTTGATATATGAGGTGCCGGCGGAGAAAAGCGACGAGACCATAATGCCGGCGAGAATCAGATTCGCAGCGCGCTTGCCCGGCGCTCTTTGCGCGACAAAGAAGACGAGCGCGACCGTCAAAAGACTGAAGCAAAACGCGCAGACCGCAATGCCGGCGGAGGAGAGTCCGAGCAGGATCGCCAGCGCCGCGCCGAACGCCGCGCCGGAGGAGGCGCCGAGGAAATCGGGCGCCGCCATCGCGTTGCGAAAAATGCCCTGATAGGAAACGCCGGCAATGCTCAGGCATGCGCCGACCAGTGCGGCGAGAAGAATGCGCGGCGGGCGGATATTGAGTACGGCGGCGGACATGCCCGCTTCCCACGTCTGCTCAACAAAGGTGAAGCGCGACAACAGGATGCGCAGCACCTCGCGCAGCGGCACCGCATAGCGCCCGAGACACAGCGAGAGAAGCATCAGCGCCGCAAGCACGGCAAGCAATATGATAAGTAAGCCGTGTCCGGATCGTTTCATAGAGCCTCCCTATCGTTATCTTTTTTAAGATAACGATAGTATAGCAAAAAAAAACAGAAATAGCAAGAAAAAAATTAGCTCAATATAAAAATTGATTGAAATTGCGGGATGATGTTGTTATAATCCGAATAAGCCGTGATTCTATCAAGAGAATAACAAAAGATTGAAGCAAGCTTTGATCTTTGCTGCGATGCCGTTTTTTGCCGCTTACGCGGCTGGAGAAAAACATGGCGCTGATGACCTTCCCTTTTTTGGTCACTTTGTGCCCGGCAGCGCAGCGGAAAGGAAAGGTCATCACGATGAAACAGATCCTCGATACCATGCTCGCTTCCCTCGCACAGGGGGAGAGTGTCGCGCTTTGCAGTATTTTCGCCTCTTCCGGTTCTTCGCCGCGCGGTGCGGGCGCAAAGATGGCTGTCTTTGCGGACGGTCATACCATGGGCACGATCGGCGGCGGCGCAGTGGAGTATTTGTCTGCGCAGCGCGCCCTGGAGTGCTTGCAGACCAACGAGCCGCTGCTCAGATCTTACGATCTTCGTCCCGACGAGGTGGAGAGCATCGGCATGATCTGCGGCGGTAAGGTGACGGTCTACTTTCAGCTCTTTACACCGCAGTCGTCAGCGGAGATCGCTGTGCTGCGCCGTTGGCGCGAGCTGCTGGACGGAAATGAAAACGCATGGCTGTCTCTTAAGCTCGATGGCGCGCGCGCAGAGAGCTTTGAGGTCCTGACGGCTGAAAATATCCCGTCTGACAGGCGAGATTACTTTACATCAAAAGCGGTTTGGAAGAACGGCGTTTACGTTGAGCCGGTGTTCCGCGCGGGGAAGGTATATATCTTCGGCGGCGGACACGTCGGCAAGGCGCTCGTACCGGTGCTCTCGACGATCGGATTTCCTGTCGTCATGTTTGACAACCGTGAGGCGCTGGCGAAGCCGGAAAACTATCCGCAGGCGAGCGAAGTCATCTTCGGAGATTTTGCCGGTATTTACGATAAAGTAACGATCACGAAGAACGATTATGTTGTGATCATGACGCCCGGGCATCACGCGGATTTTGAGATTTTGTCCCAGGTTCTCCGGAGCGAAGCGACCTATATCGGCTGCATCGGCTCGAAGCACAAGGTCGCCAAAACGCGCGAGCTTCTGCTTGCACAGGGCTATACCGACACGGATTTCGCGCGCGTCCATTCGCCGATCGGGCTTCCGATCCTGGCGGAAACGCCGGAGGAGATCGCGATCAGTATTGCCGCGGAAATGATCGAGCACCGCGCAAAACAGTAAAACAGGCTTTTTCGGAGAAGATCATGCAGATCTCATCTTTATTGCAAATCGGGCGCGGCGTCACCGCGCTGATCGGCGGCGGCGGAAAGACGACGCTGATGTATACGCTCGCGGAGGAGCTCAAAGGCCGCGGAAAAGTCATTATCTGCACCTCGACCAAAATCAGGCAGCCCGAGCAGTATTTGACGCTTTTTGACGCCACGGCGGAGGAGATCGCCGCGGCGCTCGGAGAGCAGGATGTGCTTTGCACTGCGGGCAGGGCGGACGGGGACAAGCTCTGCGCGCCGCAGCTTTCCTTTGAGGAGCTTGCGCGGCTTGCGGATTTCGTGATTGTCGAGGCGGACGGCGCGAAGCGTCTGCCGCTCAAGGCACACGCCCCGCACGAGCCGGTCATTCCAAAAAGTGCGCAGCGGACCGTTCTGGTCGTCGGGATCGACGGCATCGGCAAAACGATTGCCGAGACCTGCCACCGTCCGGCGCTCTACGCCGGACTTGCCGGCGCGGAGGAGAACACAGTCGTCACACCCGAGATCGCCGCGGGCGTGATCCTTGCAGAGGGCTACGGCGACCGCATCTATATCAACAAGGTCGAAAACGCCGCTTCATACGAGGCAGCGCAGCGGCTTGGAGAACTTTTTGCCTGCCCGGTGGTTGCCGGCAGCCTACACATGGGGGTATACACATGCTTGCACTGATCCGCGGAGCAGGAGATCTTGCCAGCGGGATCGCGCTTCGCCTTTACCGCAGCGGGATCGGAATCGTGATGACCGATCTTGAGCGGCCGATGTCGATTCGGCGCACGGTGGCTTTTTCGGACGCGATCCTTCGCGGCACGATGACCGTAGAGGACGTGACGGCGAAATGTGCCGAAAACGTGCAGCAGGCGCGCGAATTTCTTGCGCAGGGGACGATCCCCGTCCTTGCCGATCCCGAGTGCCGCTGCCGTGAGGAGCTAAAGCCCGATGTGCTGGTGGATGCGATCCTTGCCAAGAAAAACCTCGGCACAAAGATCACCGACGCTCCGGTCGTCATCGGCGTCGGTCCCGGCTTTATCGCGGGGGAGGACTGCCACGCGGTCATTGAGACGATGCGCGGGCACACGCTCGGACGCGCCATCTACCGCGGCAGTGCGCTGCCGAATACGAATATCCCGGGTCTCATCGGCGGTTTTGCCGGTGAGCGTGTGCTGCGCGCGCCGGCGGACGGCACGTTTGTAAGCACGCGAAAGATCCGCGACCTTGTCAAGGCGGGCGATACGGTCGGCTATGTCGCGGGCGAGCCGATGAAAGCGACCGTCGCCGGCGTTCTGCGCGGTCTGATCGCCGACGGAGCGGCGGTACAGAAGGGACTCAAATGCGGTGATGTCGACCCGCGCGCAGAGGTGTCGTACTGCGACACCGTTTCCGACAAAGCCAGTGCCATCGGCGGCGGCGTATTGGAAGCGGTGCTGCACCTCAGCGGCGTTTTGCGCGAACAATGAGACGGATACTGAAGCATGACGGAGGAAAGCGGTATGAAAAGGCTTTTGCTTGTTTCCGATGAGAAGACGCCGCAGGATCAGGGAAAGATTACAGACAGCGCGCGTTACGGTCTTGCGCCGGAGCTATACAATCTGCCGAACCTGCGCGAGGCGATCTCCCGCCAGGGCGACTTCGAGATCGTGACGCGCCACCACACGGAGCTTGCCGCAGCGGGCGAATGGGACTATGTTGTGCTCTCCGGGCGCTTCAGCCCGCGCGATCTGAGCGTGGGCGATGAGGAATATCGCGCTTTGACAGACTTTATCCGCGCCAGCACCGCGCCGCTGCTCGGCATCTGCGCCGGCTTCCATCTCATATCCCGCGCCTTCGGCAGCGAGATCGTCCCGATGGATGACCCGGCGGGCGAGTTCGGCTGCCGGGAAATTACGGTACAGTGCATCCATCCGCTGACGCAGGGGCTGGGGGAGCGCTTTACCTGCATGCAGTTCCACCGCTATACGGTCTCCGCCGTGCCGAAGGGCTTTGCGCTGCTCGCCTCGGCGGAAAAGTGCTTTGTGCAGATGATCGCGCACACGGAGCGTCCCATCGTCGGCATGCAGTTCCATCCCGAGCTGCAAAACGCTGTGTGCCGCGACGGGGAGCGGCTGCTGCAAAACTTTTTCCAACAATACTGAGCGAAACTCAGACCGCCTCGATGAGGTGGTCTTTTTTTGCCCGCGCGCACATAGGCTTTTCCAAACGGGAAGAGGAGGGATTTTGATGAAACGGGGAAAACGCCTGCGCCGCGGCTATGCAAGCCGGTTCCGCCGCCGCGCTGCGGTCAAACAGACCGCAGCGACATATTCCCGACACGGAAAACGGGAGCAGACAAGCCCGCCGCGCCGCGGATTCTATCAGATGGTGATCTGCGGGATCCTATTCATTGCGCTCATTACGCTCAAGCTCGTGATGCCGGGAAACCTGAGCGGCATGCGCGGTACATTGGGACAGTGGCTGGTGCGCGACGCAGATTTTGCCGAGGCGTTTTCCGCTGTCGGTCGTGCCGTTTCCGGGGAACGCGGGATCAGGGAGTCGCTTTCTGAAGCCTATCTTGCCGTATTCGGCGGAGAAGGCGATGTGCAGGAGGTGTCCGGTGAGCTGATCGGCGCCAATATTTCCGGGGCGGAGGTCTCGGCGCTGCTGGCTCAGCGGGAGCTGCCGACCTGCGCGGTGGCGGAGCAGCGTGTTCTCGGCTTTTCCTACACCGCGCCGCTGAGCGGCACGGAAACCTCGGATTTCGGCTGGCGGGAGCATCCGCTCACCGGAGAGGAGGACTTTCACTACGGCATTGACATTGCCGCCGACGAGGGAACGGACATCTGCTGCTTTGCAGACGGTACGGTGGGCGTCGTGGGAGAGAGTACGGAGCTCGGCAGGTATCTGACGGTCAACCACGCGGACGGCTTTTCCACGCTCTATGCCCACTGCAGCGCGGTGACGGTCCCGTCGGGAGCGCAGGTGAAGCAGGGAGAGACGATCGCGCGTGTCGGGCAGAGCGGAAACGCCACCGGCGCGCATCTCCACTTTGAAGTTCATGACGGGGAGGAGTATTTGAATCCGGTCTACTATCTTGTTTCCTGAACGCGGTGTGCGCGTTTCGGTCAGCTTCTGGCTGATCCTTGCGGTCGCTGCTCTCATCTCCCCGCTGCAGGTCGTTGTGTCCGTGCTGCTTGCCGCCGTGCTGCACGAAGGCGGGCATCTGCTCCTGCTTTGGCTGCTGCGCGTTCCTGTCGAGGGACTGCGCCTGAGCGCGCTCGGCGCGGAGCTCTTCGCCCGGGGCGCACAGCGCCTTTCCTACGGACGCGAGCTGCTCGTCACGCTTGCCGGTCCTGCCGCCAACCTTTTTGCCGCGGTGATCGCTGCGGCGCTTTCGCTGCATACGCAGTGGGAGGGCGGCTATCTTTTCGCAGGTGCGAACATCATCTTGGGCGCTTACAATCTTTTGCCGATCTTACCGCTTGACGGCGGGCGGATCCTGTATTTGGTCACGGCGTTTTTCTTCGGTCCGATGGTCGGCGATGCCGTGGCCGCCGTGACGGGGACGGTCTGCGCACTGAGCCTTCTGGCGCTCGGACTCTATTTCAGCTTCGTTTCCGGCAGCGGCATGTTTTTCCTGCTTGCGGCGTGTTCACTGCTTTGCGGCGCCCTGCCGCAACTAAGACTTGCGAAAAACGCCGTAAAAGTGTAAAATACCCGGGAAAGGCGGTTTTGCCGCTTTTCCTGGTATTTTTTTGCATAAGGAGAGTTCCGGTGGATAAAAAGCTTGAACGCATTCTGCCGCGCGTGCAGAAACCGGCGCGCTATGTCGGCGGTGAATATAACGCCGTGATGAAGGACAAGACAAGGGTCGATACCCGCGTTGCGTTCTGTTTTCCCGATACCTACGAGATCGGCATGTCCAACCTCGGCATGCGCATTCTCTACGGCGTGATGAACAACATGTCCGGCGTGTGGTGCGAGCGCTGCTTCGCCCCATGGGGCGACATGGAGGAGGAGATGCGCAGGGCGAATATCCCGCTCTACGCGCTGGAATCCTTTGACCCCATCAGGGAGTTTGACATCATTGCCTTTTCCGTCGGCTACGAGATGGCGTTCCCCGCCATTTTGAACATGCTTGATCTTGCGGGGCTGCCCATTCGCTCCGCCGACCGCCCGGACCTCACGCCGCTCGTCATCGCGGGCGGTACGGCAATGTACAACAGCGAGCCGATGGCGGACTTCATCGACCTCGTCTCTCTCGGCGAGGGCGAGGAGGTGACCGTGGAGATCATCGAGCTGTACCGCAAAGCCAAACGCGAGGGCTGGGACAAGCAGCGCTTTCTCTGTGAAGCCTCTCACCTTGACGGTGTTTATATTCCAAGCCTTTACGACGTCGATTACAGGGAAGACGGCACGGTGAAGTCCATCACCCCCAAAGGCGGCGCGCCGGCTCAAGTCACCAAGCGCATCATGCGCAATATGGACGAAGCCTACTACCCCGCGCGCACCATCGTCCCCTCGACCGAGATCGTGCAGGACCGCACGTCGCTCGAGCTGTTCCGCGGCTGCATCCGCGGCTGCCGGTTCTGTCAGGCGGGCTATGTTTACCGCCCCGTGCGCAGCCGCTCCAAGGAGCTGCTCGTCCGCTATGCCAAAGAGGCGATCGAGGATTCCGGCTATCAGGATATGACACTCTCATCGCTCTCGACCTCCGATTATCCGCAGCTCGTTGAGCTGTGCGACGAGCTGGAGCCGCTTTGCGCGCAGAAGCATCTCAATCTGTCGCTGCCCTCTCTGCGCGCGGACAATTTCTCCATGGCGCTGATGGAGCGGCTGCAGAAGGGGAGAAAGACAGGTCTTACCTTTGCCCCCGAAGCCGGTACGCAGCGGCTGCGCGACGCCATCAACAAAAACGTCACCGAGGAAGACCTGCTCGCCTCCTGCCGGCGTGCATTCGCAGGCGGATATAACGCGGTGAAGCTCTACTTTATGCTCGGGCTTCCGACTGAGACGGATGAGGACGTGCTCGGCATCGCGGATGTTGCGGCGCATGTCATGCATGCCTGGCGCGAGAGCGCGGTCAACAAAAGCCGCGGCGTGCGCATCACGGTGTCGACCTCGTGGTTCGTTCCCAAGCCGCACACGGCGTTTCAGTGGGAGCCGCAGATCTCCATCGAGGAGTATGAGCGCCGCGTGAAGCTGCTGCGCGAGGCGATGACGACCAAAACGGTCACCTACAACTGGCACCCGTCTCCCACCAGCTTTATGGAAGCCGTGCTCGCTGTCGGCGACCGCAGGCTGTGCCGGGTGATGGAGGCGGCGTTCCGCAGGGGCGCCAAGCTCGACGCGTGGGAGGACTACTTCTCGCTTGAGCGCTGGATGGAAGCGTTCGACGAGTGCGGGCTCGATCCGCATTTTTATGCCAACCGCAGGCGCGGGAGGGACGAGATCCTGCCCTGGAGCATGATCTCCTCCGGCGTATCGGAAAGCTATCTCTGGCGCGAGCATGAAAAGGCGTTCTCGGGCGAGACCACGCCGGACTGCCGCACGCGCTGCAGCGGCTGCGGCGCGAACTTACTGGTAGGAGGAAAGTGTGATGTCTAAGCTGCGGCTCCTTTTCGTGAAGGAAGCACAGGCTTCCTACATTTCCCACCTCGACCTGATGCGCACGTTCCATCGCGTCTTTCCGCGCGCAGGACTTTCCCTTCGCCATTCCAACGGCTTCCACCCGCACCCGCTCCTCTCCATCGTCCTGCCGCTGCCGGTGGGGCAGGAGAGCGACTGTGAGCTTCTGGACTTTGAGACCGTGGAGGATTCTGACGGCGCGGGCGTCGCCGACGCGCTCAATACGGGTATGCCGGCTGGCATCCGGGTGCTGGACTGCTATCCGGTGGTGCGTCCGGTGAAGGAGCTTGCCTACATCCGCGCGGAGATGGAGCTGGATTACGACCGCGGCGTGCCGGAGGGCGCTATCCGGGCGGTCGAAGCGCTGTTTGCGCGCGAGGAGGTGCTTGTGGAAAAGCGGACCAAGCACAAGGAGCTTGCGCAGATCAATATCAAACCCATGCTCCGCTCGCTCACGCTGGCGGAGACGGAGCGTATGCTCCGCGCCGGGGTCGTCGTCATGGCGCAGAATCCGGGGCTCAACCCGGCATTCATCGGCGCCGCGATTGCAGGGTACCTGCCGGAGCTCGCACCGGACTTTGTCCGTGTGCGCCGCCGGGCGCTGTATGACGCGGAAATGAAAGAATTTCGTTGATTTGTCACTGTTTTTTGAAAAAAACACTTGCAATTCATCCTTTGGTATGATATTCTACCATAGCTTGAAAAGGGCAGTCCTCTGCCGTGCGCGCGCCTGAGAGCGCCCTTGCGCCGGAAGAAAAGCGGCAAGAATGCCTATAAAACAGGAGGAAAATATCCATGGATCTCATCAAGGAACTTGAAGCACAGCAGCTCAAGCAGGAAAAGCCCGAAGTGAACGTCGGCGATACCGTCCGCGTCCACGTCAAGATCAAGGAAGGCTCCCGTGAGCGTATCCAGGTCTTTGAAGGCATCGTGATCGCAAAGCGTCACGGTGGTCTGGAGGAAACCATCACTGTCCGCCGTGTTGCTTACGGCGTCGGCGTTGAGAAGGTTTTCCCCATCCACTCCCCGCTGATCGAGAAGATCGAAACCGTGCGCTCCGGCTTTGTCCGCCGCGCCAAGCTGTACTACCTGCGCGACCGCGTCGGTAAGGCAGCCAAGGTTCGTGAAAAGCTGTAAATCAGACAATTTGAGAGCAAAAAAGCGCAGTGAACGCTGCGCTTTTTTTGTTGTGTTTTTCTGAATTTGTGATACAATTAAAAATCAGTATATCAAGCATATTACGGAGACTTGGCTATGGAAGAATTTAACGAGAATCTGGAACGGAATGACGGCGGTGAGGTCGCGGAGCGGATTCCCGGCCGCGAAGCTTATGAGTGGGCGCGTTCTCTTGTGGCTGCGGTGTTGATCATTACGCTGGTGTTCACCTTTGCCGTGCGCATGATGGGCGTTTCCGGTCCGTCCATGATCCCGACGCTGCAGGACGGCGACCGGCTGATCGTGATCAATGCAGCGCTTTGCGGCACCTACCGCGTCGGCGACATCGTCATTGCCCGGAAAGAGAGTTTTGACGAAAAGCCGATCGTCAAGCGCGTGATCGCCACCGGGGGGCAGACCGTCGACATTGATTTTGACTTGGGTCGGGTGTATGTGGACGGCGCGCTGCTGGAGGAGGAGTATATCAAC
The DNA here is from genome assembly GCA_016295615.1 of Oscillospiraceae bacterium. Classification (GTDB taxonomy): domain Bacteria; phylum Bacillota; class Clostridia; order Oscillospirales; family Oscillospiraceae; genus Hominicoprocola. Next base: position 21,082 of record JAEDKW010000003.1, on the reverse strand, counting down.
GACCTCACCTATTTGGAGGAGGGGACGGAGTTTCCGCTCACTGTGCCGGAGGGCTCGGTGTTCCTCATGGGCGACAACCGCAACCATTCCAGCGACAGCCGCGACGAACGTCTTGGTCCTGTGGACGAGCGGCTCATCATCGGTAAGGCGGTGTTTCTTCTTTTCCCGGGAAAAGATTATCTGACGGAAAAGCGGGATCTCAGCCGCATCGGACTGCTGAAGTAAGAGAGAAGAACTATGCAACTGGAACGTTTAAGCTGGTTCCCCGGACATATGACCAAGACCCGCCGCATGGTGACGGCGGAGCTCGGCAATATGGACGCCGTGTGCGAGATCATCGATGCGCGCATTCCGCTCTCGTCCCGCAACCCGGACATTGACGAGCTGACAGCGGGCAAGCGGCGCATCGTTGTGCTCAACCGCGTCGATCAGGCGGATCCGGATATGACAAAAAAATGGGCGGCATATTTCCGAAGCCTCGGCTATGCCGTCATCGAAGTCGATGCAAAAAGCGGCGCGGGCGTGAAGCAGTTCGCGCCCGCCGTGCGCGCGCTTTTGAAGGATAAGCTGGACGCCTATGAAGCCAAAGGACAGGTCGGACGCGTGCTGCGCGTGATGGTGCTCGGCATCCCGAACGTCGGTAAATCGACATTTATCAACAAGGTTTCCGGTCGCAAGACCGCCAAGGCGGAGGACCGCCCGGGCGTGACACGCGGCAAACAGTGGGTGCCGGTCGACAGGACGCTGGAGCTTTTGGACACGCCGGGCATTCTCTGGCCGAAATTTGAAGATCCCGAGGTCGGCATTCGTCTGGCCTTTACCGGTGCGATCAAGGACGATGTCGTGGACATTGAGGAGCTTGCCATGCGCCTGATGGACTACCTTGGCAGAAACTATCCGCGCGCCATTTTCGAGCGCTATAAAGTCACGGCGGAGGACGGTGACGACGGATGGGCACTGCTGCAGAAGGCGGCGCGCAGGCGCGGCTTCCTCATCTCCGGCGGCGAGGTCGATACGGAGCGCATGAGCCGGATTTTGCTGGATGAATTCCGCGGTGGCAAGCTTGGACGCTTTACACTGGAAACCGTTCCGGAGGAACCGTCATGAGCGTTGATTATACCGGCGAGCGCGAAGCGCTTGCCGCCGGCTGCACACAGGTCTGCGGCGTGGATGAAGCCGGCGCCGGTCCGCTGATGGGACCGGTGTACGCTGCTGCCGTGATCCTGCCCGCAGACTGCGTGATCGAGGGGCTGGACGACTCCAAAAAGCTGACGGAGAAGAAGCGCGAAGCGCTTTTTGACGTCATTTGTGAAAAGGCGGTCGCATACAGCGTTGCCTCCGTCGACGCAAGGGAGATCGACGAGATCGACATTCTCAACGCCCGCATGAAGGCGATGCAGCTTGCCATCGACGGTCTGCCCGTAAAGGCGGACTTCGCCCTCATCGACGGCAACCGCGACCACGGCACGAAGTATGCCGTCACCACGCCGCACAGGACGGTCATCGGCGGCGACGGAAAGAGCGTGAGCATCGCGGCGGCGTCGATTTTGGCGAAGGTCAGCCGTGACCGCTACGTCACCGGGGTGCTGGACAAAAAATATCCGCAGTATCAGTTTGCCAAACACAAGGGGTACGGCACAAAGCTCCACTATGCGATGCTCGACGCCTACGGACCCTGCGAGGTGCATCGCCTGACGTTTCTGAAAAAGTGGAGGGAGAAGCAATGACCGCGAAGTCGACGGGGGACTGGGGCGAGGCGCTGGTCGCAAATTACCTGCGTGAGCGCGGCTATACGCTCGTCGCGGCAGGTTACCGCTGCCGTTTCGGGGAGATCGACCTGATTGCCAAAAAGCGCGGCATGCTCTGCTTCGTGGAGGTCAAGCTGCGCAGCAATCTGGATTATGGGCTGCCGCGCGAATTTGTCACGGCGGCGAAGCGGGAAAAGCTGCGCATGACCGCGCAGCTATACCTGAGCACGCACGATTTGGACGTCCCCACCCGCTTCGACGTGGCGGAGGTCTATACCGACGCCGGACACACGGCAGAGAATACACGCATCGAGTATATTGAGAATGCATTTTGATCTGCGCAGAGCATGACGGAGGAAACAAAATGAATAGCATTCCCTATTTTGACGGTCACTGCGATACCATCAGCCTGTGCGAAAAGGAAGGGCGTTCCCTCCGTGAAAACGGCGGGCATCTCGATTTGATGCGCCTGAAAGCGTACTCGGGAGCGGCGCAGTTCTTCGCAATGTACCACGACCTTGCCGATGCTCCCGCGGACGGTATGTTTGCCGAGTGCAGGCGTCAGCAGGCGGTGTTCGCCCGTGAGATGGCAAGAAATGCCGACATTGTCACCCAGTGCCGCACGGCGGCGGAGGTGAAGCGGGCAAATGCCGAAGGCAAGATCGCCGCGCTCCTCTCCTGCGAAGGCAGCGAGCTTCTCAACTGCGACCCTGCCAATCTCGACTGGGCAAAGAAAGTCGGCGTCAAGGCGATCAATTTGACATGGAATCACGCGAACCTCATTGCCGGTTCAAATCTGCACGAGCCGCAGCGCGGGCTCAACGACCTCGGCCGTGCCTTCGTCAGGAAGGCGCAGCGCTGCGGTATTCTCATGGACGTCTCTCACTGCTCCGACGCGGCGTTCTGGGATCTGATGGAGATCACCGCAGCGCCCGTTATTGCCTCCCATTCCAATTCCCGCTCCATCCGCCGCCACACAAGGAACATCACCGATGAGATGTTCCGGGCGATCATGCAGACCGGCGGCGTTGTCGGCATCAACTACTGGGTCGAATTTGTCGCGCCCGGGGACGATCCTGCGATGGAGGACGTCGTTGCCCACATTGATCACTTTATGGAGCTCGGCGGCGCGAAGCACGTGGGACTCGGCGGCGATTTTGACGGCTGCGACAGGCTTGCCGGCGGCATGAGGGGACTTGAAGACGTGCCGTTGCTGTGGGAGGCGCTCTCCAAGCGCGGCTACAGTGATGCGCTGCTGGAGGATATTTTCTACAACAATTTCCTGCGCGTGATCGGCTGAGAAGCCCTGAAGGAAAAGAGAGGGGCGACCCTCTCTTTTTAAAAGCCGTGCGTTACGCATGAATGTATGGAGGGCAAAGGGTTTCAGCCTTTGCCTGAAATGCCGTTTTTGCGCCGCTGACGCGGCGGGAAAACACGGTGCAGTATGACCGTTCCCTTTCCCGGTGATTCTGCGCCCTGAGAAAATCGAAAGGAATGGTCATACTTATGGCACTTTACGCGATCGGAGACCTGCATCTGTCGCTGTCTGCCGACAAGCCGATGGACGTGTTCGGTCCCAAATGGGAGAATTATGTGCAGCGGCTGCGCGCGGCGTTCTCCGAGCTCCGTGAGGAGGATGTGATCGTCCTTGCCGGCGATACCTCCTGGGGGATCTCTCTGGATCAGGCGCTTGCGGATTTCCGCTTTCTCGACGCGCTGCCCGGAAAAAAGCTCCTGCTCAAGGGAAACCACGACTACTGGTGGGAAACGGCGTCGAAGATGAAGAAATTCTTTGCCGCGCACGATATCACAAGCATCGACATTCTCCATAACAACTGCTTTTTCTACGGCGACTATGCCATCTGCGGTACGCGCGGCTGGTTTTATGAGGAGGAAGCGGAAGGAACGCACACGGGCAAAATGCTTCACCGCGAGGCACTGCGGCTGGAAGCGTCATTTCAATGCGCCGGGGAGAAGAAGATCCTCTGCTTTTTGCACTATCCGCCCATTTATCACGGTTATCAGTGCCCGGAGATGCTGAATGTGATCGACCGCTACGGCGCAGAGCGCTGCTATTACGGTCACCTGCACGGTCCCACACACACCCGCGCGTTTGAAGGACGGAGAAACATGACTGAATATGCACTCATTTCTGCGGATTATCTTGGATTTATTCCAAAAAAAATCTTGAATTAGCAGAAAAGGGGTAGATATTTCCAAAAGTCTATGTTACAATACCAAACTGCAAAAGCATGAATATGCTTAATACGGAGGAAAAAGAAATCATGACTGTGAAAAACACCGAAAAGCTTGAAAAAAGCAGAGTCGCCCTCACCATTGAAGTCGGCGCAGAAGAATTTGAAGCTGCCGTCGCCAAGGCTTACCTGAAGACGCGCAAGCAGATTCGCGTTCCGGGCTTCCGTCCGGGCAAGGCGCCCCGCAAGATGATTGAAAAACTGTACGGCGCAGGCGTATTCTACAGCGATGCTGTGGATGCCGCCCTGCCCGAGGCATATACGCAGGCAGTCAGCTCCAGCGGTCTGGATGTCATCGGCTATCCCGACGTGGAGATCGTCGGCGAAGTTACGGCTGACGGGTTCACCTTTAAGGCCACCGTCGCCGTGTATCCCGAGGTAAAGCTCGGCGAGTACAAGGGCATCAGCGCGGAGAAGGAAGAGGTCAAGGTCAGCGCTGAGGATGTCAAGCAGCGCCTGGAGGAGATGGTCGAGCGCAACGCGCGCCTCGTTTCCGTTGAGCGCAAGGCCAAGCTCGGCGACATTGCCGTGATCGACTTTGAAGGCTTCGACAACGGCGAAGCATTCGAGGGCGGCAAGGGCGAGAATTACGAGCTTGAGCTCGGCTCCGGCAGCTTCGTTCCCGGCTTTGAGGATCAGGTCATCGGCATGAAGACCGGCGAGGAGAAGGACATCGACATTACCTTCCCCGAGGATTATCATAAGGATCTCGCCGGCAAGGCCGTTGTGTTCCATGTCAAGGTCAATGAGGTCAAGGCTAAGGAGCTTCCCAAGGCTGACGACGAATTTGCCAAGGATGTTTCTGAGTTCGACACCATCAAGGAGCTCAAGGACAGCATCAAGAAGGAGATCACCGAAGAGCGCGAGAAGGCTGCCAGGTTCGCCTATGAGAACGCCCTGATGCAGAAGGTCGCCGACGGGATCGAATGCGACATTCCCGAAGTCCTGATCGAAGAGCAGTGCCGCCGCTTCCTTGAGGAGTTCAAGCAGCGTCTGGAGTCTCAGGGGATCCCCTATGACCAGTACTGCAAGATGATGAATATGGACGAGGCAAAGTTCCTTGCCGACGGCAGAGAGCCTGCGGAAAAGCAGGTCAGGCTCGACCTCGCCATGGCTGAGATCATGAAGGCGGAAAAGATCGAGGTCTCCGAAGAGGAGATCGAGGCGGAGTACGCCAAGCTGGCGGAGCAGTACAAGATGGAGCTTGATATGCTCAAGAAGTATCTTGACGCGCCCTCCGTCCGTGAGCAGCTGATGCGTGAGAAGACCATCGCAGTCGTCGTTGACAACGCCAAGGCCGTCAAGCCCGCCAAGAAGGAGACCGAAGGCGAAGCGAAGGCTGAGGAAAAGCCCGCCAAGAAGCCTGCCGCCAAAAAACCCGCCAGGAAGGAGACCAAGGACGGGGAGAAGACGGAGGAAAAGCCTGCTGCCAAGAAGCCTGCCGCCAAGAAGACCGCCGCAAAGGCTGCCGAGGGCGAGGAAAAGGCGGAAAAGAAGACCGCTGCAAAAAAGACCGCTAAGAAGGCTGAATAAGCCGAAGGCTGGGCAGAATAGATAGAAACACCGATCAACCACAAATGGTCTTCATTTGTGGTTGATTGTGTACATACCCTAAATTTGAATAAGGTATGAACGAAACGGAGGTATCATGATGAGTTTAGTTCCTTATGTTGTTGAACAGACCAACCGCGGAGAGCGTTCCTACGATATTTTCTCCCGTCTGCTGGAGGACCGCATCGTCTTTTTGGGCGAGGAGGTCAACGACACGACCGCAAGCCTGATCGTTTCCCAGCTCCTTTTCCTGGAGGCGAAGGATCCCGACAAGGATATCCAGCTCTACATCAACTCTCCCGGCGGCAGTGTGACCGCAGGCATGGCGATCTACGATACCATGCAGTATATCAAGTGCGACGTATCCACCATCTGCGTCGGCATGGCGGCAAGCATGGGCGCTTTTCTGCTTTCCTCCGGCGCCAGGGGCAAGCGCATCGCGCTGCCCAACAGTGAGGTCATGATCCACCAGCCCTCCGCCGGTACCAAGGGAAAGGTTACGGACATGGAGATCGATGTGGAGCATTTCCTCAAGATCAAGCAGCGCCTGAACAGGATCCTTGCCGAGAATACCGGCAAAACGCCGGAGCAGATCAAGGCGGACTCCGAACGCGACAACTGGATGAGCGCGGACGAGGCGAAGGAATACGGCCTGGTGGACAAAGTCATTTACAAGAGATAAGGACAAAAACCGATGAGTGAAGAAAAGAAGAAAGCGATCCGCTGTTCCTTTTGCGGCAAGCCGGAGCGGGAGGTTCACCGCATGATCCAGGGTCCCGGCGGCGTGCGTATCTGCGATGAATGCGTGCGCCTGTGCATGGATATCGTGGAGGACGGATACGAGGAGAGAACGGAAACGCTGGAAGTGCCGGACTCCATTCCTACGCCGCGCGAGATCCACGATGTGCTCGACCAGTATATTATCGGGCAGGAGGCGGCAAAGATCGCGCTGTCCGTCTCCGTCTATAACCACTATAAGCGCATTTTCTTCGGCGGCGGCGACGAGGTGGAGCTGCAAAAGAGCAATATCCTGCTGCTCGGACCCACCGGCTCGGGCAAGACGCTCTTTGCCCAGACGCTTGCCCGCATCCTGCAGGTGCCCTTCGCCATTGCAGACGCGACCACGCTTACCGAAGCCGGCTATGTCGGCGACGATGTGGAAAACATTCTCCTGCGTCTTCTGCAGGCGGCGGATTACGACGTGGAGCTTGCCGAGCGCGGCATCATCTATGTCGATGAGATCGACAAGATCGCCCGCAAGAGCGAGAACACCTCCATCACCCGCGATGTTTCCGGTGAGGGCGTGCAGCAGGCGCTTTTGAAGATCGTCGAAGGCACGGTCGCGAACGTTCCGCCGCAGGGCGGGCGCAAGCATCCGCATCAGGAGTTCATTCAAATCGACACGCACAACATCCTCTTCATCTGCGGCGGCGCATTTGAAGGTCTTGAAAAGATCATTGAAAGCCGTCTTGACCGCAAGAGCATGGGCTTTGGCGCCGAGGTCAGATCCAGAAGCGAGAAGAACAACAACAAGCTCCTGCGTGAGGTCCAGCCGCACGATATTTTGAAGTTCGGCATCATTCCCGAACTGGTCGGCAGGCTTCCGGTCATTACCGCGCTCGACGCGCTCACGCGCGAGGATCTCGTCAGGATCCTGACGGAGCCGAAAAATGCACTGGTCAAGCAGTATCAGAAGCTGTTTTCCTACGACGACGTTGACTTGAGCTTTGACAAGGAAGCGCTCGAAGCCGTTGCCGACAAGGCGATTGAGCGCAACATCGGCGCGCGCGGTCTGCGTGCCGTGATGGAGGATCTTCTCATGAACATCATGTATGAGATCCCGTCCGACCGCACCATCGAGCGTGTGGTCATCGATCGTGCGTGTGTGGAAAAAACCGGGAAGGCTCAGATCACACACCGCGCTTTGAAAGAAAAGGCGGAGGAGACACCCTCCGCCTCGTAAGGAGAAACCATGGAATTTATCACCAAGAACCTTCCTGCGCTCGCTCTGCGCGGTCTTACCGTGTTCCCCCGCATGAACACGAGCTTCGACGTGGAGCGTGCGATTTCCGTGTGCGCGCTTGAGCGCGCCATGGAGACCGGACAGGAGATATTTCTTGTCACGCAGCGCGAGATCGGCGTAGATCTTCCGGAGGAAAAAGATCTCTATGAGATCGGCACCATCTCCCGCGTGACCCAGATCCTGCGCGTGTCCGAGCGCGCCATCCGCGTGATGATGGAGGGCGTCAGCCGTGCAAGGCTCAAGCGCATCTGGCAGCGTGAGCCGTTCCTGCAGGCGCAGGTCGAGGTGATCGACGAGCCTAAGCCCGTGCGCCGCGGCAACCGCACCGAGGCGCTGCTCCGCCAGACCTATGCGAACTTTGCCGAATACGCCGAGCTGACGCAGAAGCTGCCGGACGAAGTCTACGCCGTCATTATGGAGGCGGACGACCCGGGATATCTCGCGGACTTTATCGCCCAGCAGATCAACCTGCGCTATCAGGACAAGCAGGCGATCCTCGACGAGCTGCAGCCGCTTACGCGCCTGCGCCGCATGAATGAGATCCTCGTGCGCGAGGTGAACGTCATCGCCATGGAGCAGGACATCGAAAGCAAGGTCCGCTCCCGCGTCGGGCAGATCCAGAAGGAGTTTGTCCTGCGCGAGCAGATCAAGGTGCTGCAAAACGAGATCGGCGAGGGCGACAGCGAGGAAGAAGTTGACGAATACCGCCGCAGAATAAAAGAAGTCAGGTTCCCGGAGGAGACGGAAAAAAAGCTCCTCAAGGATGTGGATCGCCTGAGCAGGCAGCCGTTCGGCTCCGCCGAGGCGTCCGTTCTGCGCAACTATCTTGACACCGTGCTCGAGATGCCGTGGGGCGTCGAGACGAAGGAGCGCGCCAGTGTCGCCCAGGCGAAAAAGATCCTTGACCGCGACCACTTTGGTCTGGAGAAGGTCAAGGAGCGCATTCTGGAATTCATTGCGGTTCGCCAGCTCAATGCGCAGGCAAAGGGACAGATCCTGTGCCTTGTCGGTCCGCCGGGCGTCGGAAAAACCTCCATCGCGCTGTCCGTTGCAAAAGCGACCAACCGCAAAGTCGCGCGGCTGTCGCTCGGCGGCGTGCGGGATGAGGCGGATATCCGCGGTCATCGGAAGACCTACATCGGCGCGATGCCCGGACGCATCATTGAAGGCATCACGCGCAGCGGCTCGATGAATCCGCTGCTGGTGCTCGACGAGATCGACAAGCTCTCTGCCGACGCGCACGGCGACCCTGCTTCCGCGCTTCTCGAGGTGCTTGACAGCGAGCAAAACGGTTCATTCCGCGATCATTATCTGGAGATCCCGGTCGATCTGAGCCGCGTTCTGTTCATCACGACCGCCAACACGACCGACACCATTCCGCGTCCGCTGCTTGACCGTATGGAGGTCATTGAGCTTCCCAGCTATACGGACGAGGAAAAGGTGCAGATCGCTGCGCGACACCTGCTGCCCAAGCAGAAGGAGGCGCACGGCATCGGGAAAAACGCCCTGCGTATCGACGAGCCTGCCCTTCGTGCGATGATTTCCCTCTATACAAGGGAGAGCGGCGTGCGTCAGCTGGAGCGCCAGCTTGCAAAGGCATGCCGCAAGGCAGCGATGCGCTTTGCAACAAGCGATGTAAAGCATATTTACATTACAGATAAGAATCTGACGGCTTACCTCGAAACACCGCGTTATACGCGCGAAAAGACGAGTGAAAAGGACCTTGTCGGTGTGGTGAACGGTCTTGCATGGACGGAGGTCGGCGGCGAGATCCTGCCGGTCGAGGTCAATGTCATGGAGGGTACCGGCAAGCTGGAGCTGACCGGAAACCTCGGCGATGTGATGCAGGAAAGCTGCAAGGCCGCGCTCTCCTGCCTGCGGGCCCGCGCGATCGAGCTTGGTATCCCCACCGATTTTTACCGGACGAAGGATATTCACATTCACTTTCCCGAGGGCGCCGTTCCCAAGGACGGACCCTCCGCCGGCATTGCGGTCGCCACGGCGATCCTGTCTGCACTTACGAACCGGAGCGTGCGCCATGACGTTGCCATGACGGGCGAGATCACGCTGCGTGGGCGCGTGATGGCGATCGGGGGACTGCGCGAGAAGACCATGGCGGCGCTTCGGGCCAAGCTCCATACCGTCATCCTCCCGAAGGACAATGAAAAAGACCTTGCCGAGATCGACCAAAGCGTGCGCGAAAAGCTGCATTTCATCACGGTCGAGACGGTGGATGCCGTTTTCGCCGCCGCGCTGCGCTATCCCGAGGTGCGCTCTGTTGCGGATGTCACCGCTTTTGTCGCGCCGGGCGACGGTGCTGTCGCTCCGACGCTGCGCGTGTGAGGCAAAAACAGAACAGGAGATTACCGTTTATGGCGATCAATTTTACCAGGGCGGAGTTCGTGCTCTCTGCCGCCTCGCCGAACCAGTTTGTGCGCGACGGACTGCACCAGCTTGCCTTTGCGGGACGCTCCAATGTGGGCAAGTCCTCGGTCATCAACCGTTTGGTGAACCGGAAGAATTTTGCCCGTGTGGGCGCATCTCCCGGCAAAACGACGCAGATCAACTACTTCAGGATCGACAATAAGCTCTATCTCGTCGATCTCCCGGGCTACGGCTACGCCAGGGTCTCCAAAGCCGAGCGTGACCGCTGGGGAAGGCTGATGGAAAACTATTTTCAAAGTGCGGGACTGATCAGCCTTGGCGTTCTGATCGTTGATTCCCGCCACAAGCCGACAGCCGATGACGTGACCATGCACAACTTTTTTGTGCAGACCGGCTGTCCGGTCGTGATCGTCGCCAACAAGCTCGATAAGCTGAAAAAGAGTGAGATCGAGCCGAATCTCGCACGCATTCGCGAGACGCTGGAGCTTCGCCCGGACGAGATCGTCGTGCCGTTTTCCGCCGAACGCGGCGACGGCAAGGAGCAGCTTTTGGGCTTGCTGCGAAAATTCTGCGAATAACCGGAGAGGAGAGGGGAGACCCTCTCCTTATTTTATCGTCAAATGTGACAAGAGCGGCGACCGGTTTTTTTTTCGAAAAAAACGGCTTTGCCCTCTATGCAAATGCCGAAAAATGAAGTACAATATATTGGTAAGAAAATGGACTGCCCGCCAAAGGAGGAAAGAGCCATGGCTCAGTTAAAGTATCAGCGCGTTCTGCTCAAGATCAGCGGTGAGGCGCTTGCGGGGGAGAAGCACTTCGGCTTCGATTTTGACATTGTTTCCAGGGTTTGCGACGTCATTAAGCAGTGCACCGAGATGGGCGTGCAGATCGGCGTTGTGATCGGCGGCGGGAACTTCTGGCGCGGCGTTAAGAACGGCGAAGGCTATATCGAGCGTACGCGCGCCGACCATATGGGCATGCTGGCAACGGCAATGAACTGCATGGCGGTTGCCGACGTGCTGGAGCAGAAGGGCGTCGACGTCCGCATCCAGACGGCTCTGGAGATCAAGGAAGTCGCGGAGCCTTATATCCGTGCGCGGGCGATCCGTCACATGGAAAAAGGTCGCGTGGTGCTCTTCGGCTGCGGCATCGGCTCTCCGTTTTTCTCCACGGACACGGCAGCGGTCCTCCGCGCGGCGGAGATCGGTGCAGACGTGATTTTGCTTGCCAAGAATATTGACGGCGTATACAATGCCGACCCTGCCAAGGTCGCAAACGCGAAAAAGTACGACGCGATCTCCTATGAGGATGTGCTTGCCCAGCATCTTGCCGTCATGGACTCCACGGCGACGAGCCTTTCGATGGACAACCATATTCCTGTTCTGGTCTTTGCGCTGAAGGATCCCGAAAATATCATCCGCGCGATCCGGGGCGAAAAGATCGGCACGATCGTCGGTGAAGAATAAAATTATTTTTTGAGGAGGTTTCCCCATGAATAAAGACGATTATAAGATTTACGAAGAAAAAATGAAGAAGAGCATCGACTCTGTCGCTGCGGACTTCGCGGCGGTTCGCGCCGGTCGCGCGAACGCTTCTGTGCTTGACCGCATCATGGTCGATTACTATGGCTCTCCCACCCCCATTCAGCAGATCGCGTCCATCGGTTCGCCCGATCCGCGCCAGCTGGTCATCACCCCCTGGGACGGCTCTGCGCTCAAGCTCATCGAGCGTGCCATTCAGGAGTCTGACCTTGGCATCAATCCGCAGAACGACGGCAAGACGATCCGCCTGATCTTCCCTCAGCTGACGGAGGAGCGCCGTAAGGAGCTCGTCAAGCAGATCCATAAGTACTCCGAGGGCGGCAAGGTTGCCATCCGCAACATCCGCCGTGATGCGATCGACACATTCAAAAAGATGCAGAAGAATTCCGAGATCACCGAGGACGATTACAAGCTCGCCGAGAAGGATCTCCAGAAGCTGACCGACGATATGTGCAGGGAAATCGACGCCCTTCTTGACAAGAAGGAAAAGGAACTGATGGCGGTCTGATGGGACTGTTCGGAACGAAGAAAAGCATGGGGCAGGTTGACAAAGCCAACCTGCCTTCTCATGTTGCGGTTATCATGGACGGCAACGGTCGCTGGGCGCAGAAGCGGGGTCTTCCGCGCTCGGCAGGGCACAGGGCGGGCGCGGAGATGTTCCGCCGCATCGGCACCTATTGCAAGGAGCTCAGGATCGACTATCTGACGGTCTACGCCTTTTCCACGGAAAACTGGAAGCGTCCGCAGGACGAGGTGGACGGCATTATGCGCCTTCTCAAGCAGTATTTGCACGAGTGCATCGACACGATGGAGAGGGATCGGAACCGTCTGCGCTTTTTGGGCGATCTGAGCGTTCTGGATGAGGAGACACGCGCGCTGATCTGCCGGACGGATGAGATCAGCGCACGCATCGACGGGTTTCAGGCGAACATCTGCCTCAACTACGGCGGACGCGGCGAGATCGTGCATGCCGCGCGCGCCTTTGCCGCCGACTGCGCGGCGGGGAAGTACGCGCCGGATTCGCTGAGCGAGGAAGGCTTTGAGCGCTATCTCTACTCCGCAGGGCTGCCCTCGCCGGAGCTGCTCATTCGTCCCGGCGGCGAGAAGCGCATCAGCAACTATCTTTTGTGGCAGTGCGCTTACAGCGAGTTTTACTATACCGACACGCTGTGGCCTGATTTTGACGAGCGCGAGTTTGACAAGGCGCTCATCGCCTATCAGAGCCGCGACCGCCGGTTTGGCGGGCTGAGCAGACAATAATCCCTCACAAGGAGACAAAAGGATGAAACAAAGATGGTTGGTCGTGATCGTTGGACTGCCGGCGCTGCTGGCGGTGCTGCTTTTGTGCCCTGCGTGGGCAACGCTGCTGCTCGTGTGCGGTATCGCAGGCGTAGCGGCGTATGAGCTGCTGCACACGGCGGGGAAGAATGTACCCAAGAAGGTGTATGTGGTGACGATAGGGATCGCCGCCTTTTCGGAATGGGTCGTTTACGACTGGCGCGAATGGTACTATGCGGCAGACTTGATCGCCTACGGTGATGCGGCGCACGCGCCGTTTTGCCGTTGGTTCATTTTGCCGCTGGTCCTGGTGATCTTCCTGTTCTGGGTCGCCATCGTGACCTACGGCAGTGAGAAACCGTTTACCTTCTGTGATGTTTCCGTTTCCATCGTCGGCGGCATCGTGTTTCCGATGATGTATAGCTGCATCTTCCTGCTGCGGATGCACGAGAGCTTCGGCAAGGTCTATGTGCTTGCGCCGTTCTTCATCGCGTTTGCCGGCGATGCGCTCTCAATGTATTTCGGAATGTGGTTCGGCAAGCGCAAGATGGCGATGCATGTCAGCCCCAACAAGACGTGGGCAGGCGGGATCGGCGGTCCCATCGGCAGCGCGCTTGCGATGTGCCTGCTCGGACTGATCGGCGCAAAGTGCTTCGGCTATGCGCCGGACTATCTGCACCTCATCGGCGTCGGTGCGGTCGCCAACGTGTTCGGACAGCTCGGCGACCTCTCGATGTCGCTCATCAAGCGCGAAAACGGCGTCAAGGATTACAGCCATCTGTTCCTGACGCACGGCGGCATGCTCGACCGGTTTGATTCCAGCATGTTCATTGCACCCGTCGTTTACTTGTGTGTGAGCGGAGGTATTATCTGAGGTGACAAGGAGTATCGCTTTACTTGGTTCGACCGGCTCCATCGGTCGCCAGACGCTTGAGGTCGTGCGCGAACTCGGCGTGGCGGTCGCGGCGCTGACGGCAAACAGCAGCGTCGATCTGATCGAGCGGCAGGCGCGGGAGTTTTCTCCGCGTCTCGTCGCGCTTTATGACGAAGCCGCCGCGCGTGAGCTGAAAGCGCGGCTTTCCGATACAGGCATCGAGGTTCTCTCCGGTATGGACGGTCTGCTCGCCGCAGCCACGGCGGAGGAAGCGGATACGGTCGTCACCGCCGTGGTCGGCATGATCGGGCTCAAGCCGACGCTTGCCGCGATTTCCAAAGGAAAACGGATTGCGCTTGCGAACAAGGAGACGCTCGTTTGCGCCGGGGAGCTGGTGATGGATGCCGCGGCGCGCACCGGTGCGGAGATCATCCCCGTGGACAGCGAGCATTCCGCGATCTTTCAGTGTTTACAGGGCTGCCGCGACCGCGGCGAGATCCGCCGCCTCGTGCTGACCTGCTCCGGCGGTCCGTTTTACGGGCTCTCCCGTGCGGAGCTTGCGGGCAAAACCAGGGCGGACGCGCTCAAACATCCGAACTGGACGATGGGCGCGAAGATCACGATTGATTCTGCAACGCTGATGAATAAGGGACTTGAGATCATCGAAGCGATGCGGCTTTACCGTCTGCCGCCCGAGAAGGTCAGCGCGGTGATCCACCGTCAGAGCATCGTCCACTCGCTCGTGGAGTTTTGCGACGGCGCTTATCTTGCCCAGCTCGGCATACCCGACATGAAGCTGCCGATCCGCTATGCGATGGCCTATCCTTTCCGCGCGGAGCACACGCCGGATGCGCTGGATCTTTTGTCCTGCCCGCCGCTGACCTTTGCCCGACCGGATGAAGAGACCTTCCGCTGCCTCGCCGTTGCCAGACGGTGCGCTGAAGCCGGCGGCACGAGCTGCGCGGTGATGAACGGAGCGAATGAGGCTGCCGTCGGGGCGTTCCTGCGCGAGCAGATCGGGTTTAACGACATTCCCGCGCTCGTCGAAGCGGCGCTGGATACGGTCGAACAGGTATCAAATCCCGCTTTGGCGGATATTCTGGAAGCAGACCGCCTTGCGCGGCAAGCGGTGTTTTCGCATCTGAAATAAAAAGCCGCGCCGTTGCGCGCGGTATGGAGTAACAGCATGGTTTATATTCTTGCAGCGATTTTGATTTTCGGCGTACTGATCGCCGTGCACGAGTTTGGGCATTTTCTTGCCGCCAAAGCCTGCGGTGTGCGTGTCAATGAGTTTTCGATCGGCATGGGACCGCGGCTCCTGCACAAAACAAAGGGTGAGACGGAGTATTCGGTTCGCCTTCTGCCCATCGGCGGCTTTTGCGCAATGGAGGGCGAGGAGGAGGACTCCGACGACCCGAATGCGCTCAACAACAAAGGCTTTTGGGCGAAGCTGCTCATTTTCGTTGCCGGCGCTTTCATGAACTTTCTCACCGGCTTTTTGATCGTCCTCTGCCTGTACGCCGGCGCGGGCGGGTTTTACACCGCGGACATTGCCGCGCTCAACGACGGGTTTCCCCAGGAGGGGGAAAACGGCATTATGGTCGGCGACACGATCTATGCCATCAACGGTGAGCGCGTCTATCTCAAAAGTGACGTTTCCCTCATCATGGAGCTTTCCGGCAGCGGCGATACGTTGGAGATGACCGTGCTGCGCGACGGGAAAAAGCTCACGCGCACACTCACGAAGCAGACCTATCAGGACGAAAGCGGCAGGGAATACAAAGCCTACGGCTTTTCCTACGGCGGAATTGTCGAAGCGACGCCCGGCTTGAAGCTCAAATACAGCTGGTACCAGACGATCGACTATGTGCGCCTTGTGCGATTGAGTCTGCAGATGCTTGTTTCGGGCAGCGCGGGCGTGGACGATCTGAGCGGACCGGTCGGTATCGTTTCGACGATCACGGAGGTGGGCAAGGAAACCGAGGCGAAGGAAGGCTTTGGCGCGGCAATGCAGAGCATCCTGTTCTTTGCCGCGATGATCGCCGTCAACCTCGCGGTGATGAATCTTTTGCCGCTGCCTGCGCTCGACGGCGGACATGTGCTGTTTTTGCTGGTCAACCGTATTGCGCTGCTGCTCGTGAAAAAGGAGATCCCGAGCAAGTACCTCAACGCAGTCAACGGCATCGGATTTGCGCTTTTGATGGCGCTGATGCTGTTTGTGACCTTCCATGACATTGTGAAACTGTTCTAAAGAGGTGTGAAAATGACGAAGCAGATCACAGTCGGCGGCGTTGCCCTCGGCGGCGGCGCGCCGGTGACGATCCAGTCCATGTGCAACACAAAAACGGAGGACGCCGCCGCGACGGCGGCGCAGATCCGGGCTCTTGAGGACGCAGGCTGCGAGATCGTGCGCGTGACCGTTCCGACCATGGAGGCGGCACGGGCGATCAGCGCGATCAAGGAGCGGATCTCCATTCCGCTCGTGGCGGATATCCATTTTGACCATCGCCTTGCCGTTGAGGCTGCCGTGCGCGGTGCGGACAAGATCCGCATCAATCCCGGCAACATCGGAGGCGAGGAGAACGTCAAGGCAGTCGTGGACGCTTGCCGCGCGCGCCGGATCCCCATCCGCGTCGGCGTGAACGGCGGCTCGCTGGAAAAGGCGCTTCTTGCAAAGTACGGCAAGGTGACGCCGGAAGCGCTGGTGGAAAGCGCGATGGGACACATCAGGCTTTTGGAGAAGTTCGACTTTACCGATATCTGCGTCAGCGTAAAAAGCTCGGATGTGCCGCTCAATATGGCGGCGTACCGTCTGCTGCATGAGCGCGTCGACTATCCGCTCCATCTCGGCGTGACCGAGGCGGGCACGCCCTCCATGGGGCTGATCAAATCCGCGATCGGCATCGGCGGTCTTCTCTGCGAGGGGATCGGCGATACGGTCCGCGTGTCGCTCACGGCCGACCCCGTGGAGGAGGTCTATGCCGCCAGGCGCATTCTGCAGGCCTGCGGCATTCGCCGCTCCGGCGTGAATCTGGTTTCCTGCCCGACCTGCGGAAGGACCGGCTACAACATGATCCCCATTGCCGAGGAGCTGGAAAAGCGTCTTGCCGGCTGCAGCAAGAAGATCACCGTCGCGGTCATGGGCTGCGTCGTCAACGGACCGGGCGAAGCGAGCGCGGCGGATATCGGCATCGCCGGCGGCGAGGGGGAAGGCTTGATCTTCCGAAAAGGAAAAGTGCTTTACAAGGTTCCGCAGGAAAAGCTTGTGGACGCCTTGCTGAAGGAAATTGAAAAACTTTGATACATAGGGAAGAGCCATGGCACAAAAGATTCCGTTTTTTGAATTGTTCAGCGATTTTTCACCCGAGTTTGAGCTGCGGGTGCTCTTGAATACCGCAATTGTGACCAATATGGTGCTTGAACCGGAGCGCCGCGCGATGACGCTTGATATGACGGTGCACGAGCAGGTGAGCGATGCGGCGCAGACCGCGCTGGAGCAGCTGCTTGCCAGGCAGTATGAGCTTTCGCGCGTGACGCTCAATATCAAGTCCACCGCCGTCGCGTTTCCCGATCTGCAAAAGGGCGCAGGCAGGAGGATCGATGCGGGCGGCAGGGTCATCATGGGCAGGGAGATCAAGGGCAATGTCCTGCCGATGGGAGAGCTGACCGCTAAGAGCGGCCGTGTGGTGGTCGAGGGCAAGGTCTTTCAGTTCGACTGCCATGAAACGCGCCGCGCCGGTATGTGGGTCATGATTTTGGAGATGACCGATTACACCGGCTCCGTCAGTATCCGGCGCAACATGTACGAGCGGGAGATCGCGCAGGTGCAGGATAAGATCGCGCCGGGCATGTGGCTGCGCGTCAGCGGCACGATGGAGCTGACCTTCGACGGCAAGGATATGCAGCTCAATCCGCGCGACATTGAGACGATCGAGCATCAGGGACGCATGGACAACGCGCCGGAAAAGCGCGTGGAGCTGCACCTGCATACGAAGATGTCCAACATGGACGCGCTGACCGACACGGGCAGCGTCGTCAGGCTTGCCGCCAAGTGGGGCATGCCCGCCATCGCGATCACCGATCACGGTGTGGCGCAGAGCTTCCCGGATGCCTGGCATGCCGGCGAGGGTAAAATCAAAATACTTTACGGCTGCGAGGGCTATTTTGTCAACAATCTGGATGACCGCATTGCCGTGCACGGCGATCAGGACGGGGATTTTTCTTCGGAGATCTGCTGCTTTGACATTGAAACGACCGGTCTCAAGGTCGCGACCGAGGCGATCACGGAGATCGGCGCGGTCATTATGCGAAACGGCGAGATCGTCGATACCTTCCAGACCTTTGTCGACCCGGAGCGCCGCCTGACGCCGGAGATCATCGGACTTACCGGCATTACGGACGACATGCTCAGGGGCGCGCCGAAGCTGGAACAGGCGCTTCGTGCGTTTCTTGACTTTGCGGGCGGCC
Source organism: Oscillospiraceae bacterium (assembly GCA_016295615.1). Lineage (GTDB taxonomy): Bacteria > Bacillota > Clostridia > Oscillospirales > Oscillospiraceae > Hominicoprocola. The sequence goes on along the minus strand of JAEDKW010000003.1, from coordinate 2,960 downwards.
GCATCCTTGCCGCGCACAACGCGGAGTTTGACATCGGCTTTCTTCGCGCCGGGTGCCAAAAGTGCGGCATTCCGTTTGACCCGACTTATCTCGACACGCTCATCTTTGCGCAGAACCTGCTGCCGGGACTGGGCAAATACAAGCTTGATATCGTGGCGGAGCATTTGCAGCTGCCGGCGTTCAACCATCACCGCGCATCGGACGACGCGGTGCCGGTCGCGCAGATGCTCGGGAAATTCTTTCCGATGCTGCAGGAGCGCGGCGTCGGGAGGATCCAGCAGATCAACGGCGAGATGCTCCGTCTCCGTCCGCAGGGAAGCAGGACCAACCGCTTCCCCAAGCACATCATCCTCATTGCAAAGAACAGGACGGGGCTTAAAAATCTCTATCAGCTTATTTCGCTTTCAAACCTCAAGTACTTTAAGCGCGTGCCGACGATCCCCAAGAGCGAGCTGAACGCCCACCGCGAAGGATTGATCGTCGGCTCGGCGTGCGAGGCGGGCGAGCTGTTCCGCGCAGTCGCCGACCATAAGGATTGGGCGGAGCTCAAGCGCATTGCCTCCTATTACGACTATCTGGAGATCCAGCCGCTGTGCAACAACCGGTTCATGATCCGTGACGGCAGCGTGCGCTCGGACGAGGAGCTCAGGGAATTCAACCGCACGATCGTGCGGCTCGGCGAGGAGCTGGGCAAGCCGGTCTGCGCCACCGGCGACGTGCATTTCCAGGAGCCGGAGGACGAGATCTACCGCCACATTCTGCTCGCGTCAAAAAAGTTTGCCGATGCGAACGCATCGCTTCCCCTCTATTTCCGCACGACGGAGGAGATGCTTGCGGAATTTGCGTATCTGGGAGAGGAAAAGGCGTACGAGGTGGTTGTGACCAACACGCGCAGGATCGCCGACATGGTCGAAGAGATCGAGCTTCTCCCCAAGGGAAGGCTCTTCCCGCCGCGTTTGGAAAATTCGGAGGAGGAGCTCAACCGACTCGTGTGGGACAAGGCGCACGAGCTGTATGGCGAAGAGCTGCCGCAGCTCATTACCGACCGTCTCAACGTTGAGCTGGGCGGTATCCTGGGCAAATACGACGTCGTATATATGTCCGCGCAGAAGCTGGTGCAGCGCTCGCTTGCGTGCGGCTACCTCGTCGGCTCGCGAGGCTCCGTCGGCTCCTCGCTCGTTGCCTATATGTCCGGCATTACCGAGGTCAACGCGCTTCCGCCGCACTATCGCTGCCCGAAGTGCAGAAATTCGGAGTTCATTTTGGACGGCAGCTACGGCTGCGGCGCCGACATGCCCGACAAAATCTGTCCGAAGTGCGGGGAACCCTATCAGAAGGACGGCTTTGACATTCCGTTTGAGACCTTCCTTGGCTACGGCGGCGGCAAGGTGCCCGATATCGATCTCAACTTCTCGGGTGAGTATCAGGCGCGCGCACATGCGCATGCGGTGGAAATGTTCGGCAAGACCCAGGTCTTCCGCGCCGGTACGATCGGCACGCTTGCGGAAAAGACCGCCTACGGCTTTGTTAAAAAGTACCTCGAAGAAAACGGCATCGCTGCCGGCAACGCGGAGATCGACCGCCTGACGGCGGGCTGCGTCGGCGTGAGAAGAACGACCGGTCAGCACCCCGGCGGGCTTGTTGTCGTGCCGGACGATATGGATATTGAGGATTTCTGTCCGGTGCAGCACCCGGCGGACGACCCGGACAGCGACACCATCACCACGCATTTTGATTATCACTGTATGGAGGACAATCTTCTCAAGCTCGACATGCTCGGTCACGATGACCCCACCATGATCCGGATGCTTGAAAAGCTCACCGGCGTCAACGCGCGCGCCATCCCGCTCGACGATCCGGACACGATGAGTATTTTTACCTCCTCCAAAGTCCTCGGATATGAAAATGACGAGGTGCTCGGTCCCACCGGCGCCGTTGCCATTCCGGAATTCAACACGCGTTTTACGCGTCAGATGCTTGTCGATACGCAGCCGAAGGATTTCAACACGCTGCTGCGCCTTTCCGGCTTCTCCCACGGCACGGATGTGTGGCTCGGCAACGCAAAGGAGCTTATCACGAGCGGCACGGCAAGCGTTCTGGAGACTGTGGGCTGCCGTGACGACATCATGCTTTACCTCATCGCAATGGGTCTTGAGCCGAAGATGAGCTTCAAGATCATGGAGGCCGTGCGAAAGGGCAAGGTCAAGAAGGGGAAGGCGGACGACTGGCCCATGTGGGTGGAGAAGATGCGCGAGCACGATGTGCCGGAGTGGTATATCGAATCGCTTGCCAAGATCGGTTACCTTTTCCCCAAGGCGCATGCCGTCGCCTACGTCATGATGGCGTTCCGCATCGCGTGGTTCAAGGTACATGAGCCGCTTGCGTTTTACGCGACGTTCTTCTCCATCCGCGCAAAGGCATTCGACGCATCGGAGTGCTGCCGCGACGCGGAGGACATCAAGCGCCGCATCCGCGAGATCGAGAACAATAAGGACGCGACGGCGGTCGAGCAGGATCTGATGATCACGCTTGAAGTGTGCTATGAGTTCTGCCTGCGCGGCTTCCACTTTGACACCATCGACATTTACCGCAGCGACGCCACGAACTTCCTTGTGACGGAAAACGGGCTTCTCCCGCCGTTCACCTCCGTGCGTGGGCTCGGCGAAGCCGCTGCACTCGACACGGTAGAAAAGAGGAAAGGGAAGACCTTCACCTCCATTGAGGAGTTTTCCGACTGCTGCAGCAAGCTGTCAAAGACGCATATCGAGCAGCTCAAAGCGCTCGGCGCCTTTGCCGGCATGGCGGATACCAGCCAGATGACGCTGTTTTAAGCAGAAAAGGGACGCGAAAGCGTCCCTTTTTTTACGCGCTGCGCGGCACTTGCAGCATGGCGGGATACATGGTAAAATCAAAGCGAAACGAGCAGAAAACGCACGGACGGGAGAGCGTATTATGCTGAT
>JAEDKW010000053.1 GCA_016295615.1 Oscillospiraceae bacterium | reverse complement strand
CGCCGGCGGCGGAAAAGGGCGCCAAAAAGACGGTCGAAAAAAAGACGGCTGCCAAAAAGACGATCGCCAGGAAGGCGGCGGCAAAAAAGACCGTCAAAAAGGAAAAATAATCATGCAAGTATCTGTGATCGGAGCGGGACTTGCCGGCTGTGAGGCTGCGTGGCAGCTTGCCCGACGCGGCATCCGCGTCACGCTCTATGAAATGAAACCGCAAAAGCGCACACCGGCGCATCAGAGCGACGATTTTGCCGAGCTGTGCTGCTCCAACTCCCTGCGCTCCGACCGGCTGGAAAACGCGGTGGGACTGCTCAAGGAGGAGATGCGCCGCCTCGGCTCGCTGATCCTCGCCTGTGCCGACGAAACGAAGGTGGAAGCCGGCGGCGCGCTCGCCGTTGACCGTCACGGCTTCGCCGCACTGGTGACGAAGAAGGTGCGCAGCCACCCCAACATTACGGTAGTGGAGGGCGAGGTGACGGAGATCCCCGCACAGGGGAACGTTGTCATCGCCTCCGGTCCGCTGACGAGCGACGCGCTGGCAAACGCCATCGCCGCGAAGCTCGGAGACGGGCATACGCTCAATTTTTTCGACGCGGCGGCGCCGCTGGTGTCGTTTGAGAGCGTTGATATGGAAAAAGCCTGGTTTGCCTCCCGTTACGACAAGGGGACGGCAGATTATGTCAACTGTGCGATGGGGGAAGAGGAGTATCAGGCGTTTTGGGAGGCGCTGGTCACGGCGGAGCAGGCGGAGGTCCACGGCTTTGAGGACAAGCATGTGTTTGAAGGCTGCATGCCGGTCGAGGTCATGGCGCGCCGCGGACGCGACACGCTTCGCTACGGACCGCTCAAGCCGCGCGGGCTCAGGGACCCCAAAACGGGAAAAGAGCCTTTTGCCGTGGTGCAGCTGCGAAGGGATAACGCCGAGGGCAGCATCTATAACCTGGTCGGCTTTCAGACGCATCTGCGCTTTCCGGAGCAGAAGCGCGTCTTTTCCATGATCCCGGCGCTGCATGACGCGGACTTTGTCCGCTATGGCGTGATGCACCGCAACACCTATCTCCGCTCTCCGGGTCTCCTGGACCGCTATTACCGCCTGATCGCGGACGGGCGCATCGCCTTCGCCGGACAGATGACCGGCGTTGAGGGCTATGTTGAGTCGGCGGCGTCCGGCTTTTTGGCGGGTGTGGAAATGGCGCGGCGGCTGCTCGGCGAGAGAAGCGTCGATTTCCCGATGGAGACCGCCGTCGGCGCGCTGGGACGGTATGTCAGCAATCCCACGGTCGTTGACTTTCAGCCGATGAACATCAATTTCGGCATCATGCCGCCGCTGGGATGCCGCATCAGGGGCGGCAAGCGCGTGAAAAACGCGGCGCTTTCCGAGCGCTCTCTTGCGCTGATCGACGCGCTTCGTGAAGAAGTGTTACAGGACATCAAAGAATAAAAAGGGGGAGACCGCATGAAGATCATCGTAGACGCAATGGGCGGCGATTTTGCTCCGCTTGCGCCTGTCAAGGGTGCGCTTTTGGCACATGAGAGGTACGGCACGGAGATCATACTCACCGGCAGGACGGAGGATATCCTGCGCTCGGTGCGCGAGTGCGGCAGGGAGGAGCTTCCCGCCGGCGTCGAGATCGTCAACGCCGAGCAGGTGGTCGAGATCTGCGACGATCCCTCCACTGCCTTCAAGCAGAAGAAGGATTCCTCCCTCACCGTGGGCTTGAACCTTCTGCGCGACGGTCAGGCGGACGGCTTTGTCTGCGCGGGCAGCACGGGCGCGCTCCTTGCCGGGGCAACGCTGGTCGTCAAGCGCATCCGCGGTCTTCGCCGCGCGGCGCTTTCGCCCACGATCCCCACCGCGACGGGCAAGGCGGTGCTGATCGACTGCGGCGCGAATGCGGAATGCACGGTGGAGTACCTGCTGCAATTCGCGTACCTGGGCAGCTACTATGCCGAGAAGGTGCTCGGTGTGGAGCGCCCGCGCGTCGGTCTTTTGAACATCGGCGCGGAGGAGTCCAAGGGCGACGAGCTGCGGCGCGAAACATACCGGAAGCTCAAGGAAGCGGGCGCGGCAGGGCATCTCAACTTTGTCGGCAATGTGGAGGCGAAGGAAGCCATGATGGGCGCGTGCGACGTGATCGTATCGGACGGATACAGCGGCAACATCATGCTCAAAAGCATTGAGGGCACCGGCAAGCTGATGGCGAAGGAGCTCAAAGCCGTGCTGATGAAAAGCGCAGGCACGAAGCTCGCTGCCCTGCTGTTAAAGTCCGCCCTTACCGGCTTTAAGAAGATGCTCGACCCCAACGAGGTCGGCGGCACGGCGCTGCTGGGCATTTCCAGACCGGTGGTCAAGGCGCACGGCTCGTCCAACGAAGTCGCCTTCTGCAATGCGATCCGTCAGGCGGCCGAGGTCGCGCAAAGCGGCATCATTGCCGATATCGAGGCAAATATTGATAAGATGCGCATCAGCAGGGAAGACTGAGCTTTTGCAAAATGGGTCTTGACACGGCTACTTCTTTGCCGTATCATTTGCACGAAGTATATCCGATGGAGGAAGATGAAAATGAGCGCAGAAGAAATCTTTAAGACGATGCAGGATCTGATCGTTGAGCAGTTTGCCATTGAGCCTGACGATGTCACCATGAACAGCTCCTTCGAGGACGATCTGGGCGCGGATTCCGTGGATCTGGTTGAGCTGGTCATGGCCATGGAGGAGGAATTCGAGGTCGACGAGATCCCCGAGGACGATCTTGCAGCCCTCAAGACCGTGGGCGACTGCGTGCGCTATCTGACTGCAAAGCTGAATTAAGAAACAAAAAGTCCGCCCCGCTTTTGCGCGGGGCGTACTTTTATAGGAGGAAGCGGTATGAAGACCCTGGAGAAAAGCCTGGGCTATCAATTCCATAATCCGGCACTTTTGGAGGAGGCGCTGCGCCACAGCTCTTATGCGAACGAGCACCGCGGTGACAATGTCTTTTCCAATGAGCGGCTTGAGTTTTTGGGCGACAGTGTGCTCGGCTTTGTGACGGCGGAGTACCTTTTCGCCAAGCATCCCACCGCGCCCGAGGGCGAGCTGACGCGCATCCGTGCGCTTCTGGTGTGTGAGGACAGCCTGCACGAGGTCGCGCAGCGGCTGAAGCTGGGCGAATATCTCAAGCTCGGTCACGGCGAGGAGAGCTGCGGCGGGCGCACCCGTCCTTCGATCCTTGCCGACGCGACGGAGGCGGTTTTTGCTGCCGTTTACCTCGACGGCGGCATCCGCGCCGCAAGCGAACTGATCCACCGTGTTCTGCTCGATAAAGAGCGCGAGGAGACGGCGGAGGCAAAGCGCCGCGACTACAAGACGAAGCTTCAGGAGCTTGTGCAGCGCACGCCGAATCAGGTGCTCACCTACCGCCTGATCGGGGAGCAGGGACCCGACCACGATAAGGTCTTTTCCTTTGCGGTACTGCTCAACGACACGGTCGTCGGCACCGGCGAGGGCAGAAGCAAAAAAGAGGCGGAGCAGATGGCGGCAAAGGACGCGCTGGAGAGCATGAACCGCTGAAAACGGCGGGAAGCGCTCCGTTCCGCTGCCAACAAAAAACAAAAACAAGCTGTGTCACCGTGCCGGATGTTTGCCCGGCACGGTGATTTTTTGCCGTTTGATTTACATAATTCGGTAAATTGTGGTGGTAATTTGCAAATGGCTATGATATAATGATTTAGTATCAATATTGTCTTGAAAGGAAGGACATATATGACGATCCTGTCTTCCGTCGTGCTGGGACTGATCCAGGGCATCGCGGAGTTTTTGCCGATCTCGTCCTCGGGACATCTTGCCATCGCGGAGCAGCTGCTCGGGATGAAGGGTGTGTCCGATATTCCGGAGTTTTTTGATGTGCTGCTCCATCTGGGCACGCTCCTTGCGGTGTTTGTCGCCTACTGGAGCGATATTTGCGCGATGGTCTCGGAGTTTTTTGCCGGCATCAGAGATATTGCGCATCGCTCCACGCCAACACCTGTACCGCCCGCGCGCCGCATGATCCTGCTGCTGATCCTCGGCACGCTGCCGCTGTTTTTGGTCCTCCCGGTCAAGGATGCGGTTGAGAGCCTGTCAGGCAATATGTACTTTGTCGGCGGTGCGCTGATCGTCACGGGCTGTCTGCTGTTTGCAAGCGACCGCGTGAAGAAGGGGCACAAGAGCGAAAAGAACGCCACCGTCGCCGACGTGCTGCTTGTCGGCTGCGCGCAGGCGATCGCGACCTGCCCCGGCATCTCCCGCTCCGGCACGACGATCACGGCAGGGTGCTTCCTCGGATTTGAGCGCAAGTTTGCCGTGCGCTTTTCCTTCCTGCTCTCCGTTCCCGCCGTCCTCGGCGCAAACATTCTCGCGCTCAGGGACGCGCTGGAAGCCGGCGTTGACTGGGCGAGCGTCCCCGTTTATCTGGTCGGCGTGGCGGTTGCCGCAGTTTCCGGATACCTGAGCATCCGCCTGCTGCGCTATGTGGCGGACAAGGGCAGGTTCGGGGCATTTGCCTATTACTGCTGGTGCGTCGGTATCATGACGCTGATCCTCGCGATGATTTGAGGGAAGGCTGAAAACAGACTTTCGTCCTTTTGATGATAAATTGCCGCGTTTCCCGCCGCCTGCGCGGCGCAGGAAACGCGCGGCGCAGAACGGGCGCTCCCTTTTCCGGAGATGGGCTCGCGCCTTGGAACATTGCAGAAAGGAATGTTCATCATTATGCCGCAACAGAAGAAAACAACAACGAGAAAGACCTCCGCCGGACGCACGGCAAAAGGCAAAAAACGCCCGATCCGCCGTGAAGTGGGCGGCGTCGTGTGTCTGATTTTGGCGCTTTGCGTCGCAGTGAGCTATTTTCAGACCGGCGCGATTTTGATTGACTGGATCGCGAAGGTGAGCTGCGGACTGGTGGGGTATGGGTATTACCTCCTGTTTCCTGCGCTGCTGCTTTGCGCTTACGCACTGTTTTTCCACCATGGCCGTCCCGTCGCTGCGCGTGTGGTGTGTGCGCTGCTGCTGCCGCTGCTGATCGGCGCGATGGTACATGCCGCGGCGTGTACGGAGACGTTTGCGTCTTCCGTCGGCGTTTTGAAGCGCCTGTGGAGCACCGGCATCGCAAAGACAAGCGGCGGCGCGCTCGCCGGCGCGCTTGCCATCGGCTTTCTTGCGGTGCTCGGCAAGGTGGCGACGCTCATTATCTTTACCGTGCTGACCGTGACGATGCTTTTTGTCGCGCTGCGTCTGACGCCGGGCGCCATGATCGAGGCGGTCAGAAGACACGAACCGGTGCCTTATGAGCCGGAGCCGGAGGCGCCGAAGAGCGCGCCCAAGGCGGCCAAAAAATCCGCGGTGATCGACATTCCGCTCGACGGCGAGGAAAAACCGGTCAGGCGCACGGGCGGCTTCTTTGCGAAAAAGGCGGATCATATCAAGAGCCCGGACGAGCTGCTGTCTGAGCCGGAAGCGAGATCGGGGGAGAAGGCGGAAACGCAGCCGCCGTTTTTGCACAGGGAGCCGAAGATCGCCGCGGGCGTTGAAGTGCCGAAACCTCTGCCGGACGGGAATCAGCCCGTTTCGGCGCCGGAGGGCGGGGCGGAGAAGCTCAGGCGCGCGGAAGTCGAAGCGGCGGCGCAGACCGTTGCGCAGGAGATCGAAGCGGGCGAAGGGGAAAAGCCCGCCTACCGCTATCCGCCCATCACGCTGCTTGAGCAGGGGCATGGCGGCAATCCGCAGCAGGCCGGCGCAGAGCTGCGCAACAACTCAAGACGCCTTTCCGAAACGCTTGCAAGCTTCGGCGTGGAGGCAAAGGCGGGCGACGTTGTGCGCGGTCCGTCCGTCACACGCTATGAATTTACGCTTGACCAGGGAGTCAAGCTCTCCAAGATCACCAATCTGCAGGACGATATCGCCCTTGCGCTCGGCGCAAGCGGCGTGCGCATTGCGCCGATCCCCGACAAGATCTCGGTCGTCGGGATCGAGGTGCCGAACAAGCTCGTCTCTGCCGTTCATATCCGCGACGTGCTCGAATCCCGCGAATTCGTTTCGCACAAATCCAATGTCGCGTTTGCCGTCGGCAAAAACATCAGCGGCGAGAACATCATCGGCAATATTGCCAAGCTGCCGCACGTGCTCATCGCCGGCACGACGGGCTCCGGCAAGTCGGTTTGCACGAACTCGCTGATCGTGTCGCTTCTTTACAAGTCCTCGCCGGAGGACGTGCGCTTTATCATGGTCGATCCGAAGATGGTCGAGCTTGCGCCGTACAACGGCATTCCGCACCTGCTCATCCCCGTTGTCACCGACCCGAAGAAGGCGGCCGGCGCGCTGCAGTGGGCAGTGTACGAGATGATGAAGCGCTATAAGCTCTTCTCCGAGCATGGCGTGAAGGACCTTGCCGGCTACAATGCGCTTGCCGTGAGCGATGAAACGCTTTCCCATCTGCCGACCGTCGTGGTCGTGATCGATGAGCTGGCGGATCTGATGCTGGTGGCGGCGAAGGAAGTGGAGGAGTCTATCTGCCGCGTGGCGCAGATGGGCCGCGCCGCCGGTATGCACCTGGTCATTGCCACGCAGCGTCCGTCCGCGGACGTCATTACGGGTCTGATGAAGGCGAATATCCCCAGCCGCATCGCATTCGCGGTCGCCTCCTCGCTGGAATCGCGCATCATCCTCGACAATGCCGGCGCGGAAAAACTCGTCGGTCGCGGCGATATGCTCTACGCGCCGCTTGGCGAGGGCAAGCCCACGCGCGTTCAGGGCTGCTTCATTTCGGCGGAGGAGATCGAGCGCGTGGTGCAGTTTGTCAAGGAAAACGGCGAAACGAACTACGACAAGTCCGTTATCGACCAGATCAATCAAAACGTCGCCGAGAGGGAAAAGGGCGCTGCCAAGGGCGCGCCTGCCGCCGAGGACGATGCCTCATCTGACGGCGACGAGCTGCTGCCGGCTGCGGTGGAGGTGGTGCTGGAGACCGGACAGGCGTCTGTCTCGATGCTCCAGCGCCGGCTGAAGCTCGGCTACTCCCGTGCCGCGCGTCTGGTCGACCAAATGGAGAGCCGCGGCATCGTGGGACCGTTTGAGGGCTCCAAGCCGCGCCAGCTCCTCATCACGAGGGAACAGTGGCAGGAGCTGCAGATGAAGGGCGGGACTGTGCCGGAGGAGCCCGGCGCGGGAACGGAAGAATAAAAAATGCTGCAAGGAAAAGATCCTTGCAGCATTTTTTCGAGTCAATCGTGCGCGCGGTACGCAGCTCTTTTCGCTGCGCGCTGACGGATACGCGGAAATGGGGTTGGCTCTGTTTTGAAAAAAGCGGGGGGAGAGAAAGGCGCGTTGAGGGCTTTTTTCGCCCCGCACCGAAGAGTAAGACGGAGCAAATACAAAAAAGTTCCCGTTTCTGACCGGGCAGCACCGCAAATGATGCGCTGCTGCCCAAAATTTTGAAAAATTCTTTTCAATACGGACAGGAGGAGGACATAAACTGAGAAAGAAGAAACGCGGGGGAGGGAAACGCATTGGCCTATTCCGACAGGGAGCTTCTGGCGCGTCTGATCGAGTGTGAAGCCGGCGGCGAGGGAGACAACGGCATGAAGGCGGTGGCGAGCGTGGTGATGAACCGTGTGGAGGCCAGCGGCGGAGAGTATGCCCGTGTCGGACAGGGGAGCATCCACAACATCATCTTTCAGCCGGGGCAGTTCGTCTGCGCCAGCGAGGTGGAGGGCGGCGTGTATAACCCGCAGAACATCTACAATATGCGACCTACCGAAGTCCACTACGAGATCGCCGACTGGGCGATAGCGGGAAACCGGCTGCAGGGACTGGAGGACGCGCTGTGGTTTTTCAATCCCTTTTCCGACACCTGCCGGCAAAGCTTTCCCAGCAAAGTCGGCACGTTTCAGATCCGCATCGGGAAGCACTGTTTCTATAATCCGACGGACGCTTATTATCAGACATAGGGGAGAGCGAAAAAATGATCGATTTGAACTGGAACTCGCAGCAGACGAGGACACCCACAGCGGCGCAGACACCCACGGCGGCGCAGACGCCTATGGCGGCACAAACCTCCATGGCGGCAAGA
>JAEDKW010000052.1 GCA_016295615.1 Oscillospiraceae bacterium | reverse complement strand
CCTGCGCAAAGCGCTTGACGTCGCGCGCCAGCGTGGCGCTGTCGCAGGAAACGTACACCACGCGCTGCGGCTGCATCCGTGCGATGGCCGCGATGACCTCCGGTGCCAGTCCCCTGCGCGGAGGATCGACGGTCACGACGTCAGGGCGCAGCCTTTCGCGCGCCAGCTTTGCCGCGACATCGCCCGCGTCGCCGCAGAAAAACTCCGCGTTCGTGACGCCGTTGCGCGCGGCATTGTCCTTCGCGTCCCCGATCGCCTCCGGCACGATCTCCGCGCCGATCACCCTTCCGGCGTTCTTTGCCATGGTGAGCGTGATCGTGCCCACACCGCAGTAAAGATCGAGCACCGTCTCCCTGCCCGTGAGCTGTGCAAACTCGACCGCCTTGCCGTAAAGCCTTTCGCACTGCGCACGGTTGACCTGATAGAACGACGGCACGCTCAGGCGGAACGAAAAACCGCAAAGCGTGTCCTCCAGCCGGTCTGCGCCCCAAAGCGTACGGTAGCGGTCGCCGAGGATGACGTTGCTTTTCGCGGTATTCGTGCCGAGCACGACGCCGACCGTTTTTGGGCACGCCTCGCGCAGCATGGCGACAAGCTCCCGCTCGTGCGGAAGCTCCTCTGCGTTGACAAGAACGCAGACAAGGCTCTCCCCCTTCGCGTTGGAGCGCACATAGAGGTGCCGGAGCAGTCCCGTTCCGCTTCTTTCCTCGTAGCCGGAAACGGCATATTTTGTTAAATAACGGCGCAGCGCCGCCGCCGCGGCATCCGCCTCGGGTCTGAGCAGAAGGCAGCTTTCGCACTCGATGACCTCGTGCGTGCGCGCGCGGTAAAAGCCCACGGCGCCGTCGGCAGACACCGGATACTGCGCCTTGTTGCGGTAGCGCAGGATATCCTCTCCGCCGAGGATCTCCTCAACGGCGACGCTGCTGCCGCCGATGCGCGCGAGCGCATCCTGCACGCGCTGCTTCTTCAGCCGCAGCTCCTCACCGTAGCTCATGTGGCGGTAAGTACAGCCGCCGCAGCGCGGAAAATACGGACAGTCAGGCGTGACACGCTCACCCGACGGCTCGAGTATTTTTTGCACCTTTGCAAAGGCGACGGACTTGAGCACCTTGAGAATGATGATCTCACACTTCTCCGCGCGCAGTGCGCCGCGGACAAACACAACGCGCCCGCCGATGCGCGCAACACCCATGCCCTCGCCGCCGTATCCCTCAATGGTGACGGTGTGAACCCGGTTTTTGGCAAGTTCGGTCATTGGCTGCTCGTTCCTTTTATCTCCAAGTTTCGATCAGATCCAGGATCTGCCTGGTAAATGCCTTTTTCTCCTTATTGGGCGCGCCCTTCTTGCTGCGCACGAGCGCAAGCAGCGCCTCAGCGGCAGCGAGCAGCTTGCTGTAAAGATCGTCGGCGAGCGTCGCGACAGCGGAGCGCTTCTTCTCCGGCTGATAGCCGCGCTCCAGCTCCCGATCCGCCGCAAGGTCATAGCTTGCGGTGTAGAGCGGAGCGTAGGTCGCAAAGCCGCGCGTCTCCAGCTCCGCGGAAAACGCGGGGATCACGTCGGCGTCGCCGTGAACGACAAACACCCTCGCGGGTCTGGGATCATACGACTCGATCCACGAGAGCAGATGGTCGTGGTCGGCATGGGAGGAAAGCCCCTGGAAGTTGACGATCTTCGCGCGCACGGCGATCTCCTCGCCAAAGAGCCTGACGCTCTCCACGCCGTCAAGAAGCCGCCTGCCGAGCGTACCGACGCCCTGGTAGCCGACGAACACCACGGCGCTGTTGTCGCGCCAGAGATTGTGCTTCAAATGGTGACGGATACGCCCCGCGTCGCACATACCGGACGCGGAAATGATGACCTTGGGTGTCGTGTCCATATTGAGCAGCTTCGACTCCTCCGACGTCTCGACCAGGTGAAGGTTGGGGAACGAGAACATGTGCGTACCGTCCTTGACAAGCTCGAGCGCCTCTTCATCAAGATAGCCGTGCAGATCGCCGCAGAAAATGGTTGTCGCCTGCTTGGCAAGCGGAGAGTCGATATAGACCGGAAAATCGGGCACGGACTTGACAAGCCCGGCGTCCTTGATCTCGCGGATAAAGTACAAAAGCTCCTGCGTGCGCCCGACGGCGAACGACGGAATGACGATATTGCCGCCCTTGGAGAGCGTCTCGTCAATGATCTCCGCCAGCTCATCGGTATAGCTCCACACCTCGGTATGGTTGCGGTCGCCGTAGGTCGATTCCATGACGACATAATCCGCCTTTTTCAGGTACTGCGGATTGCGGATGATGGGCTGATCGACATTGCCGATGTCGCCGGAGAAAACGATGGTCCTTGTCAAACCGTTTTCGCTCACCTCCAGCGTGATGGAGGCCGAGCCGAGCAGGTGTCCCGCGTCGGTAAAGGTGACGCGCACACCGTCGCAAAGCGCGACCGTTTCGCCGTACTCGCAGGTGGTGACAAACCGGAACACATTCTGCGCGTCTTCGACCGTGTAGATCGGCTCGACCGGCGCTTTGCCGGCGCGCTCGCCCTTGCGGTTGTCGTACTCGGCCTCGCTTTCCTGAATGTGCGCGCTGTCCAGCAGCATGATCTGCATCAGCTCCGCCGTCAGGCGCGTGGTAAGGATCTCGCCGCAAAAGCCGTTTTTGACCAGCAGCGGGATCCGCCCGGTATGGTCGATATGCGCATGCGTCACCAGAACATAGTCGATCTGATTGGGCGCAAAAGGCAGCGTGCGGTTGTCGATCTCGTCGCGTCCCTGCTGCAGACCGCAGTCGATGAGGATCTTCTTTCCGCCCACCTCAAGGCAGTGGCATGAGCCGGTGACACAGCGATCAGCACCGTAAAAGGAAAGTTTCATAAAAGCGCCTCCTTAAAATGATTGTCCTGCGGTCATTTTAGCACAGGCGCATTCCTTGCGCAAGGCGGCAGGCAGCACAGTTCGCCGGAAATTTACAATTCATTCATCAACCTTCGGCAAATTTCCTTTGCATATCAGGCGGTGCGGTGCTATACTGTATTTGTATTCATATGCTCCCACGAAAGGAATTTGCAATTATGGGACTTCTCACCAAAGTGTTCGGTACCTACTCTGAGCGCGAACTCAAGAGCATCTACCCGATCGTTGACCGAATCGAGGCGCTGGAGGACGAGTATAAGGCGCTGAGCGACGCCGAGCTTCAGGCGAAAACGCCGGAGTTCAAGCGGCGCCTTGCCGACGGCGAAACGCTTGACGACATTTTGCCCGAGGCATTTGCCACCGTGCGTGAAGCGTCTGACCGCGTGCTCGGGCTCCGTCCGTACCGCGTTCAGCTCGTCGGCGGCATCGTGCTGCATCAGGGTCGCATCGCCGAGATGAAGACCGGCGAAGGCAAAACGCTGGTCGCAACGCTGCCCGCCTACCTCAACGGTCTTACCGGAAACGGCGTGCACATTGTCACCGTCAACGACTATCTCGCCAAGCGCGACAGCGAGTGGATGGGCAAGGTCCATCGCTTCCTCGGTCTTACCGTGGGTCTCATCGTCCACGACCTTTCCAGTGAGGAGCGCAGAGCTGCCTATGCCGCCGACATCACATACGGCACCAACAACGAAATGGGCTTTGACTACCTGCGTGACAACATGGCGATCTACAGCTCCGAGCTTGTTCAGCGCGGACACTCGTTCGCCATCGTCGACGAGGTCGACTCCATTCTGATCGACGAAGCGCGCACGCCGCTGATCATCTCCGGCATGGGCGAAAAATCCACGGAGATGTATTCCCGCACGGAATCTCTCGTGCGCACCTTCCGCAAGAAGGTCATTGCCGAGACGGACGAAAAGGAAGAAGAGGACGTCAACGAGACTGCCGATTACATCGTCGATGAAAAGGCCAAGACCGCAACGCTGACGCAGCGCGGCATCAAAAAGGTCGAGGAATTCTTCAACCTTGAAAATCTGTCCGACCCCGAAAACTCCACCATCGCGCACCATGTCAACCAGGCGCTCAAGGCGCACGGCACGATGAAGCGCGACATCGACTATGTCCTCAAGGACGGTCAGGTCGTCATCGTCGATGAATTCACCGGTCGTCTCATGTTCGGGCGCCGCTACTCCGACGGTCTGCATCAGGCCATTGAAGCCAAGGAGCGCGTGGAGGTCGCACGCGAGAGCAAGACGCTCGCCACCATCACCTTCCAGAACTACTTCCGCCTTTACAAAAAGCTCTCCGGCATGACCGGTACGGCGCTGACGGAGGAGGAGGAATTCGGCACGATCTACAACCTCGACATCATCGAGATCCCGACCAACCGCCCCATCGCCCGTCTGGACAATCCGGACGTTGTCTACAAGACCGAGGCTGCCAAGTACCGCGCGGTCATCCGCCAGATCAAGGAGTGCCACGCCAAGGGTCAGCCGGTGCTGGTCGGCACGGTGTCCATCGAGAAGAACGAAAAGCTCTCCTATCTCCTCTCCCGCGAGGGCATCAAGCACAATCTTTTGAACGCGAAGAATCACGAAAAGGAAGCCGAGATCGTGGCGCAGGCAGGCAAGTTCGGCGCCGTCACCGTCGCCACCAACATGGCGGGCCGCGGCACGGATATCATGCTCGGCGGCAACGCGGAATATATGGCAAAGACCGATCTGCGCAAGGCAGGTCTTTCCGACGAGCTGATCGCCGAAGCGACCGGCTATGCCGAAACGCAGAATCAGGAGATCCTCGACGCGCGCGCCATGTTTGCTTCGGCGCTCAAAAAGCACAGGGAGGAGATCAGCGGCGAGGCGGACAAGGTCCGCGAGGCAGGCGGTCTTTTCATCATCGGCACCGAGCGTCACGACTCCCGCCGCATCGACAATCAGCTGCGCGGACGCGCCGGACGTCAGGGCGACCCCGGTGAAACGCGCTTCTACCTCTCGCTCGACGACGATCTGATGAGGCTCTTCGGCGGCGAGCGGATCACCAATCTGATGGAGCGTCTCGATATCGACGAGGATACGCCGATCGAAAACAAGATGCTCACCAAGTCCATCGAAAATGCGCAGATGAGCGTGGAATCCCGCAACTTCCAGTCCCGCAAGGCAACGCTTGAGTACGACGATGTGATGAACAAGCAGCGCGAGATCATCTACACTCAGCGCAAGCAGGTGCTTGACGGTCTTGACATCAAGTCCACGGTTTTGAACATGCTCCGCTCGAGCATTGAAAACCACGTCGCCGTCGCCGTCAGCGAGCAGGGCAAGCTCACAAAGGAGAGCTATGAAGCCGCGCTTAAGGCGTGCGAGGGCATGTACTTCCCGCGCGGCATGGTCGCGCTGAGCGAAAGCGAGCTTTCCGGCATGACGGGCGAGGATCTGACCGACCGCTTTTTTGCCGCGTCCGAGACCGTTTACAATGCCAAGGAAGACACCCTCACCCCGCCCGTCATGCGCGAGCTGGAGCGCGTGGTGCTGCTGCGCGTGGTCGATGAGTACTGGATGGATCATATCGACGCGATGAGCGAGCTGCGTCAGGCGATCCGCCTGCAGTCCTACGGCAACAAGAATCCGGTGGACGTCTACAAGCAGGAATCCCTCTCCATGTTTGAGGAAATGATCTCCGCCATTCAGAATGAGACCGTCCGCCGCATCTTCTCCGCCCGCGTCAAGACCGAACAGGAGGTCAAGCGCGAGCGCGTCGCGGAGGGCATCGTTGCCACCACCGCCGGCGACGGCACGGTGAAAAAGCAGCCGCGCAAGGTGCAGAAGATCGGGCGCAATGATCCGTGTCCGTGCGGTTCAGGCAAAAAATACAAGCATTGCTGCGGCAGATAAGACGCGCGGCATCCGCAAGCGAGGAGGCGCCATGCCCTTTACCGAACACAATCATAACGGCTTGATTTACGATACCGCCGATGGTCTCAGTGCCGCCGGCGGCATTCGTCATGCCTTCACGACGCGGCACGGAGGAGTCAGCCCGGCGCCGTTCGATACCCTCAACTTTGCCGACAACCGCGGCGACACGGCGGAAAACCTGCTGGAGAACTACCGCCGCCTCGGTCTGGCAGCCGGCTTCGACGGCTCCCGTGTCGTCGGCTGCCGCCAGGTCCACGGCGATCTGGTGCGCATCGCCTCGGAGGAGCATGCCGGCAGCATTCTGTGGGAGGATCGTCCCTATGATGCGGATGCGCTGGTGACGAATGTGGCGAACCTTCCGCTCGTCGTGTTCGGCTCCGACTGCTGCACGATCCTGCTTTACGACACGCTCGCCCGCTGTATCGGCGCGTGCCATGCCGGCTGGCGCGGCACGGCGAAAGGGATCGCGCTCAAGACCGCCGTCTCCATGATGACGTTCTACGGCGCAACGCCGCAGACGCTCCACGCCGCCATCGGTCCCTCCATCGGCAAGTGCTGCTTTTTGACTGACGACGATGTGAAGGAGGAGTTTGCGCAGCTTCTCGACCCCGCGATCGACGAGCAGATCACCAGAGCCGGCGGCAAGTACCGTATCGATCTCAAGGCGATCAACCGGCTGTGGCTGCTGCGCGCGGGACTGGACCCAAAGCATGTCGAAATACATCCCGACTGCACGATGTGCCATCCGGAACGCTACTGGTCCCACCGTCTGATGGGCGAGCGGCGCGGCGGCATGGTGGGCGTCATTTCGCTGGAGGCATAGTCATGGCTACGGCGAAAAGGCTCTGCGCGCTTTTGCTTGCACTGGCAATGGCGCTGCTGCTGTGCTCGTGCTGGGAAGAAGAGGAAACGGACGAGTTCTGGAACGAGGCGCTTCCCGACGAGCAGGCGGAGGAAAGCAGCGAAACGCGGATCTCCGCATTCGCCCTTCCCTATCTCCAAAACCAGACGCTGGACCCCGTTACCTGCATTGACGGCGTTCAGCAAACGGTCGGCGCGCTGCTTTACGAGGGGCTTTTTGCACTCGACGAGCACTTTGCACCGCAAAAGGTGCTTTGCAGCGATTATGTCTACGATGCGCAAAAGCGGACATACACGTTCTATCTGCGCGACGGCGTCACCTTTTCCGACGGCTCCGCGCTCTCCGCTTCCGACGTTCTTGCCGTCTACCGGCGCGCCGCCGCTTCGGAGCGCTACGGCGCACGCTTCTTTGCGGTGTCTTCCATGCGTGTTTCGGGCGAAGCGCTCGTCATCACCCTCACGCGGGACAACAGCGCGTTCCCTGCCCTGCTCGACATTCCCGTTGTGAAGTCCGGCTCGGAAAAGGATCTTGTTCCCTTGGGGACGGGTCCGTACCTTTTCCTCACGGACAGCGAAGGCACCTGTCTCATTCAAAATACCGACTGGTGGGGCTCCGCCGATTTCCCGCTTGAGCGTATTCTGCTCGTTTCCGCCAGGGACAACGGCACCGCCTCCTATCTTCTCTCCTCTTACGATGTGCATCTGCTCGTTTCCGACCTGACCGGCACCGACGCTTCCGGAAGTGTGGGCGAGGTCGATGTGTTCGACACCGACAGCACCTCCCTGCTTTATCTGGGCTTCAACACCCGGCACGCGCTGCTCTCCGACAGCAGCGTGCGCCGCGCCATGAGCGGCGCGCTTGACCGTGCCGTGATCGTATCCACGCTTTTGTCCGGTCACGCCCGCGCCGCGCAGTTTCCGATCTCTCCCGCCGCGTCCTTCTATCCCTCCGGCTCAGCCGCAGCCGGCTCGGATTACGCTCAGGCGCTTGCCGGTGCCGGCGTCGACGGCAGCCATCCCAAAACTCTGACGCTTTTGGTCAACGAGGAGAACGGCTTCAAGCGCTCTGTTGCCGAAGCGCTGTGCCGTCAGCTCTCCACCGACGCGCTGAACGTCACGCTCAAGGCGGTTTCCTGGGAAAACTATCTGCTTGCTTTGCAAAACGGCAGTTTTGACCTTTACCTCGGCGAAACAAGGATGACCGCGGACTGGGATGCCGCGCCGCTGATCGGCTCCGGCGGTGCGCTCAATTACGGCGGCTACGCGGACGCGGAGATGGACAGGCTCCTCAGCGCTTTTCTTGCAAGTCAAACCGAAAGCAGCGCGCAGGCGTATTTTCGCTTCTTTGCGCAGAATGCTCCGATCGCTCCGATCGCGTTCAAATCCGTCTCCATGCAGATTTCCGCAGGACTCGTTGAAAATGCCAGCCCCACCGCGGCAAATCCGTTTGATCATTTTGACCGCTGGACGCTCCATCTGGACCGATAGCGCTTGGAATCAGTTTT
>JAEDKW010000051.1 GCA_016295615.1 Oscillospiraceae bacterium | reverse complement strand
CCGACACTTCCGACACTTCCAATTCACAGGAAGAGACCACTATCACCACCGTCACTCCCGGCAAGCTGACGGTTGCCACCTCTCCCGACTTTGCCCCTTATGAATTCTACGCCATTGACGACGCCGGCAACGCCAGCCTCGCCGGTTTTGACCTCGCTCTGGCCGGTTACATTGCCGACTATCTCGGTCTCGAGCTTGAGGTCATCCCGATGGACTTTGACGGCGTTCTTGCCGAGCTTGCCGCCGGCAACGTCGACCTCGGCGTCGCCGGTCTGTCCCCCGACCCCAGCCGTATGGAGGCCATGGACTTCTCCGATATTTATTATGAGGGCGGTCAGTCTCTGTGCGTGCTCGCCGCCAACAAGGATAAGTGGGCGTCCCTGTCCGATCTGAACGACCCCAGCCTCACCATTGGCGCTCAGCTCGCCTCCATTCAGTATGACCTCGCCGTTGAGAATACGCCCAACGCCGATATCGTCACGCTCGCAAAGGTCACCGACGTCGTCTCCGAGATCCTCGGCGGAAAGCTGGACGCCGGCTACATCGAAACCGCCGTTGCCAATGCCTATGCCAAGAACTATCCCGATCTGTACGTCGCCTTTGACGTTCCCTACGACGTCGCCGGTTCCGCTGTCGGCGTGGTCAAGGGCAACGCCGAGCTTCTTGCCGGCGTGAACGAAGCCATCGCCGCCGCTCTGTCTGACGGTTCCATGGCCGCTTTCGTCGCCGAGGCAAACGAACTCGCCAGCGGCAGCATCTACGAGGGTCTGCTCGATTAACGAAAAACAAGATCCGGTCGTGACCCGCCCTTCGCCTGTGCGCAGGGCGGATCACGCCTGTCAGAAAGGAGCACCGCGAGATGCATATTTCCGCCTCGGGTTTTGCACGAGTCTTTCAATATTCGCAAATGTTCAAAGAGGGCATGCTCTGCACCGTGTACCTCTCCTTTTTCACCGTTGTGCTGGGCTTCGTTCTGGCACTGCTGCTGGCAACGATGCGTATGTCCGACATCAATATTTACCGTCTGCTGCCGCGGGATACGCAGCGGTCGCTGCGGCTGAAGGGCGGCATCGGCTTCGCTCTCGCCCGCTTCAACCCCATCAGCTTTGTCGCCTCGCTCTATGTTGAGGTCATGCGTGCAACGCCGTTGCTGGTGCAGCTGTTTATCGTGTATCAGGTGCTGTTCAACAAGAACGTCATCGACCTGCCCGCCGTTACCATCTTCGGATTTTTGAAGCTCAACCGCTTTCTCCCCGGCGTGATCGCTCTCGGTCTCAACTCCGGCGCGTATCTTGCCGAGATCATCCGTGCCGGTATCCAGTCCATTGACGGCGGTCAGACCGAGGCGGCGCGCTCGCTGGGACTGTCGCAGATGCAGAATATGCGCTTTATCATTCTGCCGCAGGCGATCAAGAACATCCTGCCCGCCATCGGCAACGAGTTCGTCACCATTATCAAGGAGTCTGCCATTACCTATACCATCGGCGTTCAGGATCTGATGGCCGCCGTCAAGGCGGCGCAGGCCGGCACGTTCCTCATCATCGAGCCGCTGCTCGTAGTCGCCGTCATGTACTTCTGTCTGACCTTCCCGACCAGCAAGGTCATCGCCTACTTTGAAAAGAAAATGAGCGTCGGCGATCGCCGCAACGGCGGTGACCGCCAGCGCATGCGCAAGCGCAAGGTCGGTTTTGCCGGGAAAGGCGAACAGGAGATCCCGATGTATGAAGAGGTCGCAAAATGAATGAAAAGCTGATTGAGGTCAAAAACCTGAAGAAATACTATAACAGAGGCGCAATCAAGGCGCTTGACGGCATCAGCGTGGATATCAACCGCGGCGACGTAATGGTGATCATCGGACCCTCCGGCAGCGGCAAGTCCACCTTCCTGCGCTCTCTCAACCTTCTGGAGGAGCCCTCCGACGGCGAGATCATTTTCGACGGCGTGGACATCACGAAGAAAAAAGCGCCGAATGCCGAGGGCAAGCCGGTCAAGCTCAACATTGACGAACACCGCCAAAAGATGGGCATGGTGTTCCAGCACTTCAATCTCTTCCCGCACAAGACCATCATGGAAAACCTGACGCTTGCCCCCATTCAGGTCAAGCGTATGGCAAAGGCAGCCGCCGAAGAAAAGGCGATGAAGCTTCTTCACCGTGTCGGTCTTGCGGATCGCGCCGACGCCTATCCCATCCAGCTCTCCGGCGGTCAGAAACAGCGTATTGCCATCGTGCGCGCGCTGATGATGGAGCCCGAGGTCATGCTCTTCGACGAGCCGACCTCCGCGCTCGACCCCGAGATGGTCGGCGAGGTGCTGGAGGTGATGAAGGAGCTGGCTCACGAGGGCATGACGATGGTCGTGGTCACACACGAGATGGGCTTCGCCCGCGAGGTCGGCAACCGCGTCCTGTTTATGGCAGACGGCAGACTGCTGGAAGAAGGCACACCCGAAGAGCTGTTCGGCAATCCTCAGCACCCGAGACTGCAGGACTTTCTTTCAAAGGTCCTTTGATGAAAACACACTCCCCCGCGCGATCTTTTGCTCAACAGGAGGATTCTTTATGAAAAACGCAAAAAAAGAAGCGGCATTTGCCGTAATTGACCAAAAAGCGGACCTGATCGTCGACGTCGCCGATCAGATCTGGGGCTTTGCCGAGCTGTCTCTTCAGGAGGTGCAGTCCGCCGCACTGTACGAAAAGGTTTTGGAGGAGGAGGGTTTCCGCGTGGAGAAGGGGATCTGCAGCATCCCCACCGCTTTTGCCGCAAGCTTTGGCAGCGGCAAACCTCACATCGGCATTCTCGCCGAGTATGACGCGCTCTCGGGTCTGTCCCAAAAGGGCGGCAGTCTGGAGCGCTTGGAAACCGTCCCCGGCGGCTCCGGTCACGGCTGCGGACACAACCTGCTCGGCGCAGGCGCAATGGCGGCAGCCATCGGCATCAAGAGCTACCTTGAGCAGACCGGCAAGCACGGCACGGTCACACTTTACGGCTGCCCCGGCGAAGAGGGCGGCGCCGCAAAGGCCTTCATGGCGCGCGACGGGCTGTGGTACGATCTGGATGCGGCGCTCACCTGGCATCCGGATGACTGCAACGAGGTCGTCACCGGCTCGACCAACTCCTGCATTCAGGTGCAGTACACCTACACCGGAATCGCTTCCCACGCCTCCGGCGAGCCGGAGCGCGGACGCAGCGCGCTCGATGCGGTGGAGCTGATGAATATCGGCGTACAGTTCCTGCGCGAGCACATGAGTGAGAAAGCGCGCATTCACTATGCCATCACCAACACCGGCGGCCGCAGCCCAAACGTCGTGCAGGCGAAAGCAAGCGTGCTTTATATGGTACGCTCCAACCATGTTGCCGACGCGGTTGCGCTGCAGGCGCGTGTGGATAAGATCGCCGAGGGAGCGGCATTGATGACCGAAACGACCTACGAGCGCAAATTCATCGATGCCCTTGCCGACACCGTGAGCAATCATACGCTGGAAAGCGTTCTCTTCAAGAATTTTGAAGCGCTCGGCGTCCCTCAATACAGCTGGGACGAGGAGGAATTTGCCGATGCGCTCGCCGATACCTACGAAGGCAGCGACAAACCCTGCGGGATCGGCGCAAAATTTGACTCGGCAATTGCAAAGCAGGTGCTCCAGCAGCAAAAGCGGCGCGGTCACGCAATGAACGGCTTCCTGCTCCCCCTCTATCAGGGCGAAGCCTTTATGCCAGGCTCCTCCGACGTCGGCGACGTGAGCTGGGAATGCCCCACCGCACAGATCCATGTGGCAGCTTTCCCCAACGGCTGTCCCGGACACAGCTGGCAGAACGTCTCCTGCGGCGTGACCTCGATCGGACACAAGGCGGCGGTCCATGCCGGCAAGGTCCTTTGCGCCAGCGTGATCGACCTCTTTGAGGATGCGGCGCTCCTCAAGAAAGCCAAAGCCGAATTTTCTCTTGCTACCGCAAACGGCTATGTCTGTCCGACGCCGAAGGACGCCGTCCCGACGATCGCAGATTAAGCTTTTGGAATATCAGCAAAAAGGCATCAGGAACCGAGGTTCCTGATGCCTTTTTCCGTTTTCATTCACCGATTTGCGCCGCGTGCCGCTTGATCGCCTCAAACGACTCGTCCGAAATATCATGCTCGATCTTGCAGGCGTCCTGCGCCGCCGTCTCCTCGCCCACACCGAGGCGGACGAGAAACTCCGTCAACAGGGTATGCCGCTCGTAGATCTTCTCCGCGGTCTCGCGTCCGCGGTCAGTGAGCATGATCGCGCCGTCCGCGGCGACCTCAACATAGCCGTCCTGACGCAGGAGGCTCATGGCGCGGCTGACGCTCGGCTTGGAAAAGCCCATATATTCGCCCACATCGATCGCGCGGACGAATGAATTCTTCGATGAAAGAATAAGAATAGTTTCGAGATACATCTCGCCGGATTCCTGTAAGACCACAGCACGATCCCCCTATTTCCTAAACTGGCTACAGTGTAGCACATCGATTAAAACATTTCAAGTTAGTCCTTGCTAACTTTTTTGCTGTACTCTCTTGACAAATGCAGTTAGCATGTGCTAACATCGTTTCAGTTAGTTGATGCTAACCGAAAGAGAGGACAAGTTTATGACACTGAATGAACTGAGAATCGGCGAAAGCGCCGTGATCCGCACCGTTGGCGGCGACGGCGCTCTGCGATGCCGGCTATTGGATATGGGGCTTACGCCGCGCGCCGGCGTAACGCTGCAGAAGGTCGCCCCCATGGGCGATCCGATCGAGATCCATGTGCGCGGCTATGAGCTGACGCTGCGCGTGGACGACGCGAAAAAAATCGAAGTAGAGAAGATACAAAAAGGTTGAAAACAGATTTCCGTCTTTTCGGAAATACCGTTTTTCCCGACGCTGACGCGGCAATCAAACAAAAAGCGGCGCATAATGACCGCCCCTTCCCCGGTCATTTTGCGCCCTGCATCAAACGCACAAAGGAGTGGTCTTCCTTATGGTCTTTGCATTGGTCGGCAACCAAAACTGCGGTAAAACGACACTTTTTAACGCCCTCACCGGCTCCAATCAGCATGTGGGCAACTTCCCCGGCGTGACAGTCGATCAAAAAATCGGCGAGATCCGCGAGGCAAAGAATTGCTCCGTGGTCGATCTGCCGGGCATCTATTCCCTGCGCCCCTACACGCAGGAGGAGATCGTTTCCCGGGACTTCATTCTCAACGGAAAGCCGGACGGCATCATTAACATCGTCGATGCGACCAATATCGAGCGCAACCTGTACCTGACGCTTCAGCTCCTCGAGCTGCGCGTGCCGATGGTGCTGGCGCTCAACATGATGGATGAGGTGCGCTCGGGCGGCGGCACGATCGACGTGCAGAAGATGAGCCGTGCGCTCGGCATTCCCGTTGTACCCATTTCGGCAGCAAAGGGCGAGGGTATTTCCGAGCTTGTACAGCAGGCGATCTCTGCCGCACGCAGCAAGACCGTTCCCAAGGTGACAGACTTCTGTGCAGGCGATTCCGCCGTGCATCGCTGTATCCACGCGGTTGTCCACCTGATTGCCGACCACGCGGATGCGCACGGCATCCCGGCGCGCTTCTGCGCGACCAAGCTCATCGAGGGCGGAGACACGCTTGCCGACGAGCTCTCTCTTGACCGGAATGAAAAGGAACTGCTTGAGCACTGCATCGTTCAAATGGAAGCGGAATCGGGACTTGACCGCAACGCCGCGCTCGCCGATATGCGCTATTCCTTTATTGAGCGTGTGGTCGCCTCCTCCGTCGTCAAGTGCCGCGAGAGCAAAGAGCACATCCGCTCGATGAAGATCGACCGCGTTCTGACCGGAAAATATACGGCTCTGCCGGTCTTTTTCGGCGTCATGTTTCTGACCTTCTATCTCACCTTCCACGTCATCGGGCAGCGGCTTTCCGACTGGCTCGACATGGGAATCGGTCTTTTTACCGACTTCGTTGACGGCACGCTGAGCGCCTATGGGATCAACCCTGTGGTCCACAGCCTCATCATCGACGGCATTTTTGCCGGCGTGGGCGGCGTGGTCGTATTTCTGCCCATTATCGTCACGCTCTTTTTCTTCCTCTCCATTCTGGAGGATACCGGATACATGGCGCGCGTCGCCTTTGTCATGGACAAACTTCTGCGAAAGATCGGTCTTTCCGGTCGCAGCATCGTGCCGATGCTCATCGGCTTCGGCTGTTCGGTGCCCGCGATCATGGCAACGCGCACGGTGTCGAGCGACCGTGACCGCAAGATGACGATCCTGCTTACACCGTACATGAGCTGTTCGGCGAAGATTCCCATCTATGCGTTCTTTACCGCCGTGTTCTTTCCGGAAAGCGGCGCCGTGGTCATGATCTCGCTTTACGCGCTCGGCATTCTGGTCGGCATTCTCGCGGCGCTCGTGATGAACAAAACCGCATTTCGCGGCAAGCCTGTCCCGTTTGTGATGGAGCTGCCGAATTACCGCCTGCCCAGCGTGAAAAGCGTGGGGCTGCTGCTTTGGGACAAGGCGAAGGACTTCCTCGAGCGCGCTTTTACCATCATTTTCCTCGCCACCATCATCATCTGGTTCCTGCAGAGCTTTGATACGCGGCTCAACGTCGTCTCCGACAGCGCCGGCAGCCTGCTTGCGCTGATCGGGCAGTATCTGTCTCCGCTCTTCGCGCCGCTCGGCTTCGCGGACTGGCGGTGCGCAACGGCGCTGATCTCCGGCTTTATCGCGAAGGAATCCGTTGTTTCCACGCTGGAAGTGCTGCTCGGCGGCGCAGCGGTCACCTCCCTTTTCACCGCGCGCAGCGCGGTCAGCTTTCTCGTCTTCACGCTGCTCTACACGCCCTGCGCCGCGGCGGTCGCCACGATCAACCGGGAGCTGCGCTCCGGCATCAAAACCGTCGGCGTGGTGCTGATGCAATGCAGCGTGGCGTGGCTCGTCTCTTACATAGCCTATACGATCGGAGGTCTTTTCTGATGGATATTCTTGATGCTCTGCTGCTCGTGCTCGTAGGTGCGTGCGCTGTGCTCGCCCTATCGGTTTGCCGCAAAAAGCGAAAAAGCGGGCGCTGCTGCTCATGCGGCGGAAACTGCAAGGCGTGCCATGCGTGCAGCAAGGCGAAATAGCAAAAAAACGGCAAGGGAAAACCCTTGCCTTTTTTGCGCGTTTTGCTATACTGACTCTGAAAATGCAGGAACTTTTTCCCACGTCTTTTCGTCTGAAAAAACGACATACTATAAAGGAGATCGCTATGAACATTGATTCCCAGTTTGGCTTTGGCGGATTTGACCCGTTATTTTCGCTCTTTCCCATCCTCTTCATCGGTTTGTTCGTCTTCATCCTTGCCAAAGGTCTCTCACAGTGGCACAAAAACAACAACTCTCCCCGTCTGACGGTCATGTGCGTTGTCACGGATAAGCGCTGCGAAACGACGCATCACAGCTCCCCCGTCGGCGGCGATGCAAGCGGCGCGCACGGATTCCATACAACCACCTCCACCAGCTACTTCGTCACCTTTCAGGTGGAAAGCGGCGACCGCATCGAGCTTTGCGTCAGCGGCAGCGAATACGGGATGCTCGCCGAAGGCGACCAGGGAAAAATGACCTTTCAAGGCACACGTTATTTAGGATTTGAACGCAAGTCAGGAGAATTTGATTCATGAAACGATACCTTATTTTGCTTTTTGCACTCACCCTTATGCTGCTCACCGCCTGCAGCTTCCGGCAAGCCAACGCGGAAGAGCCCGACAAGTCGGGCTCCGATGTGCAGCAGGGAGAAACCTCCAGGGAACAGGAGCAGGAAACCGACAGCGCCGCACTCTCTGCGCTGCGGCAGGAGGCCGCCGGGGCGAACTGTCCCTGCGCCATCGCGTGCCCGAATTTCGAAACCGATGAAACCACATTTCCCGCCATCCGCGACGCGCTGCGCGAAGCGTATCCGGTGCTTGAGGACGCCGTCTGTGTGGATGCCGGCGGCGAGGAGTATTTTGTCATCGTGCCGACCGACCCCACCGCAAGCACTGCCGTGTACCGCTGCGAGCTGAGCGACGCAGGTGAGATGGTCGCCGAGAGCGCGCCGCTTGAGACCGTTTCCGACGGCGCGATCGTTCTGCTGCGCTGCAACGAAAGCGACATCATCCCCAATACGCTCGTGCGCATCACAAACGGCGACGGCACGACATTTGAGTTCAGTCCGTTTTTGAGTCTCAGGGACGGACGCATCGGCACGGA
>JAEDKW010000050.1 GCA_016295615.1 Oscillospiraceae bacterium | reverse complement strand
CCGCCGTCTATTCGATTTCGGTGACGTACAGCCGTCCCTGCTCCACGCGGAATTTGATCTCATGGTCGGCAAAGCGCATGCCGTAGATACGCGCCGGATCGTCCTGATACGGCGGACGCGGATCCTGCGCAAGAACGCCGAGAAGCGCCTCGCGCCGCTCCTGCGGCAGTCTGCAAAGGAGCTCCGCCGGACAGTCCACCGCGATCGCCGCTTTCGGCGAGGGCGCGAAGCCGCCCACCGCGTCGGCGTGACTGTCGGCATAGGGGAGATAGGGCTTAATGTCGTAGATCGGCGTCCCGTCCATCAGATCCGCGCCGGAAACATACAGCACCGGTCCGAGCGCCGCGTCCTGTCCGATGCCCTCAAGCTTCACGCTGGACAGCCCGATGGGATTCGGGCGAAAGGGCGAGCGCGTGGCAAACACGCCCATGCGTTCGTTCCCGCCCAGACGCGGCGGACGTACCGTGGGTGACCAGTCCTCCCGCACGGCGAGCGAAAACTGCCAGATGAGCCACAGGTGCGAAAAGCCCTCCAGTCCGCGCAGTGCGTCGGCGCTGCGGAACTCCGGCTCAAACACGACCGTCGCGCGAAGCTGCGGCACAAGACCGCTTTGGCGCGGAATGCCGAACTTTTCCGGAAAGTCGCTGCGAATGCGCGCGATGACCTTGATGCTGTGCTGTTCCATGGCGACACCTCAAATTCTGGGATAGACACATTATAGTATAAAAAGGCGTAAATGCAAATCGCATTTACGCCTTTTTGCTCTGCATTGTTTTGCGCCGCGCACGGTGCAGCGATCAAATTGAATTTATTTCAGCTTCATCGGGGTGAGCGCAAGGTAATCGTCAAGCGTGCCGTCGTGCAGACAGACGTCGATGATCTCCTTTCCGAGCGGAGAAAGCTCGTCGCAGACGAACTGCGTGAGCTGCTCCTTGAAGAAGTCGGTAAGGATCTTCGCGCCGGCATCGTACCCCTCGGTGCCGAGCTTGGACTGTGTCTCGGGACGCAGGAAGGTCTGACGGATGAACTGACCGTCAAGCTTCATCTCGTCGAGCGCGTAGCCGAACAGCGGGCAGCGCGCGGGCACCAAATGCTTCGCGCGCACTGTGCCGGTGTGGCGGGCAAGATACTCACGGGCGATCCATTCGCCCATGAAGCCGACATGATAAGCGCCGATATGCTGGTTGGGAATGAGCACATTGGTCGTCCTGGGGCAGGCGATGATCTGCTCGAGCAGCATGTTTGCCTGCGTGACCTTCCTGCCCGTGGCGAACGGCCAGTAGGAGCCGACGCCCTCCGCCTTGAGACCGCTGCCGGCGTTGGTATCGGCGATGCTGGGGTTCTTGAAGCCGCGCGGGGAAATCAGTCTCCACAGCCACGCGATGGACGCAGGCACGACCTGCAGCATGCCCATCACGCCGTAGTTCGGATCCTTCGCCGTGGACGGCGGCATCCGCACGCCAAAGCTTCTGACGTTGACTTCGACCGGCTCGGTATCGGGCACGATGCCGGTGATCATATCGCGCGGAATGATCACGCGCGGATTGGAGCAGGGCTTGCCGTTGGATTCGAGCACATGCTCCCAAATGAGGCAGGTCGCGCCGGGCACGCCGTCCATATTGAAAAACTCAAGCGGGCGCTTGGGATGAATGCAGATGCGCTCATACTCGGGGTTGTTGCCGTAAGCGTTCAGGCCGTCCATGCGCAAAAACCAGCCGTCCTCAGCGTCAAGAATGCGGAGCATACCGACCTCAGGATCCTGCAGCTGCTTGTAGGCGCACGCCATGTCGTCCGCGATGGGGCGGATCGAGCAGGACTCGCCGAGCGTCATGTAGTACTTTTCGCCCGTGACCGTATGCGTGCCGATGAGCAGGCGGTCATCGTCCTCGCGGTGGAAGTCCTCGAGCATCTCGCTCTTGCCGCCGCCGGAAGCGCCCTCGTGCATGAAGACGACCTCGTTCTCATACGGCGTTTCGAGCATTGCCGCACTCGCGTGGCAGCAGATCCAGCCCTCCTGCTCGCCGATGTCGAGCAGAATGGAGAACACGCCCTTCTTCGCGCTGGGACCGGGATAGAGATTATAGGCAAAGACCTCGTGCAGCACCTTGGAGCGGTTGTGGACCACGACCTGCTTGCCGTTAAAATGCGTGTGGCGGAACGGCGGCGCAACATAGATGATAGAGCGCGGGGTATAGCCCTCGGGAATGTCGGAAATGCTGGTAAAGCCCTGCATGTTGGCAAGCGACAGGGCGAAGAACGCCGCGTTCGTCGGGCAGATCATCAGACTGGGACTGCCGTAGGTGCGGTCGCCGGCCGTGAACGGCAGGAGCAGCACCTGCTGCGTGGAAAGCCAGTCGAGCGTTTCCGTGCGCAGCTTGGAAAACTCATAGCCGAAGCGGTCCTTGAAGCGCGGCTTGTCCGAGGGCAGGTCATCGCCGATCGCCATGCAGTTTGGGTCGCGGCGGCGCATATAGTCCTCCATGAAGTTGACGACGGGACCGTTCTTGCAGCGCACGACCTCGGCCTCCTTCACGGTGCCGATGCCCTCGATCGGGTAAACGACATCATAGCGGGAGGTGTGCGTGGGACCGTACACCATCTCCTCGAGCTCCTCCTTGGTTTCCGCATAGGCAATGCACCTGCATTTTTTCAGTGCCGCGGTGACGTCGTCGGCAAGGTTGAATCTTGTAAAATAATTATCCGTAAACATTCACGAATACCTCCTCGTGCAGCTTCTGTCATTCCTGTTCTATGCGGCGTCCACAAGTCCGTTTTCCCGCTTTTCTCCATGCCGCAAGCAAAAAAAGATTAGCTCGTACAGTATCATATTTTTAAAGAAAAAGCAACAAAAAATCGATGAAACTTTCCTAATGTTCATATAAAATCCACAAATGCAGCGATGCCTGCAAAAAGAAGCCGCGCTTTTCACCAAAAAAGCACGGCTTCCTGCATTTCTGTATGTTTTACGACACCTTGCGAATAAAGTTTCCGTCGATCCGCACGCCCTCCTGCACAATGAAAAATGCGTGAGGGTCAAGCTCGCGCACGACCTCCTTCAGCTCCGCCTCCTCAAATTTCGACACGCACACGCACAGCACGCGCAGGTCGCTGCCCGTGTAGGCGCCCTTGCCGTCCCAGTAGGTAAGACCGCGGCCGAGGCGCGTCATAATATTGCGCGGCAGCTCGGGGTCCCCGTCCTTTGTGAAGATCAGCACCTGGTCGCTGATGCCCTGCTGATGCGCACGGTCGATGAACAGTGAAACGAACACCATATAGATCACAGAGTAGATGACCGTGGGCAGGTCAAAGAGAACGGCGCAGATGCCGTAAAGCACGACGTTGAAGCTCATGGAAAAGCGTCCGACGGTAAATCTGCTGCCCTTTTTCGACATCCACAGCCCGATCACATCCAGTCCGCCCGAAGAGCAGCCGCAGGTGAGCGTCAGCCCGAGGGAAAAGCCGCAGATGATGCCGCCGACCAGACAGGAGGCAAGCCGCTCCTCCAGAATCGGCGTTGCCGGCGCGTGCAGAAGGCTCAGGAACAGAGACGAAGTCACCGTGCAGATCAGCGTTCTTATCAGGAAGCCTTTGCCCATCGAGCGCCACGCGAGCAGCAAAATCGGAATGTTGATCAGCAGGTACAGAATACCGGAAAAGTCCACCGTCGTGGAAAACCCGAAGTTCTGCACCAGCACCGTGCGGATCACCTGGCAAAGACCGAGCAGACCGCTGGAGTAGAGGTTCATCGGGACGATGAAGAAATTGACGCCGACGGCGTAGCAGAATGTGGCAAATACGCCGATCACAATGCGCAGCCACCGGTTTTCCAAGGCTTTATGCAGCATGGTTCTGTCTCCTTTCCCCTGCATGGATGTAACACGGTCGTATTCTATCCTTTTATACAACAATGTCAAGCTTATTTTATGTAATTCTGACAATTTTTTGTTACAGGCAATACCGTAAGCATTTATAAAGTCTCTGCTTTGCCCGCGTGATCGTGCGCGAGACCGTGGACTTGTCAAGTCCCAGCGCCTCCGCGATTTCGCTCACGCTCATGTTCTGCTCAAAGCGCATCTGCATCAGCTGGCGCTGGCGCGGCGTCAGCTCCTCCTCGCGTGCAAGGCGCAGATTCCGCTTGAGACGGCGCACATCGCTTTCATTGTCCTCCGCGTTTGCCCGCAGCCACGCCGCCATGTCGCCGTACACTTCGTTGTTGCGGATACTATAGGGTGTATTTCGCATTGCGGTAGTAGCTCCTTTCATAATAGTGCTGCGTCAGCTCCGCAAGCTCGCGCGACTGCCGCAGCAGCACCTGCAGCTCCTCGATGCGGCGCTTGAGCAGGCGCGCCTCCTCTTCCGTTGCCGCGGTCTTTGCCTGCTCGCGCAGGGCGGTGATGCGCATGCGGAAGCGCAGCGCGTCCTCGCGGTAAACGAAAGACATCTGATATAGCGTCATATTTCCATCTCCTCTCCCAGGACGATCTCAAACGGCTTGAGCACGCCGCGCGCAAACCGTTCAAAGCAGTCGCGGCAGACGGTCATTCCGTTGCAGCACCAGACGCGTTCTCCCAGGTAAATGTCCTGCGCGCACAGGGAGCAGACCGCCCCCGGCACGTCCCGTTTGACAGCACGATTCTTTGCTGTTTTAAAGTGCAAAAACTTTTCCTCCCATTTTTAAAATATTGCTTGACAAAACCGGGCGAATCTGTTATGATTCAATCCGTTGCTGAGATGCTGGTGTAGCTCAGCTGGTAGAGCAGCTGATTTGTAATCAGCAGGTCGGGGGTTCGAATCCGTCCACCAGCTCCATCAGTTAATCTCCGTCGGACAAGTTCATAGGGGGGAATTCCCGAGTGGCCAAAGGGGGCAGACTGTAAATCTGTTGTCAGTGACTTCGGTGGTTCGAATCCACCTTCCCCCACCAAAATCCCGAATGCGAGAGCGTTCGGGATTTTACTTTTTACCTCTTACCTATTCACTATTACCTTGAACCGCATTCGGGATTTTGGTAAAGTAATAAGTAAGAAGTAATAGGTAATAAGTATGGTATTTTCAATTCTCCGAATTGAAAAACATTTGAAATCACAAAAACAGGTGATATTATGGCTGACAGTCCTCTCCTTTCCAAATCCAAAGCCTTTGCGCTGGAGATCATCAGAGTCTGCAACGAGGTGAAATCCACAAAACGGGAATCTGTTTTGACTAATCAGCTTATCCGCTCCGGCACAAGCATCGGTGCCAATATCCGGGAGGCGTTTTACGGACACAGCCGTGCTGATTTTATTTCCAAGCTGCAAATCGCGCTCAAAGAATGCTCCGAGAGTGAATACTGGCTGGAACTGCTCATCGAAAGCGGATATTATGCTGATAAGGCAGTTCTGGAGCATTGCATCGAATTGAAGCGGCTTCTCATTGCTTCCCTGAATACGGCAAAAGCAAAGAGTTGACTGCCCGTCTGCCCGATAAACTTGAATTTGTCGGGCTGTTTGACCCTTGAAAACGACCAGATCTATTTGGTCATAGAAACACCGGGATTTCCGAAAAGGATGCGCAAAAACTTCATGCGCTCCGGCTTTTGCCCACGATCGTGGTGCGCAATACTGCGCATGAAGTTTTATGAGCGAATTCGAGGGGGAGCGGTCGTGAATGACAGTCCGGCGGGGTGTCTGCCGCTGCGGCGAAAACGGGAAAGCCGTCCCTTCCTCACGGCGCGCAGCTGTTTTTCCGCCGTGCTGCTTTTCTTCTTGCTTTTTTATACTGCCCCTTATATAATGGCAGGGAAATCTGAAAGAAAGAGGGTCATACCCATGTCCAATCAGGAACTAAAACAGAAAGCCAGAGCGCAGCTCGGCAACAGTCTCTTTTCCAACACCTGGATGATCGCGCTGCTCGTTTGCTTCCTCACCTCCGCGATCAGCGGCGCCGCCGGCAGCATCATTCCCGGCATCGGCGCCCTGCTCGTATTCGGCGCGATCAGCTACGGCTGTGACCGCGTCTTTCTCAGGCAGGCCCGCGACGGTCAGGCCATGGACATCGGCGAGCTGTTTACCGGCTTCACCACCTGCTTCGGCGATACCTTCGTGCTTGGCTTCCTCTCATCGCTGTTTATCGCGCTGTGGTCGCTGCTGCTCGTGATCCCCGGTATCGTCAAGGCCTACTCCTGGTCGATGATCTACTGCGTGAAGGTCGATCATCCCGAATACACCTGGCGTCAGTGCATGGACGAAAGCGCCGCCATGATGAACGGTCACAGGATGGAGCTGTTCCTGCTTGACCTGAGCTTTATCGGCTGGTACATTGTCGGCGCGCTGTGCCTTGGTCTCGGCACGCTCTGGGTGATGCCCTACCATCAGGCGGCAAGGACGCAGTTCTATGTCGCGCTGTGCAGCGAGCCCCAAATCCTCTGAGCCTTTCCGGCATGCAACTCCCAAACGCAAAAGCGTTTGGGAGTTTTTTTCTGCCGCTTGCGTCCTGCGCCGCCGCAAAAGGAGGAAATGCGGCAGCGCTGTTTTTCTGCCGAAAGGCAAGATTCTTGTGAGCAATGTTACAATATCACAAGAATCTTGTTCTGTCAAGAATATTTTTACAAGTTTCTTGTTAAACTTTATTGACAGAAACAAGTTTTCGAGGTAATATACTGTCGAAATGTGTCGAACCGTATTGACAGGGAGGTAATTTCCATGAGCTTTGGAAAGCAGCTGCGGCTGCGCCGCGAGGAGCTGGGGCTTTCACGCGCTGCACTTGCCGAGGAGCTGGGCGTTTCCGCATCCGCCATCAGCAACTATGAAAATGACTTGAGCTCCCCCAAGGAGGATATTCTTCTGCGCCTTTTTGACGCCCTGCAGGTCGAGCCGAACTATCTGTACCGCGATTCGTTCCGCGCCATCGGCTTCACCTGCACGCCAAAGGAGCAGGAACTGATCGAAAAGTGCCGTTCTCTCTCCCCGACCGGCTGCCGGACGGTGCATGACCTGGTCAATGCGCTGTGCACATACCGCAACGAGCTGACGCGCGACGTGGGCAGTCTGGTCGATTTCGAGCCGCGCCGGATCCCGCTCTACCGCTCTCCCGCCGCCGCCGGCTACGCTTCGCCCGCGCTCGGCGAGGACTTTGACTATATCACCTGCGACGAGACCGTGCCGTGCGGCGCGGAATTTGCCGTGCGCATTCAGGGCGACTCGATGGAGCCGCATATTGCCGACGGCAGCGTCGTGTACGTCAACCGCGACCCGCTGCAAAACGGTGACGTCGGCATCTTCTGCGTGGACGGCGATATGCTCTGCAAGCAGTACTACCGCGACCCGCTGGGCATCACGTACCTTTTCTCGCTCAACCGGAGCCGCGCAGACGCCGACGTCGTCTTCGGCGCCGGCTCGGGGCGCACGCTCGCCTGCTTCGGGCGCGTGATGCTTGAACGGCACGTCCCGCTGCCGGGGTTTTAACGCATCGGTCCCGTTCAGGCGCGACACCCTTGCGTCCGGGTTTTCCGCAGGCTTTTCTTATCCGAACGAAAACGGCGTATTTTCCCGCGCGCAAGACTTGAAAAGTTCAAAAAACGGGCATACAATAATCAGTTAGGAATTTATGAAAAAGGAAGTTGATTTCCATGACGAAAATTGACATTTTCTCCGGCTTTCTCGGCGCCGGCAAGACGACGCTCATCAAAAAGCTGATCGCGGAGGCATACCGCGGCGAAAAGCTCGTGCTGATCGAGAACGAGTTCGGTGAGATCAATATCGACGGCGGCTTTTTGAAGGAGTCCGGCATCGAGATCTCCGAGATGTCCGCCGGCTGCATCTGCTGCTCCCTTGTGGGCGACTTCGGCAAAGCGCTCAAGGAGGTCGCCGCGCAGTTCCATCCCGACCGCATTTTGATCGAGCCAAGCGGCGTGGGCAAGCTCTCCGACGTGATCGTCGCCGTGCAGAACACGGTGGATGAGGGCGAGGATCTGGTGCTCAACAGCTTCGTCACCGTCGCCGACGCCACAAAGGTCAAGGTGTATATGAAAAACTTCGGCGAGTTCTACAACAACCAGATCGAATCTGCCGGCACGATCGTCCTCTCGCGCACGCAGAAGCTTTCGCAGGAGAAGCTGGAAGCCGCTGTCCACCTGCTGCAGGAGAAGAATCCCACCGCCGCCATCCTCACCACGCCGTGGGACGAGCTTGACGGCACGGTCATTCTGAGCGCCGTCGAGAAGGTGTCGCTTGCGGATGAGGTGCTCGCCGAAATGCGCCGCGAACATGAGGAGCATGAAGCGGAGCACGAACATGAACATGAGCATGAGCATGAGCATGAGCATGAGCATGAGCATGAGCATGAGCATGAGCACCATCACCACCACGACG
>JAEDKW010000049.1 GCA_016295615.1 Oscillospiraceae bacterium | reverse complement strand
AACGGTGGAGGAGTGCGTAAAACAGGATAAGGCGCCTGCAGCGCTTGATCCAAAGAAAATATCTAAATATTGAAAAAATTTATCTTTACATTATATATAGATTTAGTCTATAATAGAAAAAAGGTGTGAAAGACAGGAAAAGAAAGCGAGCGCGCATCCCCCCTCAGGAGGGAAGCGAAACAATACAGAAGGTGTGGTGGATACATGGCAGCAGAAGAAATCAGAAAAATGATCGAACTCGAGGAGGAACTCAGGCGGCAGCAGACTGCGGCTGAGACGGAGAGCAAGCGGCGCATCCAGCTTGCGCGGCGTGCCGGCGAGCGGCAGCTTGAGGATAACCACCGTATTATCGAGGCGGAGAGACGCAGCAAAATGGCACAGGCTGAGGCGCAGGCGGCGCAGGAGACCGAGGAGGTGCTGCGCCTTGCCGCAGAGCGCTGTGAAGAGGAAAAGCGCGCGGCGCGCGCCCGCCTTGAGGCGGTCTCCGACTGGATCGCAGAAAGGGTCGTGGGCGACTGATGGCTATTGCGAAAATGCAGCGCCTGCGTGTGCTGGCACTGCGGCAGGACGCGGAACAGATTTTGCGGCTTTTACAGCGCATGGGCTGTGTCGAGATCACAGATCATACCGCCGCGTCCGAGACGCAGGATATCGTTTTGAAAAGACCCGATGCTTCCGCACTTACCGCCGCGCGGGAGACGATGAACTCGCTGCAGGGCGCGCTCAGACTGCTCAAGGCGCGTGTGCCCGGGAAAAAGGGACTGTTCCGCATTCGACCCGAGATCAGCGAAGGACAGCTCTTTGACGATGCGGCGTACGCGTCGGCAAAGGACCTGGCGGCGGAGGCGAACGGCTGCGCACGCTCTCTGGCGGCGCTGAACGCCGAGAAGCTCAAGCTGAACGCGAAACGCGAGGAGCTTGCGCCCTGGCTTCCGCTGGACGTACCGCTTACCCTGACGCAGACGGAGCATCTGTGTTTCCGCTTTGGCACGCTGCCTGCCGCGCTCCCGCTGAGCGAGGCGGAAGCGGCGGTCGGCGAGCTTGGCACTCTTTACCGCGCCTCGCTTGACAGGGAGGCTCAGTATTTGCTGCTGGTCTGCCACGCGGAGGCGGAGGAGAGCGCGCTCAAGGCGCTCAGGGAGCTTGGCTGGACGCGCGTGGTATTGCGCGACTGCTGCGGTACGGCTCAGGCAACGGATGCGCAGCTGCGCGCGAGGCTCGAGGAGATCGAGCGTGAGCGCGCGGAGGAGGACAGCCGCCTCAATGCCTGTGCGCAGCGCTGTGAGGAGCTGTACCTTGCGCTCGACCGC
This sequence comes from Oscillospiraceae bacterium, assembly GCA_016295615.1. GTDB lineage: Bacteria > Bacillota > Clostridia > Oscillospirales > Oscillospiraceae > Hominicoprocola. The sequence continues at coordinate 7,367 of JAEDKW010000049.1, read as the reverse complement.
GCGGGCATCGAGCTGCAGCGGGAGGAAAACCGGCAGAAGCTTGCCGAGACCGAAAAGACCGTTTACTTTGAAGGCTGGGTGAGCGGGGAGAAGTGGAGCGCACTGCGCGGTGCGCTGGACGATTTTGCCTGCGCGTATGAAGTGAGTGAGCCGGAGGAGAGTGAGTACGGCGAGGTGCCGGTGCAGCTGAAGGACAACGCATTGACCGAACCGCTCAACATGGTGACGGAAATGTATTCGCTTCCCGCTTACGGCACGCTTGACCCCAACCCGCTGATGGCGCCGTTTTTCGTGTTGTTTTACGGCATCATGATGGCGGACATGGGCTACGGTCTTTTGATGATCCTTGCCGCGCTGGTCATCCGCAAAAAATACAAGCCAAAGGGCGGTATGGGGCATTTTTTCATGCTGCTGCTTGAATGCGGCGTCAGCACCTTCCTGTTCGGCGCGCTGACCGGCGGCTTTTTCGGCGACTTTCTGACCCAGCTTGTGGCGATGCTTCGCCCCGGCACGACCTTTGCCCTGCCGAAGCTTTTCGACCCGCTTGACGACATTATGGCGATCCTGATCGGTTCGCTCTGTCTCGGCGCCGTGCAGATCATCACGGGAATGGCGATCAGCTTCATTGAAAAGTGCAGACGCGGAAAATACCTCGATGCGCTTTTTGAAGAGGTGACCTGGTGGATCGTCTTTGCCGGCGGCGCGCTTGCCGTGCTCGGAAAGACCATGCTTGTGCTGTGGTTCGGCTGCGCGCTGGTGCTGCTCGGACCGCTGGTGCAGGGCAAGGGCATGGGAAAGCTCACGGGGATATTTTCCTCGCTTTACAACCATGTGACAGGCTATTTCAGCGATGTGCTGTCGTACTCCCGTCTCATGGCGCTGATGCTCGCAGGCAGCGTGATCGCGCAGGTGTTCAATATGCTCGGCACGCTTCCCGGCAGCACTGTGCTGTTCATCCTCATCGCCATGGCCGGCAACGCGCTGAACTTCGGACTCAATCTGCTCAGCTGCTATGTGCACGATCTGCGATTGCAGTGTCTTGAATTTTTCGGGAAATTTTACGTGGACGGCGGAAAACCCTTCCGTCCGCTTACCTATCAGACCAAATATGTCGATATTGAATAAACATACAGGAGGAACGATTTATGGGTATTTTTGAACTGACTTCCGGAGCCGCCATCGGGATGCTCGGCGCGGGTCTTGCGGTCTGCCTTGCCGGCGCGGGCAGCGCGAAGGGCACAGGCATAGCCGGCGAGGCCGGCACCGGTCTTTTGAGCGAGGATCCGGGCAAATTCGGTAAGGTCATGATTCTGCAGGTCATCCCCGGCTCGCAGGGACTTTACGGTCTCGTTATCGGATTTATTGCGATGATGCGCATGGGGATTCTCGACGGCAGCTATGTTGATCTGACGCTGGCAGAAGGGCTGCGCTACTTCGCCGCCTGTATGCCCATCGCCATCGGCGGACTTGTTTCCGCCATTGCGCAAGGTCGCGTGGCGGCGGGCTCGATCAATCTGCTGGCGCGCCGTCCGGACGAGTGGGTGAAGGGCATGGTGCTGTGTATCGTGGTTGAGTTCTATGCCATTTTGTCCCTTCTTGCGTCCATCATTATGCTGATGAAGATCGGCTGAGCTTGGGAAAGGCGGTACCGCGATGAACGGACTGAGTAAAATTGAACAGCGCCTTCGCGAGGAGTCAAAAGCGGCACTGGATGCACTTTCCGCTCAGACCGAGGAAACGCTGCGTGAGATCCATCGGGAATATGAGGATCGGGCGGAGCGTGAGCGGCAGGAGGCAGAGAAAAAACAGACCGCCGCAGCCGAGGAACGGCTGGAGAGACTGCGCAGCGCAGCCCGGATGGAAACGGAGAAGATGTCGCTTGCGGCGAAGCAGGAGATCATGGAGGAAGCGTTCGGCATGGCGCTGAAAAAGCTTTGCACACTTCCGCAGGAGCAATACGCGGCATTTCTCAAAAAGCTGCTGCGCGCGGCGGTTTCCACCGGACGGGAGACGGTCATTTTCAACCATAAAGACAAAAGCGAGCTTGGCGCACGCCTTGTCGGGGAGGTCAATGCGGAGCTTGGCGCGCACCTGACGCTTTCCGAAAAGGACGGCGCGATGCAGGCGGGCTTCCTGCTCTCGGACGGCGAGTGCGAGATCAACTGCGATTTTGCCGTACTGCTGAGCTCCCGCCGCGAGGAACTTGAGCGCGAGACCGCATCGCGCCTCTTCCCATCCTGAGGGGAGGAGCGTATGACGAAACGAAAGGATACCGACTATCTGATGATCTCCGCCGCCATTCGTGAGCGGGAGAACCGGATGCTCCGGCATGAGCAGTGCGAGAGGATCCTTGAGGCGAAGAACTTTGCCGAAGCCGTGCACATCCTATCGGAATGCGGCTGCGGCGAGGTCGAACGCGCGGACGCGGAGGGGATCGAAAAGCTGATCCGTGCGCGGCGCAGCGAGGTCTATGCCTTTTTGCACAGCGTGCTGGGCGGAAGCGAGCTTTTGGACGCCTTCTCCCTGCGTTACGACTACCACAACGCCAAGGTGCTGCTCAAGAGCGGAGGAGAAAACGAGCGATTGCTTCTTCCGGGCGGACGGTTTGGGATCGCTCAGCTGTGCGAAGCCTTTGCCAGGGACGATTTCCGTGCGCTGCCTTATGCGTTTGCCGGGGCGATCGAACGCGCGAAGCAGGTGCTGACGGAAAGCGGCGATGCGCGGCGCAGCGATGCGATTTTGGATGCGGCGCTTTTTGCAGAAAAGCAGCAGCTTGCGCAGCGCTCTCACAGCGCTTTTTTGAAGAGCTATACGGCACTGGAAACCGATATTTACAATTTGCGTACGGCGGTGCGCGTGCGCCGTTCCGGCGGCGACGAGAGCACGCTTTCCGGTCTTTTGCTGCGCGGCGGACACCTGGATATCCGCGCCCTTGCCGCGGCGCAGGGCAGCGGCTTTGCAGAGCTTTGCCGCGGCGGAAAACTGGAAAAAGCGGGCGAGGAAGCAGCCAGAGCGCTGGAAGGCGCAAGTCTTACGGCGTTTGAACGCGCGTGCGACGATGCGCTGACGGAGAGCCTTTGCGCGGCGCGGCGCATGGCTTTTGGCGAGGAGGTCGTCATTGCCTATCTCGCCGCAAGCGAGACGGAGCTGACCGATATCCGCATTCTGTTGAACGGCAAGCTTGCGGGACTCTCTGCCGACGAGATCCGTCCGCGTCTGCGCGCGCTGTAACGGTTAGGAGGCAAAGAGATGTATCGAATTGTAGTTATGGGCGACAGCGGCAGCGTGATGGGCTTTCGTGCCCTGGGACTGGAGGTTTGCCCGGCAGATACCGCCGAGGAAGGGCGCGCGGCGCTCCACCGTCTTTCAAAGGAAAATGTGGGCATTATCTACATGACCGAGCAGCTGGCATCTGTGCTTGCACCGGAGATTGAGCGCTGCCGCGCGGCGCTGACGCCCGCCGTTATCCTCATTCCGGGGAAGGAAGGCTCGCTCGGCATTGGGATGGAGCAGGTGAAAACAACCGCAGAACGCGCCGTCGGCGCGGATATGATATAAAAATGATAAGAAAAGGAAGGTAGAGCCTATGGGAAAGATCGTGAAAGTCTCCGGTCCGCTGGTCGTCGCCACGGGTATGCAGGAGGCCAACATGGCTGACGTTGTCCGCGTGGGCGAGCAGCGTCTCATCGGCGAGATCCTGACCATGAGCGGAGATTCCGCCGCGATTCAGGTATATGAAGAGACCTCGGGTCTCGGTCCGGGGGCGGAGGTCACAACGACCGGTGCGCCGCTTTCGGTCGAGCTCGGTCCCGGTCTGATCGAAAATATTTACGACGGCATCCAGCGTCCGCTGGAGGTCATCCGTGCCGTAACGGGCAGCAACAGCCTGCCGCGCGGCGTTGAGGTTCCGGCGCTGGACCGGGAAAAAAAGTGGGACTTCGTCCCGACTGCCAGCGTCGGTGACAGGCTTGTCGGCGGCGACATCCTCGGCACCGTGCAGGAAACACCGTCGATCCTCCACAAGATCATGGTGCCGCCGAAGATGAGCGGCACGCTGGTGCGCATCGAGGCGGGCAGCTTCACCGTCACCGACGTTGTCGCCGTGCTCAAAACGGAGAAAGACGAGGAAAAAGAGCTGACGCTTATGCAGAAGTGGCCGGTGCGTGTGGGCAGACCCTATGAAAAGAAGTATCCGCCCACCGTACCGCTGCAGTCCGGTCAGCGCATCGTTGACACCTTCTTCCCGATCGCCAAGGGGGGCACGGCAGCGATCCCCGGTCCGTTCGGCTCCGGCAAGACCGTCATGCAGCACGCGCTTGCCAAGTGGTCGGACGTCGACCTTGTGGTCTACATCGGCTGCGGCGAACGCGGCAACGAGATGACGGACGTGCTGCGCGAGTTTCCGGAGTTGATCGACCCGCGCACGGGTGAGAGTCTGATGAAGCGCACGGTGCTCATCGCCAACACCTCCGATATGCCGGTCGCGGCGCGCGAGGCATCGATCTATACCGGCATCACCATTGCGGAGTATTTCCGCGACATGGGCTACGCCGTCGCCGTCATCGCCGACTCCACCTCCCGCTGGGCGGAGGCGCTGCGCGAAATGTCGGGGCGTCTTGAGGAGATGCCCGGCGAGGAGGGATACCCTGCCTACCTTGCCTCACGACTTGCGCAGTTTTATGAGCGCGCGGGCGTGGTGGAGTGCCTCGGTTCGGACGAACGGCGCGGCAGTCTCACGGCAGTCGGCGCGGTCTCGCCTCCGGGCGGCGACCTCAGTGAGCCGGTCTCGCAGGCGACGATGCGTATTGTCAAGGTCTTCTGGGCGCTGGATTCCTCGCTCGCCTACCGCCGTCACTTCCCGGCGATCAACTGGCTCAATTCCTATTCCCTTTATCTCGACTCCATGCGCCCGTGGTATGACGAAAACCTCGGACAGGAGTTTTTGCGAAACCGCGACTGGGCGCTGGCGATGCTGCAGGAGGAGAGCAGCCTCAATGAGATCGTGCAGCTCGTCGGCAAGGATTCGCTTTCCGCCGGCGACCAGATCACACTGGAGCTTGCCCGTATGATCCGTGAAGACTTTTTGCAGCAGAACTCGTTTGCAGACATCGATGCCTACTCCGCATATGACCGCCAGGGCCGCATGATGGGCATCATCAAGTTCTACGATGAGCACTGCCGCTCGGCGGCGGCGCGCGGCGGAAGCCTCAGCGAGCTGTTTGCCATTCCGGCACGCGAGAAGATCGGGCGCATGAAGAGCGTGGCGGAGGAGCAGTATAAGGACGCTTACGCCAATCTCCTCGTGGAGATGGAGGAAGAGATCGGCGCGATCGCCGAGAAGGGAGAGAAGGACGCATGATCCGTGAATACAAAACGATCCGTGAGATATCGGGACCGCTGATGGTCGTTGACCGTGTGGAGGGCGTCACCTATGACGAGCTTGCCGAGATCCGCCTCTCCGACGGCAGTGTGCGCCGCTGCAAGGTGCTTGAGGTCAACGGTGACCGCGCGGTGGTGCAGCTTTTTGAGGCGTCCGCGGGCATCAACCTTGCCGAGTCCAAAATCCGCTTCCTCGGTCATCCGCTGCAGCTTGCCGTATCGCGCGATATGCTCGGTCGCGTCTTCAACGGAATGGGTCAGCCGATCGACGGCGGTCCTAAGATCCTTGCCGACGAGTACCGCGATATCAACGGGCTTGCGATGAATCCCGCCGCGCGCAACTATCCCAACGAGTTCATCCAGACGGGCGTCTCCGCCATCGATGGGCTCAATACCCTCGTGCGCGGGCAGAAGCTGCCGATCTTTTCCGGCTCCGGTCTTCCGCACGCAAAGCTTGCCGCGCAGATCGCGCGCCAGGCAAAGGTGCTCGACGGCGAGAGCAACTTTGCCGTCGTCTTTGCCGCCATCGGCATCACCTTTGAAGAATCCGAGTTTTTTGTCAGCGAATTCAAACGTACCGGGGCCATCGACCGCACGGTGCTGTTCACAAACCTTGCCAACGATCCCGCCGTCGAGCGTATCGCAACGCCGCGCATGGCGCTCACCGCCGCGGAGTACCTTGCCTTTGACTGCGGCATGCACGTGCTTGTCATCCTGACGGATATCACCAACTATGCCGAGGCGCTGCGCGAAATTTCCGCGGCGAAGAAGGAAGTCCCCGGTCGCCGCGGCTATCCGGGCTATCTTTACACTGACCTTGCCACCATGTACGAGCGCGCGGGTCGGCAGGTGGGGAAGGACGGCTCCATCACGATGATCCCGATCCTCACCATGCCGGAGGACGACAAGACCCACCCGATTCCCGACCTCACGGGCTATATCACCGAAGGACAGATCATTCTCTCGCGTGAGCTGTACCGCCGCGGCATCAACCCGCCGATCGACGTGCTGCCGAGCCTGTCGCGTCTTAAGGACAAGGGCACCGGGGAAGGCAAGACGCGCGAGGATCACGCCGGCACGATGAACCAGCTTTTCGCCGCCTATGCCACCGGCAAGGAGAATAAGGAGCTGATGTCCATCCTCGGTGAGTCCGCGCTTTCAAAGACCGACCTTCTTTATGCAAAGTTCGCCGATGAGTTTGAAAAGCGCTATGTTTCGCAGGGACCGGACGAGAACCGCTCCATCGAGCAGACGCTCGACCTCGGCTGGGAGCTGCTGAGCATCCTGCCGCGCAGCGAGCTCAAGCGCATCAAGCCGGAGTATATCGACAAATACCTGCCGCAGCAGAAGTAAGGGGGAAGAGCGATGCCGAACATCACGGTCAACCCCACCCGCATGGAGCTCACGCGCACCAAGGCGAGACTGCGCACTGCGCAGCGCGGGCACAAGCTGCTCAAGGATAAGCGTGACGAGCTGATGAGGCAGTTTATGGACATTGTGCGCGAAAACCGCGCGCTGCGTGAAAAGGTGGAGCAGTCTCTCCTGCGTGCGCACAGTTCGTTCACGGTCGCCTCTGCCGTCATGTCGCCGGAGCTGCTGGAGCAGGCTCTGCTTGTGCCCAAGCAGAGCGTGGAGCTGAACATGAGCGTTGAGAATATCATGTCGGTCAATGTGCCGCGCTATTCGTTCCGGACCAAAACGCAGGATGCCGCGGATATCTATCCCTACGGCTTTGCGCAGACCTCCGGTGAGCTGGACGACGCCGTGGCGGCGCTGTCCGGTATTCTGCCGGATCTCCTCCGCCTTGCCGAGGTCGAAAAGACCGCGCAGCTTCTTGCCGGCGAGATCGAGCGCACGCGCCGGCGCGTCAATGCGCTGGAGTACGTCAAGATCCCGCAGATGCAGGAGACGGTCAAATATATCACGATGAAGCTCGAGGAAAACGAGCGCGCGAACACGATCCGCCTGATGAAGGTGAAGGATATGAT
>JAEDKW010000048.1 GCA_016295615.1 Oscillospiraceae bacterium | reverse complement strand
TCCGTGAAAAGGCGGGTGATGGTCGAAGGAACAAAATTCCGCTTGACGGCAATGCCGATGTCGCGGGACTGTGTGATGTTCAGCGGCAGCCGCGCGACCTTATAACGCTTCGGGTGAAGAATGAGGTCATGCACGATGCTGATGCCAAGCCCTGCTTCGACCATGGAAAGAAGCGCAAAGTCACTGGTGACGTCATAGGTGACGCGCGGCGCAATATGCGACTGATCCAAAAAGCGGTTGATCTCATAGTCCTGGATCTCCTTGAGATTGATGAAACACTCGTTGGGCAGCTGGGCAAGCGGGAAGCAGGACTCCTTTGCCATCGGGTGATCGAGCGGCAGGATCGCGACAAAGGAGTCGCGCAGAAGGAACGTCAAATCAAACTCGTTGGACACCGGCGAGACAAGGAAGCCGCAGTCGATCGTGCCGCGGCGCAGCCAATCGGAGATCTCGTTGTATTCTCCGTTGAGCAGCTGGATCTGGATGTTGGGGTACTTGGCATGAAAGGACTTGAGGACAGCGGGCAGAACGCTGGTGGACAGGCTCGTAAAGCTGCCGATACGCAGTGTGCCGGCCTGTGCGCCGTGCAGCTCGGAAACGGCAAAATTAAGATCCTCATAATCCTTGATGATCTCCCGGATCGTGGGGAGGAGCGCCATACCGTCAGAGGAGATCTCAATGCCGGAATGGTTGCGCGTGAGCAGCGTGCATTGCCAGTCAGCCTCCAGATCGGAAATCATTTTGCTGACGGCGGACTGGGTGTAGCCCAGATCATTGGCAGCCTGCGTAATGCTGCCGGTTTCGATCGTGCGCAGGTAAGCGATGTATTTGCGAAGACTCATTTTTTTCACCGACTTTCACTTTTATATTCCATTTTGGAATAGTTAACAAAAAATAAATTCGCTTTCAAAAAAGCTGATCAGATTATACAATACAAATTGTGAAAATTCAATATTTTCAGTGCAGAATTTCCAGTTCTAAATACCTGCGGCGGTAAGCCGTCACCGCAGGAAAGCTCATGAAACGAGGAGGAAAAAAGTCATGATTCGTTATTCTGCTATTGGTGCCGTCGGTTATGTCTGCGGCGAGGTGCTCCGCATGATGGTCGCTCATCCCGAGGGTCAGCTCGTCAACGTGCTCGACTCCTTTGGCGTGGGTCAGAAGATCTGCGAGCATCACCCCGCGCTGCGCGGTTTCTATGATCAGGAGATCATGGATCTCACCGACGAAAATGTCCGCGAGACCGCCAGGAACAGCGATGTTGTTCTCGTTCAGGTCCCCTCCGGTCAGGTTGCCCACCTGGCTGAGATCATTCTCGCCGAAGGCTCCCGCGTCATCGATATCGGCGCCGATATCCGCTTCCGCGATGTAAAGGTCTGGGAGCAGTGGTACAACGATAAGCACCCCAATCCCCAGATGACCTACGAGGCTGTTTACAGCATGCCCGAAATGAACCGTGAGCTTGCAAAGGGCAAGAAGCTCATTGCGAACCCCGGCTGCTATCCCACCGCCTCCACGCTCGGTCTGCAGCCCATGCTCAAGACCGGTCACATTGTGGAAAACACCATCGTGATCGATGCCAAGAGCGGTTACACCGGCGCCGGACGCCGTCCTGCGACCAACAAGCTCCTCACCGAAGCGGAGAACAACTTCTGTGCCTATGCTCTCGGCGGCAGCCATCGCCACACCCCCGAGATCGAGCAGAACATTGCCTATATCACCGGCAAGGATCTGATGAAGCCCGAAACCTGGCAGCACATCAACTTCCAGCCGCACCTGATCCCCTCCATCCGCGGTATCGAAGTCACCATCTACGCGACCTGCGACAAGGACTTCACCAACGAAGAGGTCTATGAGCTGTATCAGAGCTTCTACAAGGACGAGCCGTTCGTCAAGGTGTTCCCCGCCAGCCAGCCCGTTCAGACCAAGTGGGCATACGGCTCCAACTTCGTTGAGATGACCCCGACCTTCGACCGGCGCACCCACCGGCTGATCGTCTCCTCCGTCATCGACAACATCGGCAAGGGCGCTGCCGGTCAGGCGATCCAGAACATGAACCTCATCATGGGTCTGCCCGAGACCACCGGTCTGATGATGCCCCCGATGTTCCCGTAATCGAAAAACCTTTATATAATAATAAATCAGAGAGGAGAAATCCACATGGCAAACATCAAAGCGATCCCCGGCGGCGCCACCACGCCCAAAGGCTTCAGCGCAGCGGCAGTTTATACCGCCATCAAAAAGCGCGAGAACAAAAAGCCCGATGTTGCGATCCTGTATTCCGAGCTTCCCTGCTCCTGCGCAGCCTGCTTCACCACGAACAAGTTCTGCGCGGCTCCCGTTATCCTTGACCGCGAGATCCTGAAGAAGGGCAAGGCCCGCGCTGTCGTCGTCAACTCCGGCAACGCCAACGCCGCCACCGGCAAGCAGGGCATCGAAGATGCGCTGACGGTGGAGCGCGAAGCCGAAAAGCTTCTCGGTCTCGGCGAGGACGAGGTGTTCGTCAGCTCCACCGGCGTCATCGGTCAGCGTCTCCCTGTTGAGAAGGTCCTCGAGGGTGTCCGCCGCTGCGTTCCTCTCCTCAGCCCCGAAAACGGCAGCGAAGCCGCCTATGCGATCATGACCACCGATACCGTCCGCAAGGAGTGCGCCTATGAGCTGCAGCTCTCCGCCGGTACCGTCAGGATCGGCGCGATGGCTAAGGGCGCCGGCATGATCCATCCGAACATGGCCACCATGCTCGTTTACGTCACCACCGACGCCAAGGCTGACGCCGCCGACCTCCAGGTCATGCTCTCCGACGCGGTCAACAAGAGCTTCAACATGCTCACCGTTGACGGCGACACCTCCACCAACGACTCCATCTTCCTGCTTGCCAACGGCGCCTCCGGCGTTGAGGTCAAGACCGAAGAGGACAAGAAGGCGCTCGCCGACCTCGTCCTCTCCATCTGCACCGACCTTGCCCGCCGCGTTGCTTCCGACGGTGAAGGCGCAAGCCACCTGATCGAGGTCGAGGCCTACGGTCTGCCCACCGAGCATGACGCCCGCCTCGTCGCCAAGTCCGTCGCCGGCTCCATGCTCTTCAAGGCTGCCGTTTTCGGTCGTGACGCCAACTGGGGACGCATCATGGCGGCTGCCGGTTATTCCGGCGCTGACGTTGACCCCACCCGTGCAGACTGCATCATCAAGAGCGCTGCCGGCGAGGTCCAGGTCATGAAGGACGGCTTTGGCACCGATTTCGACGAGGACCTTGCCAAGAAGGTCCTCACCGAGCATGACATCACCGTTATCGTCCGCTTCTATCAGGGCGAGGGTCAGGCCAAGGCCTGGGGCTGCGATCTGACGTACGAATATGTCAAGATCAACGGCGACTACCGCACCTGATAAGGAGGATCACCCATGAGCGACGTAGCAAACAAGGTAGAAAATCTCATGGAAGCGCTGCCCTATCTGCAAAAGTATCAGGGCAAGATCATTGTCATCAAATACGGCGGCAACGCCATGATCAACGAAGAGCTCAAGGACGCCGTCATGCATGATGTCGTTATGCTCAAGCTCCTCGGCATGAAGCCCGTCCTCAGCCACGGCGGCGGTCCCGGCATCAACAAGATGCTCGACAAGCTGGAGATCCCCGTGGAGTTCATCGACGGTCTGCGCTACACCTCCGCGGACATCATGCGCGTGGTCGAGATGGTGCTCATCGGTCAGGTCAACACCGAGCTCGTCGGCTTTATCAACAAGCTCGGCGGCAAGGCGGTCGGTCTATCCGGCGTCAGCGGCGACATCTATCACTGCCACCAGCGCGACGAGGTGCACGGCTATGTCGGCGATATCGACTATGTCGATCCCAAGCCCATCCTCGCCATGCTCGACGCGGGCTATATCCCCGTCATCGCCCCCGTCGGCACCGACGGCAAGGGACACACCTTCAACATCAACGGCGACACCGCCGCGGGCAAGCTTGCCAGCGCGCTGGGCGCGGAGAAGCTGATGCTCCTGACGGATATTGAAGGTCTGTGCAACGATATTAAGCTCCGCGATGTGATCAGCTATCTGAACATCAAGGATGTTCAGGGTCTCAAGGACAAGGGCACCATCGCCGGCGGCATGATCCCCAAGGTCGACTGCTGCGTGCAGGCGATCGAGGAGGGTGTGACGAGCGTCCACATCATCGACGGACGCAAGCCCCACAGCATTCTCTATGAAGCGTTTACCGATGAAGGCATCGGCACCACGGTCGGCACCGAAAAAGAAAGTGTCGGCATCAAATGGTAATCACAAAATTTTGATAGGAGGATTCTTACCATGATTGAACTGTATAAGACCAACGCAGAAGTCATCGCTGCCGGTGACAAATACCTCTATGGCAACCATGTCCGTATGCCTCTTTCCATTGAACGCGGCGAAGGCGCCTACGTTTTTGACAAGGACGGCAACAAGTACCTTGACTTCATCGGCGGCATCGCTGTCAACGGTCTGGGTCACTGCCACCCCGCGATCGTCAAGTGCCTCGAAGAGCGCGCCCACACGATCCTGCACTGCTCCAACTATTTCTACAATGAGCCCGCCGTGCAGACCGCGAAGCTGATCGTTGAGAACAGCTGCTTCGACAAGGTCCTGTTTGCCAACTCCGGCGCCGAGGCCAACGAAGGTCAGATCAAGCTCGCCCGTAAGTATGCCAAGGATCACGGTCATCCCGAGCGTTTTGTCGTCATCACGATGAAGAACTCCTTCCACGGCCGTACCCTCGCCACCTGCACCGCGACCGGTCAGTACGGCGTCCACCGCTACTTCGAGCCGCTGCCCACCGGCTTCCGCTATGCCGAGTTTAACAACCTTGACTCCGTCAAGGCCATTATGGATGAATACGTCTGCGCCATCCTGACCGAGCCCGTCCAGGGCGAGGGCGGCGTCCGTCCCGCTTCCAAGGAGTTCCTGCAGGGGCTGCGTGACCTCTGCGATGAGAAGGGCATCCTCCTCATGTTCGACGAGGTCCAGGTCGGTTCCGGTCGTACCGGCAAGCTGTTCGCGCACCAGAACTACGGCGTTGAGCCCGACACCTGCTCCATGGCCAAGGCGCTCGGCTCCGGCGTGCCCATCGGCGCTGTCTGCGCCCGCGGCGAAGCTGCCTCCACCCTGACTCCGGGCACCCACGGCTCCACCTTCGCCGGCGGTCCGCTTGCCTGCGCGCTTGCCGCCACCACGCTCGACGTCATGATCAACGAAGGCGTGATCGAGAACTCCCGCAAGATGGGCGAATACTTCCGTGAGCAGATGCACGCTGTCATCGAGAAGAACCATCCCGACGCCGTCAAGGAGATCCGCGGTCTCGGTCTGATCGACGGTATCGAGCTCAACAAGCCCTCCGGTCAGCCCGTTGTTGACCAGTGCTTCAAGGACAGCAAGGTCCTTATCAACAACACCAACGGCAACGTGCTGCGCTTCGTGCCGCCTCTGATCGTCGGCAAGGAAGAGATCGACATCGTCATCAAGGCTGTTGACGACGCCATGACCAAGCTCGGCTGGTAAGACAGAACAAAGCGAATAATAATCCCGGGAGATTGACATTTTTATTCGCGCGTGTTAAAATAACAGAAAGGTCTTTTTCCTGTGGGACCGGCAGTGCGTGTGTTCCCTTTCCTCGCAATACCGGAAGACATACAGCCCTCCGCGCTCTCCCGCCGATGGGGGTCGGCGGGAGAGGATGAGGGCGCCCCATGCATATTAAATTGCTGACAGGAACGATCGTGTGTGTGGATGTCAGAAGGGGAGAAGGGGGAGTGCCCGCCAAATGAATTCTTTTCGCGTCGCCCCAAGCATTACCGTAAAACTGTGTGCACCATTCTAACTGCGCTTTATGAGCTTTGATTTAGTGAAATAAGGCACAAAAGCAAACTTTGAAAGGTTGGTAAAATTATGAGCAAAGAAAAGAGAATGCCCAAATTATGGGAAGCGCTGCTGGTCATGGCGTGCTTGGTCGCGCTGCTGGCAGTTGGCATTATTATCTATGGCGTCGATCCGCATGTCCCGATGTTCTGCGGTGTGATCGTTGCCGCTCTTATGGCTCTGCATCTGGGCTACAAGTGGGAAGAGATCGAAAAGTCCATGATGGACGGTATCTATAAGGCGCTGCAGTCTATCATGATCCTGATGATCGTCGGTATTCTGATCGGCGTTTGGATCGATGCCGGCGTTGTCCCCACCATGATCTACTATGGTCTTAAGGTCCTTAAGCCCTCTATCTTCTTTATCGCCACTGTTCTCATCACATCCATCACCTCTCTTGCCACCGGTACCTCCTGGGGTACCATGGGCACCATGGGTGTTGCGCTGATGGGTATCGGCTTCGGTCTGGGCATGCCTGCCGGCATGACCGCCGGTGCGATCATCTCCGGCGCTTACTTCGGCGACAAGATGTCCCCGCTGTCCGACACCACGAACCTCGCCCCCGCTATGGCCGGTACCGACGTCATCACTCACGTCAAGGCCATGCTGATCCCCACTGCGATCACCTATGCGATCACCCTCATCGTCTTCGGCGTGTTCGGTTTCTCCGCATATCACGGCGGCGAAGCGGATGTCAGCCGTGTTGTCGAGTTTTCCAATGCGCTTAACGCTGCCGAGGGCGGTCTTTTCAACATCAACCCGCTTCTGCTTCTGCCCCCGATCATCGTTATCGTTGCAGTCGCCATGAAGGTCCCCGCCATCCCCGGCATCACCCTCGGCATCCTGTCCGGTGCTGTTCTGGGTATGATCTTCCAGCCCGACTGCACGCTTGGCTCCCTGTTTGATTTCGGTATCAACGGTTACTACTTCTCCGATGAAGCGCTTGCGTTCATGGAGTCCACGCTTTCCGAAGACACCTGCTACACCATGACCCGTCTGCTGGAGAGCGGCGGTATTCTCGGCATGATGTTCTCTGTCTCCATGACCATCATCGCCATGATGTTCGGCGGTATCATGGAATATACGCACCAGCTCGAAGTCATCGTCAACAAGCTCAAGGTCTTCATCAAGGGACCGGCTTCCCTCGTTGTCGTGACCGAAGTGACCTGCGTGTTCTCCAACGCCACCATGCCTGAGCAGTACATCTCCATTGTCGTTCCCGGCAGCATGTATGCTGACGAGTATCGCAAGATGGGTCTGCACCCCGGCGTCTGCTCCTCCGCGCTTGAAGGCGCCGGTACCGTTACCTCCGCTTTGATCCCCTGGAACACCTGCGGCGTGTTCATTAAGGATACCCTGGATATCGCTGCCTGGGGTGCCGGCGGTTACGGTCCCTATGCCATCTTCAACTGGCTGATGCCGATCATCAACGCTGCCTGCGCATTCATCGGCGTTACCCTCAAGGATCTGGATGGCAAGCCCTACAAGAAGTCCAAGGCTGCGAAGTAACCCATTTTAAGGAATCAAAACATGCAGAAGAATCGAAATCCGTATCCATGTTTGGAATGTGATCTCGACAAATTAAGTGAGAATCTGGCAGCGCTCATTGAGCGCTGCCATGATTCTGATATCGAGGTCGCAGGCGTTGTCAAGGGCTTTGCCGCGCAGGAGGAGATCGTGCGCGTGTATGAGCGCAGCGGCGTCAAATTCATTGCCACCTCCCGAATCGACCAGCTGCGCTCCATGCGTGAAGCCGGCATCAGCAAAAAGCCGCTGATGCTCATTCGCATTCCGATGCTCTCTGAGCTTGAGGATGTCGTTGCGCTCAGCGACGTGAGCTTACAGAGCGACATCACCGTTCTTCGCGCGACCAATGAAGAAGCAAGGAAACAGAACAAGATCCACGATGTCATTCTGATGATGGATCTCGGCGATCTGCGCGAAGGCTTCTGGTTTGCCGAAGAAGCGGTCGAAGCCGCGCTCGAGATCGAAAACGAGCTGAAGAACCTGCACCTTGCCGGTGTGGGCGTGAACCTGAGCTGCTACGGCTCGGTCAAGCCTACAAGGCGCAATATGCAGGCGCTCGTCAGCCTCGCCGCGGACATCGAAAAGGCGATCGGCCGCTCTCTCGAATGGGTCAGCGGCGGCGCCTCCACCTCGATGAAAATGACGCTCGGCGGCAGCATGCCGTACCGCATCAATTTGCTGCGCATCGGCGAATTTGCGCTGCTTGGCGGGACCTACGACTGCTATCCTGACTTTATGCACAGGGACGTGTTTACGCTCAGGGCGGAGGTGATCGAGTGCCGCGACAAGCCCAGCCACCCCATCGGCGAGCTGGGGGTCGACGCATTCGGCAAAACGCGCACCTATGAGGATCGCGGGATCCGCCGCCGCGCACTGCTCGCAGTCGGACGTGTGGATTACGGCGACCCGGCAGATATCATTCCGCGCATGAAGGGCGTCGAGGTGCTCGGCGCTTCGTCTGACCATACCATTGTCGACGTGGAAGACGTCAAGGATCAGATCAAGGTCGGCGATGTGCTGGAGTTTGACGTTTCCTACGGAAGCCTTGTGTATCTGAGCAGCAGCGCCGGCGTCCGTAAGACAACTAAGGGCGGAAAACTGTAAAATCGAAAACAGAATGGAAAGGACCCGGCTTTGCTGAAAGCAAAGCCGGGTCCTTTCCGTTTATCCGCTTATCGTGCGCTCAGACAGCGCTCATGCAGCGGTCTGTTTTGCTCTGCCGAAAAACAAGGGAAGGCTGAAGACCGTGGCGGAGCAGTTAGGGCATCACGGAAGCTCCTTTCCCATATTGGTTTCATTGTATCGAAAACAGGATCAATACGCAAGGAAAAGATGCAGAAGGATAAAATT
>JAEDKW010000047.1 GCA_016295615.1 Oscillospiraceae bacterium | reverse complement strand
TCACTCTGCCCGAGGGCACTGAGATGTGCATGCCCGGCGATAACGTCGACATGAAGGTCGAGCTGATCACCCCGATCGCTATCGAAAAGGGTCTCCGCTTCGCGATTCGTGAAGGCGGCCGTACCGTCGGCTCCGGTGTTGTTATCGAAACCGAACAGTAATCAAAGCAAAAAAAGAAAGACCGCATAAGCGGTCTTTCTTTTTTTGCTGTTTTCGCGCCCTGCGGCAGCTTACGATTGCTTATCCGGAAATTCCAGCCCTGTCATGAAGCCGCCCTCGCCGGTGCAGACAATGTCGCCGGCAACGACGGCGTCATCACAGAGGTAGATGTCCGCCTGACAGCCGGATTCGCGGTCGGGATAATTGGTCACAACATAGGTATAGCGGCTGAGCGTCCTGCCGCAGAAGTCGCTCAGGTCAAAGCCCTGCTCCAGCTGCAGGGCATTGTAGGACAGATACGGCTCCACCAGCTCATCGGGCAGCGACACCGACAGCGTTTCGACCGGCTCGGGCGTGACCTCCCAGCCCAGCGAGCGCAGATATGCCACGCGCTCATCGTTCGTTTTCACGCGGACAGCGCCGCTGTCCTTGCCTTCCCCTTGATGCGAAAGAAAAAACGGCAGGGCAATGAGCACAAGCAGGCAAAGCGCGGCAAGGAAGAGTCGGCGTTTTGGGAATTTGGCGGTCACAATGAACATGAGACACACATCCTTTCCCCATATTGCTATTCCCATGCGGACAAAAATATGATAAGCTTTCCAAAGGAAGCGAAAGGGAAGACAGGCGGAAAGCAGGTCTTCACTTGTGTTGCGGCGCTGTTTTTTTCCGCCGCTTACGCAGCAGAGTAAAAAGCGCGGCGCAGACGGTCGATGCGATCGGGAACCGTCTTGCGTCCGGCAGCGCAGCGGAAAGGAACGGTCACACACATGGCAAAGGAGAGACTGGATAAGATCATCGCCTCCATGGGGCGCTACTCGCGCCGTGAGGTGAAGCAGCTCGTCAAAGACGGACAGATCCTTGTTGACGGAAAAACAGCGCGCAGTGCGGAGGAGAAATACGACCCGGAAACGGCGGAGATCCTTGTTGCCGGTCAGACGCTCGGCTACCGGCGTTATACCTACGTCATGCTGCATAAGCCTGCAGGCGTTCTGTCGGCAACCGAGGACGGGCGCGGTGAAACGGTGCTGGACCTTTTGCCCGCGGAGTACCGGAAAATGGGACTCTTTCCGGTCGGGCGGCTCGATAAGGACACGGAGGGGCTGCTCCTGCTGACCAACGACGGTGAGCTTGCCCACGATCTGCTCTCGCCGAAAAAGCATGTGGACAAGGTCTACTATGCCCGGGTCTCCGGCACGCTGACGCAGGAGGACTGCGACGCTTTTGCCGCCGGCATGACGCTTGACGACGGGCTTGTCTGTCGGGAGGCGGGACTTGAGATCCTCCGTGCAGGCGAAGAAAGCGAGGCGCTTGTGACGCTGCACGAAGGGAAATTCCACCAAATCAAGCGGATGCTTGCCTTTTGCGGAAAGCCCGTGCTGTACCTCAAACGGCTGCAAATGGGACCGCTCATTCTGGATAAAACCCTCGCAAAAGGTGAATTTCGCCTGCTTTCCGGGGAAGAGATTGCGCAAATCATCCATGGACAAAATATCCAATAAGAATTGCGCTTTTTGGTGAGGGAAAACAAAACTCATTTACGGAATCAACAAAAAAAGACAAAAAATTTGGTGAAAAAAGAAAAAATCTCTTGCAAATCTCTGAAATGCCAAGTATAATGAATTAGCTCGATTGACAAAATGCACAAAACGAATCAAGAGAAACTTTGGGAGGACACCTGCATG
Organism: Oscillospiraceae bacterium; assembly: GCA_016295615.1. Taxonomy (GTDB): domain Bacteria; phylum Bacillota; class Clostridia; order Oscillospirales; family Oscillospiraceae; genus Hominicoprocola. The sequence continues at coordinate 6,983 of JAEDKW010000047.1, read as the reverse complement.
TCTGGTAGAATTTTTCAGAATATCGTTTTGCAGTTTAAAGAAACAACCGACACAGTCATCGGGGTGATCGACTCCGAGGGTACGGTGATCGCCTGTACGGATCTGCCGGAGATCGGCTGCAAGTGGCCGCATTTGGTTCGCCCGATCAACGGAGCAGAGGGCGAGTGTATCGCGCTCGAGGGCAAGACCTTCAAGGCTCTGTCCGGCTGGAGCGGTCAGTTTGATTTCGCGGCGTTCGCCTTCGGCGAGGACGAGATGAGCCGCGTTGCCTGCGCAATGGCTTCCGTTGCCCTCAATACGACCAAGAGCTATTACGAAGAGAAGTATGACAAGACGTCCTTCGTCAAAAGCATTATTTCCGACAACATTCTCATCAGCGATATTTATATCCGCGCCAAGGAGCTCCATGTCGATGCGGAGCTCAGCCGCGGCGTGTTCGTCATCCGCAAGACGGACGACAAGGTCGAGTCCGTAACGGTGGAGGCGGTGCAGAGTATCTTCCCCGACCGTCAGACCAGCTTCGTTCTTTCCATGGGAGAGACGGACATCGTCCTGATCCATCAGCTCAGCGATACCGCCGGCGCGCCGGAGCTTGAGAAGATCGCTTTGCAGCTGGAAGAGGGACTGCGTGTCAATGGCGAGAGCGTCGCCGTTATCGGTATCGGCACCATTGCCGCACATCTGCGCGACCTGGCAAAATCCTACAAGGAAGCGCAGATGGCGATCGAAGTCGGCAAGGTCTTCGATACGGAGAAGGTCGTCATCAACTATGAAAATCTCGGTATCGGCCGCCTGATCTATCAGCTGCCGACCACCCTTTGCGAGATGTTCCTGCAGGAAGTATTCAAAAAGAATCCCATTGACGCGCTGGACAGGGAAACGCTGTTCACCATCAACAAGTTCTTTGAAAACAACCTCGTTCTTTCCGAGACGGCGCGCAAGCTGTTCGTCCACCGCAACACGCTGGTCTACCGTTTGGAAAAGATCAAAAAGCTCACCGGACTCGACCTGCGTCAGTTCGACGATGCGATCACCTTCAAGGTGGCGCTGATGGTCAAGAAGTACCTCTCCTCCCGCGGCATTGAAGCATAAACGAAGCTTATTTTAAAGGGAAGCGCAAGAGCGCTTCCCTTTTTTGCTTCTTTTACGGCGATATGCACCGCGGCGGCGCAAAAAAAGTGAGCGGAAACCCAAAAGTTTACATAATTTTGTGTTGCCATTTGGTGCGAACTGCGCTATAATAAAACAAGATATTGTGGAAAAATGTCGAAAACTGCGGGTAATCGCCGAAAGCGGGAGGATACGGAATGATACGCCTGACCGATGTGCAAAAAGAATACGACAACGGAACGCTTGCACTGCGCGGCATTTCGCTCACCATAGAAGACGGCGAATTTGTGTTTCTGGTCGGTCCGTCCGGCTCGGGCAAGTCAACGATCATCAAGCTTCTCACCGGAGAAGTGATGCCGACGAAGGGCAGGATCATGATCAACGGCTTCAGCATGACCAACATTGCCGAGCGGCAGATCCCCCTGCTGCGCCGTTCGATCGGCGTTATTTTTCAGGACTTTCGTCTGATTGAAAAGAAGACGGTTTACGAGAATCTGAGCTTTGCCATGCGCGCGGTCGGCGCGAAGGCGCGTGAGATCAAAAAAAGGATCCCTTATGTGCTGGAGCTGGTCGGGCTTGACGGGAAAATGGACTGTTACCCTGCCGAGCTTTCCGGCGGCGAGCAGCAGCGTGTCGCCATTGCGCGCGCGCTGATCAACAACCCCAGCACCATCATCGCGGACGAGCCGACCGGCAACCTGGATCCCGCCCGTTCCTTTGAGATCATGACCCTGCTCGAGCGCATCAACCGTCTGGGTACGACGCTCGTTGTTGTAACGCATGAGAAGGATCTGGTCAATCAATTTCAAAAGCGCGTGATCGCGCTGGAGCAGGGACGTATCACGGGCGACGGCATCGGCTACAATGTGAGGTAAGGAGTATGAAGCACAATTTTACATACTTTTTCAGCGAAGGCGTGGGCAACATGTTCTCACACGGGTTCATGTCGTTTGCTGCCATCGGCATCACCGTTGCCTGCCTTGTCGTCATGGGGACCTTTTCACTGGTGGCCTACAACGCGGAGGTGCAGCTCGAAACGCTGGAGAGCGAGTATGAGATCCTCGCCTTTGTCGATGAGACCTGTGACGACGCCCGGACGCAGCAGGTCGGCAGGGCGCTTTCCAAAATCGCAAACGTCAAAGATGTGGAGTTTATCACCAAGGAGCAGGCCACCGAAAACTTTGAGAAGAAGTATGAAAACGACTATATGCTGCAGGACCTTGACGCGGAGATTTTCCGCGACCGCTATGCCGTTTTTGTCAGCGATCTCAATGCGGTCAACCAGACGGCGGAGGCGATCCGCGGTGTTGAGGGCGTTGCCAAGGTCCGCGTGGACGAGGATATTGCCGGCGGCTTCATCACGCTGCGCAATGTCGCAGGCATCGTCTGCATTGCGCTGATCGCGATTTTGCTCGTGGTTTCGGTTTTTATCATCTCCAACACCATTAAGCTCACGACCTTTGACCGCCGCGACGAGATCGCCATTATGAAGATGGTCGGCGCGACGGACGGATTTATCCGCTGGCCGTTCGTTTACGAGGGGTTTTTCCTGGGGCTCATCAGCGCGGTCGTCGCGTTTTTGCTTCAGTGGCTGCTGTATGCTTCCGTCGCCAAGAGCCTTACGATGTCGGATACGATGCAGCTTTTGAAGATCGTTCCGTTTGAGACGATCTGGCAGCCGGTGATGGTCATTTTCGGCGCGGCGGGGATCCTGATCGGGATCGGCGGCAGCCTGACGGCGATCCGCAAGTTCCTGCGCGTATAACAGAGTAAGGAGGCGGCAGCCCATGAAAAAAAAGAGAATTCTGCGCTCACTCGCCGCGCTGCTGTTCGTTTTTGCCCTGCTGACGGCAGATCTTACGCCGCTTACCGTGGTGCAGGACGCTTCTGCCGTTACGCAGGAGGAGATCGACGCGCTCAAGAGCGAGAACGACGCCCTTGCCGAGCAGAAGGCGGAGCTGGAGCGCGAGCTCAAATCCCTGCGGGCGGAGAAATCCTCCGCGCTTGCGCAAAAGACGAATATCGACAAGCAGATCGCCGTTTTGCAGTCTCAGATCAGCGTGGCGGAAAAGCAGATCCGCGAGTATGAAGCGCTGATCGCGCAGACGGAGCAGGAGATCCGGGAAAACGAAGCGCAGGAAGCGGAGCAGTACGAGCTGTTCTGCACGCGCGTGCGCGCAATGGAGGAGCGCGGAACGGTCTCCTACTGGTCGGTGCTGTTCCACTCGGCGAGCTTTTCCGAACTGCTCAGCGCGATGGACTTCATCAGCGAGATCATGGAAAGCGACCAGCGCGTGATCGATGAGCTGCGGGAGCTGCGCGCGCAGATCGAGGCGGAAAAAGCGTCCCTGGAGACGGCGCTTGCCGAGCAGGAAAGCGCCAAGGCGGCGCTCGTCACAAAAAACACCGAGCTCAAGCAGCAGCAGACGGCGGCCGAGGCGCTGGTCAATGAACTGAAGGCGAACGAGACGGAGTATCAGAAGCTCGTTGCCGCCATGGAAGCGGAGATGGAGAAGCAGCAGGAGGAGATCATCCGGCTTTCCCGTGAGCTTGCCATCCAGAACGGCGATACGACGGAGACCTACGGCGGCTATATCTGGCCGTGCTCCAGCCACTATGTCACCTCGCCGCTCGGCGCCCGCTATACGGGTATCCCGGGCGCCTCCACCAACCATGCCGGCATCGACATCGGCCGTGTGTACTATTCCACGCAGGTCGTCGCCGCCAAGGCGGGCACGGTCATTATCTCGGCGTACAATAAATACCGCGGCAACTATGTGGTCATCAGCCATGGCAGCGGCAACACCACGACCTATCAGCACCTTTCCAAGCGTTCCGTTGAAGTGGGACAGTATGTTGCGCAGGGGCAGGTCGTCGGCATTACCGGCTCCACCGGTGTATCGAGCGGTCCGCATCTCCACTTTGAGATCTCTGAGGGCGGAAAAATCGTCAATCCGCTCGCGTATCTGACGGATTACATCAAGGGCTGGTAACCGGCCGGCATAACGCAGGAACTCCCTCGATAACATAGAGGGAGTTCTTTTTTTGCGGAGGAAACAGATGCTCGGCTGGATCTGCTATGAGGAAGAGGGAAAAAAAGCAAAGGAGCACACCGCACTCGGCGGCGCGGCGGTACTGATTCTGCGTGTGCCGCGCGGAAAAGGCCCGCGCGGCGCGCTCGGCGCAAGGAGGGCGGCCCGTCTCCTTGCGCGAAAGCGCGTCCGCCTTGCGGCGCTGCCGCCGGACTATCCCTACGCGGACCTTTTTCTGCGCCGCGGCGTCGGCACGCCGGACACGGCGGCGCTGTATCGCGCCTGCGCGGCAAAGATCGTACACTTTGTCCTGCGGGAAAACGGCGTTTCGCCGCGCAGCGCCGGCGTTGCACTGCTTGCCTGCAGCGCATCGGCGGCGCTGCAGCGTGCCGCACACGAGCTTTCCGGCAGCGTGCGCTATCTGACGCTGCGCGTGCCGAACGGGGAAAAGCTTGCACGCGAGCTGCGATGGGAATACGGGATCGCGGTGCAGCTGCTGCAGGAGGGAGAGATGCTTCTCGCCGACCTCGCCGTATCGTTTGACGACGCGCGGGCGGCGGGCTGTATGCTTTTGCCGCTCGCGGACAAACGGCTCACCGTCTCCCTCTGCGCGCGAATCGAGGGAAAGGACTGCACCGATACCGCGCTTCTTGCCGCGCTCGTTTCCGCCGATGCGCTCAAAGCGGAGGATATCCGCGTGGAACGGGTGATTTTTCCTCTGTCCCCAAACTTTCCTTGACAACTTGACAACGACACCTTATAATGATTCACGCTATAATAGAATAGGTATACGCGCCACTCCTTCTTTGCGGATTGGAGCGATCGAGAAAGGACGAAAGGCCATGAAAAAAGAGTACAAAATGAGTGCAGCACGCCAGCAGGAGCTGCAGGATGAACTGACCTATCTCAAAACCGTGCGCGAAAAGGAAGTTGCCGAGCTGATCAAGGAAGCCCGCGGCTTCGGCGATCTGAGCGAAAACAGCGAATACGATGAAGCGAAGAACGAACAGGGCAAGCTTTACTCCCGCATCGCCGAGCTGGAGGAGATCCTGCTCCACACCGTGATCGTTGACGAGAGCGAGAGTGCCTCCAATGCCGTGTCCATCGGCTGCCGCGTGGTGGTCGTGAACCTCGCCAGCGGTCAGACGCTGCCGGAATACAAGGTCGTCGGCTCTCAGGAGGCAGACCCGATGAACCGCGCCATCTCGGAAGAATCCCCCTTTGGCAAGGCTCTGATGGGCAAACAGGAGGGCGACGAGATCAGTGTTGAGGCGCCGGCCGGCACGATCTGCTACCGCATTGAAAAGATCGAACGTTAATTGTGGAGAAGGATAGGAGCAAAAGAACGATGGCTGAACAGAAGAACCAAAACAGTGCCGCACCGGAGCAGGAGCTTTCCGAGATCCTCAGGGTGCGCCGCGAAAAGCTGAAGGCCTTGCAGGACGCGGGCAAGGATCCGTTTTTTGAGACCCGCTTTGATGTCACGCATCATGCGCAGGACATCAAGGACCACTTTGACGAGCTCGAAGGCAAGAGCGTGTCCGTCGGCGGTCGTCTGATGTCCAAGCGCGGCATGGGCAAGGTCAGCTTCTGCGACCTGCAGGACAAGTCCGGACGTATCCAGCTTTACGCCCGCCGTGACGAGATGGACGAGACCGTTTACGATGAATTCAGAAAGTACGACATCGGCGACATCGTCGGCGTCAACGGCGAGGTGTTCCGTACCCAGCGCGGCGAGATGAGCGTGCGTGTGAGGGAGATCAGGCTTCTGAGCAAGTCTCTCCAGCCGCTGCCGGAAAAATTCCACGGTCTGACCGATAAGGAAGCCCGCTACCGTCAGCGCTATGTGGACCTCATCGTGAATCCCGAGAGCAGGCGCAACTTTGAGATCCGCAGTAAGTTCGTGGCTTACCTCCGCCGGTATCTGGACAATATGGGCTTCATGGAAGTGGAAACTCCCGTCCTCAGCCCCATTGCCGGCGGCGCCAACGCGCGTCCGTTTATCACCCATCACAACACGCTCGATATCGATATGTATATGCGTATCGCCACCGAGCTGCATCTCAAGCGTCTGATCGTCGGCGGTCTGGAGCGCGTCTATGAAGTCGGACGCATTTTCCGCAACGAGGGCATGGACACCAAGCACAATCCCGAGTTCACTACCTGCGAGCTGTATCAGGCCTTCACCAACCTTGACGGCATGATGGATATTCTGGAAGGCATCCTTGCCGGCGCCGCCAAGGAGATCCTGGGCACCTATCGGGTCAACTGGCTCGGTCAGGAGATCGACCTCACGCCCTCCTGGCGCCGTCTCACGATGGCGGACGCGGTCAAGGAGGTCACAGGCGCAGACTTTATGGCGGTCGAGGGGGACGATGAAAAGGGCGTCGCGCTTGCCAAAGGCGTCGGCGTTGATATGGACGGCGTGGACAAGACCTGGGGCAACGCCCTGTATGAGACCTTTGATCAGAAGGTCGAGGAAAAGCTCATTCAGCCGACCTTTATCACGATGTATCCGGTCGAGGTGAGCCCGCTTGCCAAGCGCAGCCCCTCCGATCCGCACCTGACCGAACGCTATGAGATGTTCATCTGCGGCTGCGAGATGGGCAACGCCTTCTCCGAGCTCAATGACCCGATCGACCAGTATGAGCGCTTCAAGAAGCAGGCGGAAAAGCGTGCCAACGGCGACGATGAGGCGGATATGATGGACGACGATTTCGTTCTCGCACTCGAGTACGGCATGCCGCCCACCGGCGGCCTCGGCTTTGGCATCGACCGCTGCGCGATGATGCTTTGCGGCACCGATTCCATTCGCGACGTCATCCTGTTCCCCACAATGAA
>JAEDKW010000046.1 GCA_016295615.1 Oscillospiraceae bacterium | reverse complement strand
GCTTATGCCGCTTCTTTTACTTCTTCGCCTTGGAGTCGACGACTTCCTTGAGGATCGCGATGAATTCGTCCATGCTCATGGCGCCGAGATCGCCGTCTGCGCGGTGGCGCGGAGACACCGTGCTGTTTTCGATGTCGCGGTCGCCGACAACGACCATGTACGGCACCTTGTCGATCTGCGCCTCGCGGATCTTCTTGCCGATCTTCTCGTTGCGGTAATCGACCTCAACGCGGTAGCCGAGCGCTTCGAGCTTCTTCGCCTGCTCGGCGCAGTAGTCGGCGGCGCGGTCGGTAACGGGCAGGAAGCGGACCTGTTCGGGCGCCATCCAGGTCGGCAGCGCGCCGGCATACTCTTCGATCAGGTACGCGAGCGTGCGCTCATAGCAGCCCAAAGACGTACGGTGGATGATATAAGGCAGCGCCTTTTCGCCGTTCTCATCGATATAGTACATGCCAAAGCGCTGGGCGAGCAGCATGTCGATCTGAATGGTAACGAGGGTATCCTCCTTGCCGTAGACATTCTTATACTGGATGTCGAGCTTGGGACCGTAGAAAGCGGCTTCGTCGATACCGATCTCGTACTTGACACCGAGGTCATCGAGGATCTGACCCATGACGCGCTGCGCCTCTTCCCACTGCTCCCTGGTGCCCTCATACTTGTTGTTGGGGTTGGCGGGATCCCACTGGGAGAAGCGGAAGGTGCACTTGTCGAGCATGCCGACGGTGTCGAGGCAGTACTTGGCAAGGTCGAGACAGCCCTTGAATTCTTCTTCCAGCTGATCGGGACGCAGCACCAGATGACCCTCGGAAATGGTGAACTGGCGGACGCGGATCAGACCGTGCATCTCGCCGGAATCCTCGTTGCGGAAGAGCGTGGAGGTCTCGCCCAGACGCATGGGCAGGTCGCGGTAGGAGCGCTGGCGGTTGAGATAGACCTGATACTGGAACGGGCAGGTCATGGGACGCAGGGCGAAGCATTCCTTTTCCTCATCATTCGGATCGCCGAGAATGAACATGCCGTCCAGATAGTGATCCCAGTGACCGGAAATACGGTAAAGGTCGCGCTTGGCCATCAGCGGCGTCTTGGTAAGCAGGTAGCCGCGCTTCTGCTCGGTATCTTCGACCCAGCGCTGCAGAATCTGAATGACGCGCGCGCCCTTGGGCAGCAGGATGGGCAGACCCTGACCGATGCTGTCGACGGTGGTAAAATACTCCAGCTCGCGGCCAAGCTTGTTGTGGTCGCGCTTGAGCGCTTCCTCGCGCTGCCTGACGTACTCGTCCAGCTCCTCCTTCTTCGGGAACGCCACGGCGTAGATACGCTGGAGCATCTTGCGCTTGGAGTCGCCGCGCCAGTAAGCGCCGCAGCACTGCGTGAGCTTGATGGCGTTGCCCTTGATGCGCCCGGTGGAATCGAGGTGCGGACCGGCGCACAGGTCGGTGAACTCGCCCTGCTTGTAAAAGCTGATCACGGCGTCCTCGGGCAGATCGTTGATCAGCTCCACCTTATAGGGTTCTTCCTTCTCCTCCATAAACCGGATGGCTTCCTCACGGGGCAGCTCAAAGCGTTCGAGCTTGAGCTTTTCCTTGCAGATCTTGCGCATCTCGGCTTCGAGCGCGTCCAGATGCTCCTGCGTGAAGTTGAACGGCGCGTCAAAGTCATAGTAGAAGCCGCTGTCGATGCTCGGACCGATGGCGAGCTTGACATCGGGGTACAGGCGCTTGACGGCCTGTGCGAGGACGTGGGAGCAGGTATGCCAGTAGGTACGGCGATACTGTTCGTTTTCAAAGGTGTACAGGTTTTCTTCGGACATGGTTTTTTCTCCTTTTCTGATCTCGGGGCAGATAAAAATCCCACCCCTGAATGGTTCAGGGGTGGGATACTAAGTATTCCACGGTTCCACCCTGCTTACGGCGTTTGCGCCGTCGCTCGTGTCCTCTGTAACGGGAGGTCCCGTCCCGCTTGTTTCGCGGGCGGCTCGGGGGTGGTACAGCCGATGCGTTTTGCAGAACGCTCACACCAAATGCGTTCCTCTCTGCGCAATGCCTCTCGGTTTCTTCCCCGTCAAAGCTGTTTTTGATGATGGGAGTTTACACCCGCTGCAGCGGTTTGTCAAGGGGTGCGCGTGCTCAAAATTCCGGCGGCTGCCGCGGCTTTCCTTCTCGTTCCCGCAGGCACAAAGCCTTTCACTCATGGCTTCCTTCCTTTTTGTGCACCTCCTGTTTGGGGATGTCGTTGTAAAAAGCGAAGGTTTCCTCAAACAGCTTATCGCCGAATGCATGGAGCTTGGCGCAGTATTCCTCATAGGCGGAGATCATCTGCCGCGCCTCATCGGTCAGCATTGCGCCGCCGCCGTTCTTGCCGCCGGTCACACTGCTGAGCAGCTTAAAGCCGAGACCCGCCTCGGCGTTGTGGATCACCGTCCACGCCTTGGAGTATGCCATGGACATGGCAAGCGCGGCCGCGCGCAGGGAATGCAGCTCGTCCACATAGCGCAGCAATTGCGCAACGCCCGGACCGAAGCATTTTTGATCGGTAAAAATACGGACGGATAAATTGGCGTGGAGTTCTTTTTTCATAGCGGCACTTCCCTTCCTGATAGAATTATACCGTTTTCCGGCGGTTTCGTCAACCTCCGCCCCGCCCTGTTCGGAAAGTGTTCCGCTCCCGCTTCCTTCTGCCGGAAAGCGGGAGCGGTGGTTTTTACCGTTTACCAGGTGGCGTAATGCGAATTCTCACCGTCAAGCAGGAATCCGTCGGTATCATGGACGCGGGCATTTGCCAGCATGCGCGCGTACTGCTCGTCACCGGAGAGCGTGGTGCCGGCACTCGCCTGCGTACCGGTAACGCTTCTGCTGTTGCCGCGAAGCTGGGCATTGGCAGTGGCGTTGGTGTTGCCGTAAGCATTCGCTTTCCCGTTGGTGGTATTGCGTCCGCTCGGGCTTGCCATACTGTTGTCTGTGACGCCCGTACCGTTGTTTGTGCCGTACGTTCCGCCGTTGGTCATTCCGTCAGCGGCACTTCTGCCTGCGCCGGCAATACCGCCAATGATGCTGCCGGTCACATTGTTTCCGGTGTCGCCGGTCGTGCCGGTATTGTTGCTCGTGCCGTTATTGTCGGTGTTCTGACCATTATCCTGATTCTGCGCGGTATTCTGCTTGTCCGTACCGCCCTTATTGCCGGTCGTCTCACCGCAGGCGGCGAGTGAAAGCACCAGAAGCAGCGATACGGATAAAATGGCAAGGGTTTTCTTCATTTTTGAATTTCTCCTCACTTCTGTTTCCTGCAATACCCGATACTTAGTATGTTCCGAAAAAATGAGAAAACCGTGCAAATTTTATGGAAATACTGTCAAATATGCGAAAAAAAGAGGCAAGCACAGCTTGCCTCTTTTTTGATGCGGTTGAGCGCTTACTTGCTCGCCTTGGCAGCCTTGAAGGCTTCGGTGAGCATCGGGGTGACCTTGAACAGGTCGCCGCAGATACCGTAGTCGGCGATCTCGAAGATCGGGGCGGTCTCGTTCTTGTTGACCGCGATGATGCACTCGGACTCGGACATACCGGCCTTGTGCTGGATGGAACCGGAGATACCGAGCGCGATATAGACCTTCGGATGAACGGTCTTGCCGGTCTGACCGACCTGATGGTCGGCGGTGAGCCAGCCGGAGTCAATGGCAACACGGGAGCCGCCGACAACGCCGCCGAGAACGTCGGCGAGTTCTTCCGCCAGCTTGATGCCGCCTTCGACGTCCTTGGAGATACCACGACCGACGGAAACGATGAAGTCAGCGCCAATGAGGTCAACGAGCTTCTTGGCAGCCTTGACGACCTCAACGACCTCAGTCTGCATGTCAGCAGCTTCGAGCTTGACGTCATATCTGGTGATCTTAACGGCGTCAGCCTTGGCAGCGTCAAACGGGGCCTTCTTCATAACGCCCGGACGGACGGTAGCCATAGCGGGACGGAAGCGCGGGCAGATGATGGTGGCCATCAGGTTGCCGCCGAATGCCGGACGGGTCATCTTGAGGTCGCGGGACACATCGTGATCCTCGCCCATGACCTTGGCAGTGTTCATCTTCTCGATCTTCTCTTCGGGGAGCGTGGAGGCGCCGCGCAGGAAGTCCTTGTAGATGGGCATATCAACGTCGAGATGGGTGCAGTCCGCGCAAAGGCCGGTGTGCAGACGGGCAGCGCAGCGGGGACCGAGGTCACGACCGATGTTGGTCGCACCGATGAGGAACGCTTCGGGCTTCATTTCGGAGATGACGTCGCAGATGACCTTGGCATACGCGTCGGTGGTATAGTTCTTGAGCATGGGATGGTCGCAGACGATCACTTCGTCGGCACCGTAGCCGCCCAGATCCTTGGCGATGCCTTCGATGTTGTCGCCGAGGAGGAGACCGCAGAGGTTGACGCCGAGTTCGTCAGCAAGCTTGCGGCCTTCGGAGATCAGTTCAAATGTGGTGGGCATCATCTTGCCCTGACGCTGTTCGCAGAAAACCCAAACATTTTTAAATTCAGCGATCGCGGCGCTGTTGTAGTTTTCAACCATTGTAGTGTTCTCCTTTCCTTAAATGATGTGCTTCTCGAGCAGGATACCGGCGAGCTTTTCGCAGGTAGCCATGTCGTTGCCTTCCAGCATCTGACCGGCGCCCTTCTGAGGCGGCGTGAAGGAGGTCAGGATGTTGGTGGGAGAGCCCTTGAGACCGATGGTGGTGGGGTCGATGAGGGGATGATCCTTCAGCGCGTTGTAATCCAGAACGGTCATGGGCTTGGCATAGGCTTCGAAAACACCGGAAACGGACATGTAACGCGGGGTATTGAGCTCCTTGATGCAGGTGATCAGGCACGGGGTCTGCGTCTTGATGGTCATGTAGCCGTCCTCAAGGATACGCTTGACCGTGATGGTGTTGCCTTCCTTCTTGATGTCGGCAGCGTAGGTGATCTGGGGCAGATGCAGCTTTTCAGCGATCTGGGGACCGACCTGCGCAGTGTCGCCGTCGATTGCCTGACGGCCGCAGAAGACGATGTCATCGTCGTCGAGACCGATGGTATCGAGCGCGGCGGCGAGGATCTGAGACGTGGCATATGTATCGGAACCGCCGAATTCACGACCGGAAACCAGATAACCGTCATCTGCGCCCATAGCCATCAGCTCGCGCAGCATGCCTTCTGCGGGAGGAGGACCCATGGTGACGACCGTGACCTTGCAGCCCAGCTCATCCTTGAGCTTGAGAGCGGCCTCAACGGCGTTCATATCATCGGGGTTGATGATGGTCTGCATGGAAGCGCGGTTCAGGGTACCGTCGGGATTGACGGCGACCTTACCGGAGGTATCGGGGACCTGCTTTACGCAAACGAGAATCTTCATTTTTTCTTTACCTCCTTACTTAGTTCACACCGAGATACTTGGCGATGACCATACGCTGGACTTCGGAAGTACCTTCGTAGATTTCGGTGATCTTCGCATCGCGCATCATGCGCTCAACGGGATATTCACGGGTGTAGCCGTAACCACCGAAGAGCTGGACAGCGCGGCGGGTCACATCGGAGGCGGCCTCAGCAGCAAAGAGCTTGGCCATGGAAGCGTCCATGGAGTAATCCTCGTGGTTCTGCTTCTTCATCGCAGCGGCATAGACCAGATACTGAGCGGCCTGCATCTTGCAGTGCATGTCGGCGAGCTGGAACTGAGTGTTCTGGAACTGGGACAGGCGGCGCTTGAACTGAATGCGCTCCTTGGTGTACTTGATCGCTTCGAGGATGGCGCCTTCGCCAAGACCGAGCGCCTGGGAAGCGATACCGATACGACCGCCGTCGAGGGTCTTCATCGCGATCTTGAAGCCGTCGCCTTCCTTGCCGAGGAGATTTTCCTTCGGGACGATGCAGTCTTCAAAAACGAGGTCGCAGGTGGAGGAGCCGCGGATACCCATCTTCTTCTCGTGCTTACCGACGGAGAAGCCGGGGAAGCTCTTTTCCACAATGAAAGCGGAAATGCCATGGTTGCCCTTGCTCTTGTCGGTCATGGCAAAGACGACGAAGGTCTCAGCAACCGTGCCGTTGGTGATAAAGCACTTGGAGCCGTTGAGCACATAGTGATCACCCTCAAGAACGGCAGTGGTCTGCTGACCGGAAGCGTCGGTACCGGCGTTGGGCTCGGTCAGACCGAAGGCGCCGATCTTCCTGCCGGAGAGCAGATCAGGCAGATACTTCATCTTCTGCTCCTCGGTACCGTTTTCGAAAATGGGGGCACAGCAAAGAGAAGTATGCGCAGAAACGATAACAGCCGTGGTACCGCAGACCTTTGCCAGCTCTTCAACGCACATGGCATAGGAAAGGACGTCACCGCCGGCGCCGCCGTACTGCTTGGGGAAGTAAATACCCATCATGCCGAGCTTGGCCATCTTTTCGACGGTCTCCATGGGGAAGCGCTCTTCCTCATCGATTTCCTCAGCCAGGGGCTTGACTTCGGTCTCTGCAAAGTCACGGTACATTTTCCGGACCAGCAGATGCTCTTTGGTCAGATGAAAATCCATAGTCTTTTGCTCCTTCACTAATAATTAATTGGATTGTCTAATTTTTCACAAAACAGTTCCGCATGAAATTATTATAAGCGCCGTGTCTTAATTATGCAAGGCAAAGTTGCATTCCATTTTGGAATTTAACTTTTTTGACAAATTTCGTATGACTCTTTTGTTGCTTTTGCCTGCATCGCATGACAGAATTCCGTCATTTTCCAGCCGGCGCCCTCAGCCGCAAAACAAAAGGCAGGTAAAAACCTGCCTTTTGCTATTTTTTTTACTTGCTGTAATCGTAGAAGCCCTTGCCGGACTTGCGACCGAGCTGACCGCCGCGAACCATCTTCTTGAGCAGCAGCGCGGGACGGTACTTGCTGTCGCCGGTCTCGTCGTAGAGAACGTTCATGATCGCAAGGCACACGTCCAGACCGATGAAGTCGCCGAGGGCGAGGGGACCCATCGGGTGGTTGGCGCCGAGCATCATCGCCTTGTCGATATCCTCAACGGAGGCGACGCCGGTCTCAACAAGACCGATCGCTTCATTGATCATCGGAACAAGGATCTTGTTGACGACAAAGCCGGGAGCCTCCGCAACCTCAACAGGCTCCTTACCGATCTCCTTGGAGAGATTGTAGATGAAATCGAAGGTCTCCTGCGTGGTGTTGGCGCCGCGAATGACCTCAACAAGCTTCATGCTGGGAACGGGGTTGAAGAAGTGCATCCCGATGACGGGGTGCTTGAGACCGAGACCCATTTCGGTGACGGACAGAGAGGAAGTGTTGGTAGCAAAGACCGTGCTTTCCTTGCACATCTCATCCAGACGGCCGAGCAGCTCGCGCTTGGTCGCCATCTCCTCCTTGACGCACTCGATGACGAGATCGGCATCAGCGGCGGCTTCCACTTCTTCGACCAGAACGTTCGCCATGAGCGCGTCCTTGGCTTCCTGCGTCATTTTGCCTTTTTCCACGCGCTTTTGCAGGGACGCATCGAGCTTATCCTTGTGGCGCTGTGCGGATGCAACGCTGGAAGCATACATCAGGGCGGTGTGACCTTTCGCTGCGAAAACCTGTGCGATGCCGCTGCCCATGGTGCCGGCGCCAAAAACTGCTACTTTCATAATGTGTTCCTCCTATATAATATTGTCTTTTTTATCAAAAACTGCGTTTAGCAATTCGTGAACGGTTCGTGCTTGCGCTTTTCAAGGAAGGCGGTCATACCTTCGCGCTGGTCCGCCGTGCCGAAGCAGGAGCCGAAGCAGCCTTCTTCGATCGCAACGGCGCTGTCGATATCGACCTGCAGACCCTCGTTGATCGCCTTTTTGGATGCGCGCACCGCAATGGGTGCGTTCGCGGCGATCTGCCTTGCCATCTTTTCCGCCGCGGCGTAAAGCTCCTCAAGGGGATAGACCGCGTTCACAAGACCGATGCGGCAGGCTTCCTCCGCCTTGATGTTGCGCGCGGTATAGATCATCTGCTTGGCCATGCCTGCGCCGACGAGACGCGCAAGACGCTGCGTGCCGCCGAAGCCCGGCGTGATGCCGAGACCCACCTCCGGCTGACCGAACACAGCCGTATCGGAACAGATGCGGATATCGCACGCCATGGCAAGCTCACAGCCGCCGCCGAGCGCATAGCCGCCGACAGCCGCAATGGTCGGGATCGGGAGCTTCTCCAGCTTGAGCATCACATCGTTGCCTTTCTTGCCGAAGCTCTCGCCCTCTGCGGCATTGAGATCCTTCATCTGCGCAATGTCCGCGCCGGCAACGAAGGACTTCTCCCCCGCGCCGCGCACGATCACGCAGCGAACCGTGTTCAGGTCGATCCCGTCAAGCGCATCGCTCAGATCGGAAAGCACCTGTGCGTTGAGCGCATTCAGCGCCGAAGGACGGTCGATCGTCAGATACGCGATGTCGCCCATGGGTTCGTATTTCACAAAGGACATGCAGATCCTCCTCCTTGAAGTATGATTTGACGGCTATTATTATATGCAATCTTTTCCATGTTTGCAAGAGAAATATCACTTTTTACAAAACTTTTTCTGCTTTCTTTCTGTTTTTTGCAGGAAATGTTTCATTTTTAACAATCTGCTGCAAGCATTGCACAAAAACGACCAAAACCGCATTTTCTGTTTCCCGTCTTGCATTTTGCTCTGCTTTTCGCTATGATACCCTCAGCGGACAAAGTACAACACGGTTTTTCAGGGCATCTTAGGCGTCCGGCGGCGTTATTCTCGTTTTCGGGCCGGCGCCCACCGAGGACGATGACGCCGCCAACGTTGACTTTTGCCGCCGGCAGGCGTGTTGCCCTTTGTCCACTGAGGGTATCGATCAATCATAAAAAAGCGAGGTTCTCCTCATGCGTATGCGCAAAAAGAAAAACCTGA
>JAEDKW010000045.1 GCA_016295615.1 Oscillospiraceae bacterium | reverse complement strand
TTTGCCCTGCGGTCTTTTTTTACAGCAGCATCAAAATCACGCCGTAGACCGCGCTGGCAAGCGTGCCGAACACGATGACGGGTCCTGCCACCGTGAACATTTTCGCCGCCATGCCCGTGACGAAGCCCTCGCTCTTGAAGTCGATCGCGGGAGAGACGACGGAGTTGGCAAAGCCGGTGATCGGCACGAGCGTACCGGCGCCGGCAAAACGGGCAAGCGAGTTGTAAAGGTTCAGTCCCGTAAAGAGCGCTGAGAGAAACACAAGACAGATCGACGTTGCGCTGCTCGCGTCCGTTTTTTCCATGCCGGTCGACAAAAAGCCGTTCATGATGAGCTGACCGATCACGCAGATCGCGCCGCCGACGATGAATGCGATCACGGTATCCTTGACGATCGGCGATTTCGGAGAGCGCTGCTTGACATACTGCTGATATTCCTGCGGTGTCATGTTCATGTTGATCACTCCTTTTGGCATAGTGTTGCCAAAACTGCTGTTTTTATGTTTTTCTTGCCTCAAACGATGAAAAACGGTAAAATGCTCCGTGAGGTGATGCGCCATGTCAGACGCCCGTCCGCTCGGACTTTATCTTCATATCCCGTTTTGTAAAAGCAAGTGCATTTACTGCGACTTCTACTCCCTTGCGCGCAGCGAGGAGAAGATGGACGCCTACTGCGCCGCGCTGAAGCGGGAGCTTTCGCAGGGCGCAGCGCGCGCTGCGGCGTACACGGTCGATACCGTCTACCTCGGCGGCGGCACGCCGAGCCTGCTTGGTGCACGGCGGCTCGCGGAGCTGCTTGAAGCGGTTGGGGCGCACTATGCGCTCTCCCGCGATGCGGAGATCACCTTCGAGGCGAATCCCGACAGCGCGCAAGACGCCGACGCGCTGCGGCTGCTGCGCAGTGCGGGCTTCAACCGCATTTCGCTCGGCGCACAATCGTTTGACGACGGCGAGCTGCGCGCGCTCGGACGCATTCACACCGCCGCGGAGACCGCGCGTGCCGCGGCGGCGGCGCGAAGCGCAGGCTTTGACAACGTGAGCCTCGACCTCATATACGGATTGCCCCGTCAGACGATGGCGCGCTGGCAGGCGAATCTCGCTGCAGCGGTCGCGCTGCAGCCGGAGCATCTTTCCTGCTACGGTCTCAAGGTCGAGAAAGGCACCCCGCTTTACAGCCGCCGCGCGCAGGCGCAGCTTCCCGACGACGACGCGCAGGCGGACTTCTATTTGGAAACGGTGCGCTTTCTGCGCGAAAACGGCTACGGGCAATACGAGATCTCCAACTTTTCCAAGCCCGGTTACGAGTCGCGCCACAATCTGAAATACTGGACGCTGGGAGAATACCTCGGCTTCGGTCCCGGCGCACATTCGGACTTCGGCGGACGGCGCTTTGCCGTCGCGCGCGACCTAAACGCCTATCTGCAGGGCAGCATCGTTTACAGCGAGGACGCCGCCGTTTCGCCGCGCGAGCGGCAGGAGGAGTATCTGATGCTGGGACTGCGCACGGTGCGCGGCATCTGCGCACGGGAGGCAGGTCTGCCCTTTGCCGGCGCGGAAGCGGTGCTGCGCGAATGCAAGGCGCACGGTCTTGCCGGGCAAAACGGCGAGCGCTGGCATCTCACGCCGCAGGGCTTTCTCCTCTCCAACCGCATCATCGCCTGCGTTCTCGACGCGGTCTAAAAGGGGAAAAATGGAAACTTTTTCCGTCCCGATTCGTCTTTACTTACGAGACGCCGTATGCTATACTGTGTTATGTATACCAATCACCCATGCATTTCCAAAGGAGGGCCACTGTGAAAGCTACCGTGCGCAAAATCATCTCGTTTTCCCTTGCCATCGTTCTTGCCGCCGCGCCGCTGACGGCGCACGCCTCCGTGGCGCTCGGCGACGATCTGCGTCTGTCGTCCGTCACGGTCAACGAAGGCACGCAGCTTGCCGCCGGCACATTCTGGAGCAACACGAACTCCGATCTGCGGCAGGAGAACTATATCGTCTATTCGCCGAACCGCAGCGTCACGCCCATTGTCACCGGCGGCGATTACACCACGCAGCTCACCACCGTCTCCGCCGCCGCCAGGGCGCTTGAGCAGGAGGGATACCGCGTGGTGGCGGGCATCAACGGCGACTATTACGACACCGCCACCGGCGTTCCGCTCGGCAGCGTGATGACGGACGGCGTGCTGCGCAATGCCAGCGGCAGCGGCTATGCCATCGGCTTTTACGACGACGGCACGACGGTCATGGGAAAACCCGAGCTGAGCATGACCGCTGAAACCGAAAGCGGTCTGCAGTTTTCCATCTTTGCGCTCAACTATGTGCGCCAGAGCGGCTACGGCATCTTCCTGTATGACTCTGCCTTCAACGCCCGCCGCTCCACCGGCACGAACGAAGCCGGCGTGGAGGTCGTCTGCTCCGTCGCCGACGGTGCGCTGAGCATCGGCGGCGAGCTGGAGCTTGTGGTCGACGAGGTGCTGCCCAATGCCAAAGACACCGTCATCGACGACGACCAGTACGTCCTCTCCGCAAATCTGAGTTCCGGCGCAGGCTACACCGACACGCTGCTCGCGCTGAACCGCGGCGAGCGCATCACCGTCCGCGTCAGTGCGAACGATGAGAAGTGGAACGGTGTGACGAATATGGTCGGCGCGCTGTATCAGCTTGTGGACAACGCTCAGGTCTGCTCCGGTCTGCCCTCCGGCAGCGCGCCGCGCACGGCGATCGGTCTGACCGCCGACGGCTCTTTGATCCTCTACACGATCGACGGCCGTCAGGCGGGCTACAGCATCGGCGCAAGTCTTTCGCAGGTCGCCGAGCGCCTGGTCGAGCTTGGCTGCGTCACGGCGATGAGCCTTGACGGCGGCGGCTCCACAACGCTTTTTGCCACGATGCCCACCGACACGGAGGCGACGCTTGCCAACAAGCCCTCCGACGGCTCGCTGCGCGCCGTGACCAACCATGTGTTCCTGGTCGCCTCCGGCGAGTCCACCGGAACGCTGCATCACATCTATCTTTCCGCGCAGGCTGACTGCTGCCTCCCCGGCGCCGAGGTCGAGCTGTACGGCGCCGCCGTGGATACGAATTACATCCCCATGCGCGCTTCGCTCACCTTTTCTTCCGACCGCGGCAGCGTAGAGGGTAATATCCTCACCGCGCCCGCGTCCGGAACGGTCACCGTGGGTGCGCGCAGCGGCAGCAAATACGCCACCCGGGAGATCCGCGTGATCACCGACCCCGACAGCATTACGCTTTTGCGGGACGGCAAAGCCGTTACCGCGCTGTCGCTCTCCCGCGGCGACAAGGTCGCCCTGAGCGCGCAGGCGGTCTACCGGCATCTCAGCGTCCTCGGCGGCAGTCAGTGCTTCACCTGGCGCGTGGACGGCAATGTCGGCACCGTGGACGAAAACGGCGTCTTTACCGCCGCCGGTCCGATTGGCAGCGGCTCGCTGACGGTAAGCGTCGGCAAGACCTCGCTGACCGTTCCCGTGTCGGTCTCGGCAGACCCGCTGCGCACACTCGACACCTTTGAGCAGCCTTTTGAAGCCTACACCGGCGTGAACGCGATGCTCTCGCAAAACACGAACGAAAGCTATGTCCGCCGCGGCAGCGCCTCCGGCAGACTGGACTATGCCACCTACCCCGGCGTGAGCGCGGAGATCGGGCTCAATTACCCCGTCAAGGCAAGCTATGACAGCGTGAACTTCTGGGTCTTCGGCGACGCCGGCGGCGCCATGCTCACGCTGGAGACCGACGCCGGCAGCACCGACGCCGCGTATCTGAACTTTACCGGCTGGCAGCAGCTCTCCTTCACGCTGCCCGCAGGCGCAACGCGGATCACCGGTCTTTCCCTCACCTCCGACACGGAGCGCATCAGCGCGATCTACCTTGACCAGTTCGTGCTTTCCTACGACGGCGTGGTGGATTCCGCCGCCCCGGCGATCACCTTCCACACGCAGACCGACCCCACACGCGTGACCGGCACGATCGCCGATGACTGCGACGGCGCGTCGCTCACCACGCTGCGCATCACCTATGACGGTGCGGCGATCGACTACTCCTGGTCCGGCGGTACGTTCTCCGTCACGCTGCCCGAGTCTGACGGACAGCTGCACCGCGTGACGGTCGTTGCCGGCGATGCCAGCGGCAACCTCACGCGCAAAAGCGCGGATATCCTTGCGCAGGATCTGAGCCCCGCCTTCCCCGATATGAGCGACCACTGGGCGAACAGCTACGTTTCCTATCTCAAGCGCAGCGGCATTACCAACGGTGACGAGTACGGCAACTTCAAGCCCGATACCAACATCAGCCGTCAGGAATTTGCCGTGCTGCTCTACCGCTATCTCGCGCCCGCGCAGGACTTCTCCTCCGTCTCCCTTCCCTTTGCCGACAGCGCCGGCATCGCCCCCTGGGCGTATGACGGCGTGCGCGCCATGTATGCCCTCGGCGTCACCAAGGGCAGCACCGGCGCCGACGGTTCAGCGGTCTTTTACCCCACGGCAAACATCAGCCGTCAGGAGGCGGTGACGATGATCGGACGCCTTCTCGAGAAGGGCTACGCCGCGCCGGCACTGACCTTCCGTGACAGCGCGCAGGTCGCGCCCTGGGCGGAAAGCTACGTCAGCACGCTCAGCGCCCTGGGCATTCTCACCGGCGACACGGACGGACGCTTCCTCCCCGCCAGTCCCATGACGCGCGCGCAGGTGGCAACGGTGCTTTATAAGCTGCTGTAACGGAGCAGCGAATCCGAATCATGCGAAAAGAGGACAGAATGGCTTCTGTCCTCTTTTTTTCATGATAAGGCAAACGACTCCTGCCGTTTGGCAGAAGCCGCCTGCGTGAAATGTGTGGGACGCTTGCGCGTCCTGGTATCAAAAAGCGCCTGTGCGCCCTGTGACCTCAGTTTTCCCCGTCGAGCATACGGTAGCCTACACCGATCTCCGTGAAAATATACTGCGGATCGGCAGGATTTTTCTCGATTTTGCGGCGGATATTCGCCATGTTGACGCGCAGGATCTGATTGTCCGCCTTCGCCTTGGGGCCCCAGATCTCCCGGATCAGAAAGTCGTAGGTCAGCACCTTGCCGGCATGCTTGCCCAGCAGCGCCACGATCTTAAACTCGTTGAGCGTAAGATGCACGTCATCGCCGTCGACAAACACGCGATGCTTGTCATAGTCGATCATCAGTCCCCTGACGCTGAACTTGCCGGAGCGGGCGATGCTGCTGTTTTCAAGCGGCGTGCGCGTGTGGCGGATCGCCGTTCGGATGCGGGCAAGCAGCTCGGACGTGCCGAACGGCTTTTCGATATAATCGTCCGCGCCCATGTCGAGCGCCGCGACCTTATCATGCTCATGCGTGCGCGCGGAGACCACGATGATCGGCAGATTCGACCACGAGCGCACCTCGCGCAGAATATTGCCTCCGTCCATATCGGGAAGTCCCAGATCCAGAATGATCAGATCCGGACAGTGCGACGTGATCACGGAAAGTGCCTGCGCGCCGTTGTTGGCAACGAGCACGTCGAAATCATTCGCCGTGAGAACGGTTGAAATGAAGTTGCTGATGTTCTGTTCATCTTCAATGATCAGCACTTTATCTTTCAGTTTCATTGCTTTTGCCCTCCTTCATCGGCAGATAGAACCGGAAGCACGCTCCGCCGGATTTGAGATTTTCCGCACTCATCGTACCGCCGTGCGCTTTGACGATCGTGTGGCATACGGAAAGTCCGATGCCCATGTTCTTTTTCATGTCGAAATCATTATGCTGCATGCCGGAAAGTCCGCCGCTGAAGATCGTGCCGAGCCTTTCCTTCGGGATCCCCCGCCCGTTGTCGCAGACCGCAAAGCAGGCGGTGTTCCCCTCCCTGCGGACGCTGAGCGAGATCTTCGTGGTGCCCTCGCCGTGAATGACCGCGTTTTCCAAAAGATTCATGATCACCTGCTGGATGAGCGTTGCGTCCATCGGCACCAGCAGCACCTCGTCCGGCACCTCGACAGACACGTTGGTGCCGGGAAAGCGCTTGGAGAATTTCTGCACGGAAACGGCAACGATCTCTTCCGCCGCCTCCATTTCCGTTGTGATCTTCGCCTGCTCGTCGCTGATGCGGGTGATGGACAGAAGGTTTTCCACCATGCGGATGAGCCACTGCGCGTCCTCATTCACATCCTGCAGCAGCTTTTGCTCCTGCTCCCTGGAAAACGCGCCGTTGCTCTCCAGAATCGCCGCCGTGTTGCCCACGACCGACGTCAGCGGCGTGCGGATATCGTGCGACATCGCGCGCAGGAGATTCGCCCGCACGGACTCCTTTTCCGTCTCCATACGGAGCCGCTCCTGCTTTTTGATCTGCGTCGTCATGGCGCTGATCATGACCGAGACCGCGAGCAGGGTCAAAAACGTGAACGGGTAGCCGGTCATGGTAAAGTTGAACTCCCAGTAAGGGAAGGTGAATATGTAGTTCACGCAGATGACGCCGCACAGCGAGCTGAAAATGCCCCAGAAGTAGCCCTCCGTCCAGCGCGACACCGCCGCCACCGCCAAAACGAACACAAGGCTCACATATCCGTCGCCCTCGGCAAGCCGGCGGAGCAGCGTGCAGAGTGCCACCGCCGAGGCAAACACACCGACGGTCAGGAGCGCGTCCTGCAGCGCACGGGGGATCTTCCGTTTTATCCGCTTTTTCTCTTCCATGTTTCTGTGCCCGCCTCCCTGCCGTCTTTCCTTTTCTCCATTGTATCACACTCTTCGCTAAGTTTGCGCTAAAACTTGAAAAAAGTGAAGCTGCCGGCAAAAACAGTGGGCATGATCACGCACCGTTTGCAGCGGTCGGAACTTTTACGGCATAAAAGAGGTTTTTCGCAATGGTTCTGCCGCGCGGCGCTGCGCGGCAGTAAGAAGGGCGACCGAAAAAGGTCGCCCCTCTTACAGGTAAAGGAAGAAATGGAGTTTTCAAAGCTTGCGGATACTGACATTGCTGACATTCGCCATGTTGAAGCCGGGTTCCTGTGCGATCGCCGCCATAATGGCGATCTTGATCTCGTCCGTCAGACCGTCAGCCGGAACGGCGGGATGAGCGGGCAGCGGAATCTGTTCGGGTGCTTTGCGCCTGTCCATCGCGCCCATGACCTTGCCCATCAGCATGGTGAGAAGAATGATACAGCTCAGTCCCACGAAGGTGACACCCATACCCATCAGACATACAAATGCGCCGGAAACTTGCATGACAATACGCTCTCCTTTATGGTTTCTGCTGCCATTATACCGTGCAAAATTTGGTATTCAACCGCTTTTCCGCGCTCTTTACGGAGCCTTTGCGGGGCAGTTGTTTCTTTTAACGACCATTTAACCGCACGGTGCGTTCCCTGCCGGTCTCTTCCGGCGTTCGCCCTGCCCCGCCGGCGGCGCCGCCGGCGCACAGCTTTCGCAGGAAAAAATTTTTTCTCAATAAGCACAAAAATCATTGACGCGGCGGCTTTCGCCGTCGTATACTGTTTTCATATTTTTTCCCGCAAAAATACGGGTGAAAGGAGAGAGTTTGCCATGAGCAAATATACCAGTGAAACCATAATTCGGACCGTGAGGGAAAACCACATCCAGTTTGTGCGCCTGCAGTTCACGGATATCTTCGGTCAGCTCAAAAGCGTGACGCTGCCCGCATCCCAGATCGAAAAGGCGGTCAACGGTCAGATCATGTTCGATGGCAGCTCCATCGAAGGTTACACCCGCATTGAGGAGTCCGATCAGTACCTGCGTCCCGACCTTGACACGTTCGCCGTGCTGCCGTGGAACCAGGAATACGGCGTCTGCGCGCGCATGATCTGCGATGTGTGCAATCCCGACGGCACCGCCTTTTCCGGCGATCCGCGCGGCGTGCTGCACAAGGTTCTCAAGAAAGCCGCCGATATGGGCTACACCTTCAACGTCGGTCCCGAGTGCGAGTTCTTCCTCTTTAAGACCGACGCGGACGGCAAGCCCACCACCAAAACGAACGACGAGGTCGGCTATTTCGACCAGGGACCGCTCGACAGCGCCGAGTTTACCCGCCGTCAGATCTGTCTGGCGCTGGAAAAGATTGGCTTTGAGATCGAAGCGTCCCATCACGAGTGCGCCGCCGGTCAGCATGAGATCGACTTCAAGTATGCCGACGCACTGACTGCCGCCGACAATATCATGACCTTCAAGCTCGCCGTCAAGACGCTTGCGCGCAAGGACGGTCTGCACGCAACGTTTATGCCCAAGCCCATCTTCGGCGTTGCCGGCAACGGAATGCACATCAACATGTCCCTTTTCCGCGACGGCAAAAACGCTTTTTACGACGAAAACGGCACGCATCAGCTCTCCCCCATTGCGTATCAGTTCATCGCCGGCGTCCTCGAACACATCCCCGCCATCTGCGCGCTGAGCAATCCTCTTGTCAATTCCTACAAGCGCCTGGTGCCCGGCTACGAAGCGCCGTGCTATATCTCCTGGTCCACCGGCAACCGCAGCGCGCTCATTCGCGTTCCCGCGCCGCGCGGAACCAGCACGCGTCTGGAGCTGCGCAACCCTGACCCGTCCTGCAATCCGTACCTGGCGCTGGCAGCCTGCCTTGCAGCCGGACTTGACGGCATCGAGCGCGGTCTTACGCCGCCGGAGGAGGCAACGGAAAACATTTACGAGCTGACGAATGAGCAGCGCATCGCGCGCGGCATCGGCTCGCTGCCCTCCTCGCTCAGGGAAGCGCTGGACGCGCTCAGGGCAGATCCGCTTGTGTGCGGCGTACTCGGCGAGCATGCGCTCTCCCAGTATCTCGCCGGCAAGGAGGAGGAATGGAAGTCCTACTGCACGCGCGTGAGTTCGTGGGAGGTCGAGCGCTACATCACGCTCTACTGACCGCGCCGCCCGCCCTGTTTAACGTCAAAAAGGGACAGCATTCGCTGTCCCTTTTTGTTTGTTTTTCCGCCGTCTATTCGATTTCGGTGACGTACAGCCGTCCCTGCTCCACGCGGAATTT
>JAEDKW010000044.1 GCA_016295615.1 Oscillospiraceae bacterium | reverse complement strand
ACGCCATGAGCGGCAGGATGAATGCCTTCACCAGCGGTCTCGGTCTCGGCGGCTTTGGCCTGTAAAACGGCAAGAAAAACACCCGGTTTTGTAAAAATCGGGTGTTTTCAGCAAAAAAGACTTGACTGTCAAGCAACTTGACAGTGTAAGGTGGTGACATCAACAAATACGGAGGATCAGTATGACTATCAGAACCGTCGAAAATCTGTCCGGCATGACGCGCGCGAATATTCGCTTTTACGAGGTGGAGGGTTTGATCTCCCCGCAGCGCGGGGAGAACGGCTACCGCGATTATTCGGAGCAGGACCTCGAAATCTTGAAGCGTATTCGGCTTTTGCGTGCGCTGCGCATCCCGCTCGAAGAGATTAAGGCGCTTCAAAGCGGTCAAAAAGAGCTGCTTGCCGCGCTTGACGAGCAGATCGAAGTGCTTGCGCGGGAGCAAAAGCTGATCGGTCGCTCGCAGGAGGTCTGCCGGGAAATGCGCGCGGACGGCGTGCAGTACGAAACGCTCAATGCGCAGCGCTATTTGGATGCGCTGATGCAGGAAAAGGAGAGCGCGGACACGCTGGCGCTGACAGAGGATGTGCTGCCGCATGTGCGCGCGCCGTGGCGCCGCTATTTTGCACGCTCGTTAGACCTGGGGATTTGCAATATATGCCTTTCTATCGTTCTCACGGTTGCCTTTCGCGTCAACCTTGCGCTGGGCGGCAATGCGCTGCGCCTGGCGATCTTGGCTGCGGGGCTTATGCTCATGATGTTCTTTGAGCCGCTGCTGCTGTCAAAATTCGGCACGACACCGGGCAAGTGGATCCTGGGTCTGTCTGTGACCGATGAGGAGGGAGGGAAACTCACCTATTCAGGAGCGCAGAGGCGCACGGTCGGTGCACTGATCCGCGGTATGGGGCTGAACATTCCGCTTTACGGCTGGTACCGGCTCTATAAGAGCTATGCCGCCTGTGCCGACGGGCAGAGGCTTACGTGGGAGGAAGGCTCTGTTCTCGTGCTGCGCGATGAAAAGCCGTGGCGCGTTGCGGTGTATGCCGGCGCACATGCCGTTGCGGTTGGCGCCCTCACTTTGGCGGTCATATGTGCGTCATTCCCGCCGCACCGCGGAGAGATCTCGGCGGCGGAATTCTGCGACAATTTCAACCGCCTTGCGGAGTATTACGATGCATTTGAAGGCAGAAAACTCGACAGTGAGGGTCATTGGATCAGCAGCTACCCGTCCGGCAGGGAGTTCGCGGAAGACAGGATCGCTCAAACAGATTTCCTTCTGACCGAGGAAAACGGCGTGCTGCAAAGCGTATCCTTTGCCTGCCGGGAGAGTGATCGGGTGATTTATTTTGCCAGCGACTTGCAGGATCGGATGTTTCTTTCCGCGTTGTCGTTCGCACTTGCGCAGCAGCGTGGTCTGCCGCTGGCGGCGCAGAAAGAAATTGCAGAGCAGATCAGCGCGCATCCGTTTGAAGAGTTCTCCTTTACCGTCAATGGAGTGAACATTGCGTGCAAGGCGGAATATGAAAATGCGGAGGTGTTTACCTCCGAGGAAAGCATTCTGCTCGGCATCGACGGCGGTGTGTGTTCGTATCAAGTGAGTTTTGAAATGAGCAGGCAATAAAAAACCGGCAGCAGATGCTGCCGGTTTTTTGCGGTTCGGAGGGGTGATTCAATTTGAGCTTACCCGTAATATGTGACCAGAAGAT
Organism: Oscillospiraceae bacterium; assembly: GCA_016295615.1. Classification (GTDB taxonomy): domain Bacteria; phylum Bacillota; class Clostridia; order Oscillospirales; family Oscillospiraceae; genus Hominicoprocola. Next base: position 7,333 of record JAEDKW010000044.1, on the reverse strand, counting down.
CGACCACCGCGCCGTAGCTCTGCGTGCCGAGAGGATCGCCGTAGGAGCGGATCATCGAATCGTTGAGCGTCTGCGCGACCCTGGCGGTCACGCCCCTGTACTGCGACCAGTAAGCGTTATTCTGTGCAATATCAAGCCTGACCGTGTCGGGAAGAGCGTCGCGGATCGCCAGCCATTTGTCATAGTCGGCGCGGTAAAGGGCGTTGCTCAGATAAATATAGCCGAGAAGCCAGCCGGAATAGCGGAAAAGCGGATCGTCGGAACGGGTGGAGCCGACAATGGCAAGAAAGTTGCACTGCTGCTCGCTCGCATAGCCGCGCTGGTGGGACATTTCGTGCAGCGCGGTGCAGGGAAGATACGCGGCGGGAGAGTCCATGTTGAGGTTGGCTTCGCCGGTGAACGGGAAATAAAATCCGGTAAAATTCATAGCGCTGAGAATTTTGGAAAGCCGGAACGGCTTCGGTGGGAAACTCTGCGCTTCCAGAAACGGAAACTCCTCATAGAGAGAGGCGTAGGCCTCCGGCGCGGCGGCAAGGATCGCGGCGCGGTCGGCGGTGAACGCGCCGCTTTCATCGCGTGTGACGGTATCGGCGCATTCGGCAAGCGCGTCGGCAAACTGCTGCGTGACACGGACAAGCTCCTCGCAGCTGACCTCCCGCGGCACGATGCCGGAGCGGTCGCAGAAATCCTCCGCGCAGTAATTTGCGCCCCACAGCAGACAAAATACCGCGTAAACGGTCAGCACAGCATCGGCAAAGAAAAGCACGACGCGGCAGAGCGCCTCGCCCCGGTGCGCCGAGCGGACGATATAACGAACGGCGAGAATGAGGCAGGCGAGCACATCCAGCGTGAGCAGGACATAGCAAAGCTCCGCGACGGAAAACGGCACGTAGGAGCACATTTTGCCGATGAGCTGCTCCAGTGGGAGCGTGACATGAAACACAAGCGCATTCATCAGGGCGCGGCTTTGCCGCAGCGCAAAAAAGAGCAAAAGGACAACACCGTCAGCGAGAAGCCAGCGGTGCAGCCCTTTGTTTTTCGCAAGAAATGCCTTCACGGGAGCTCAGCGGTCGGATTCCTCAGCTGGCGGTTCCGCGGAAGCGGGAAGCGGCGCACCGGGAGTAAAAAGCGCATCGTCTGCGCCTTTTTTCGCAAGGCGAAGCTGGACGAAATATTTCACACCGCTGTAGATGCAGGCAAAAACGGGAACGCCGAGGAACATGCCAGCCACGCCGGCGAAACCGCCGCCGACGAGGATGGCGACGATGACCCAGAAGCTGGAAAGTCCGGTGGAGTCACCCAAAATCTTGGGGCCGAGAATGTTGCCGTCAAACTGCTGGAGCACGAGAATGAAAATGATGAAATAGAGACACTGCAGGGGATCAACGAGCAGAATAAGAAACGCGCTGGGGATCGCGCCGAGGAACGGACCGAAGAACGGTATGACATTCGTTACGCCGACGAACACACTCACGAGCGGCGTGTACGGAAGGTTCATGATGGAAGCGCCGATGAAGCAAAGAATGCCGATGATGAGCGAGTCGAGCAGCTTGCCGCGGACAAAGCCGCTGAAAATGCGGTCCGTGGTGGCGACGCCGCGCAGGATAGCGGCATAATGGGTCTCAGAGGTGAGACTGTAAAGCAGCTTGCGGCTGTGAAGCGCAAAGGATTCCTTCATGGCAAGCAGGTAAACGGAAACGATGATGCCGACAAGAAGGTCCTTGAAGAACATCAGAACACCCCAAATGCCGCCGGTCACGACGGCAACGGCCTGCTGCGCCTGCGGGATAATGGATTTGATCAGCTCGTCAAGCTCCTTGTAATACTCGCCTGCACGCTCAAGCACCCATTTGGAGATGTCGGGATAGTCGTCCATCATGCGCATGACCCAGGAGTAGACGGTTTTGTAGTAGTTTTCAAAGTTGCCGGCAAGCGTCTTGACGCTGGCGATCAGCTCGGGAATGAGGATGTTCATCAGCGCGTAGACCAAAAGCCCGACGAGAAGCCACGTTACCAGAATGCTGGCGCAGCGGATGAGCCTGGTGTGCGTTTTATCCTTATCGCGGGAAGAAAACAGGCGGTCAAAGAAGTTGACGATGGGCGCAAGAAGATAGGCAAGCGCAAAACCGTAGATCACCGGCTTGAGAATGTTGAGAAGCTTTTTCACGAACAGGAGCAGCACGCCGTCCTGAAAAAACGTATCATAAAACAAAAGAATGGCGCATGCAGAGAGCGTAACGGTCAAGCCCCAGCGCAGATAGGATTTGGTTTTCATCAAGTTTCCTCCCCATTTTTAAGGATACCTTTACAAAATACAGCATACTATTTTTCGCCGGGAATTGCAACTGCACTTTTTTCGTGCTATCATAAAAAAACACAAACCCGGCGCGACCGGCACGCGCCAACGGCGAAAAAGCGAGAAGAAAGGAGAATAAGCGCATGGAAAAGAAGCTGCTTTTCATTGTCAATCCCCGCGCCGGAAAAACAAAGTCGCGCGCGCCCCTGTTTGATGCGGTGTCCATCTACTCGGAGGCGGGGTATCTGGTCTGCGTTAAGCAGACGAAGCGCCGCGGCGACGCCACGCGCTTTGCCGCCGAGCTTGGGGCAGAGTTTGATCTCGTTGTCTGCCACGGCGGCGACGGCACGCTGAATGAAACGGTCAACGGTCTGATGCGCCTGCCGAAGGAGCGGCGCCCGCTGGTGAGCTATCTGCCGGGCGGCAGCACGAATGACTTTGCCGCAAGCCTGAATATCTCCTCCGATCTCGCGGTGGCGGCGCAGCGAGCCATGCGCATGGAAAAGCGGGATCTGGACGTCGGTGTGTTCGGCAGCCGGAATTTTGTTTATGTCGCATCGTTCGGCGCGTTTACGCGCACCACCTATACCGTGCCGCAGGATATCAAGAACATGTTCGGTCACTTTGCATACATGCTCGAAGGCGTCAAGGATCTTGAGACGCTGCGTCCCTACCGCATGACGATCACGGCGGACGGGGAGCCGATCCGCGGGGAATATCTGTTCGGCGCGGTAAGCAACTCGACCTCTATCGCGGGACTGATGAAGATCTCGCCGGAGAAGGTCTCCTTTAACGACGGACAGTTTGAGCTGCTGCTCGTGCCGGTGCCGAAATCGCCGCAGGCGGTACAGGCGCTGATCCGCGCGCTGGTGTATCAGGACTATGAAAGCTCCGCGGGGCTGATCTTCCGCCATGTGAAGCATGTCGTTGCGGAGACGGAGGAGAATATCCCGTGGACGCTCGACGGCGAATACGCGCCGGGCGCGCCGCGCATTGAGATCGGCATTGAGGACAACGGGATACAAATGCTGCTGTAAGAGCGAACATACCAAAGAGGACTTTGACTGACTGTCAAAGTCCTCTTTTTTGCTGGTTTATTCCTCCACCTCGAGCGTCAGGCAGGTGACGAGCGGGGTGAGCAGCGTGCCGGGATGTCCGGAAATGAGATAAGATGCACTGCCGTAACGCTGCATGACCGCGTTGCCGTCTGCACTGGCGCAGAGCATCACGAGCGCGCGCGAAAAGGCAGCACCGAGTGCCACGGGTGTGTCATCGGAACCAGCGACGATGTTTTCATAGATGGGGCTATCTGCAGCAACATCCGGAAGGGCGGCAAAGTCAATGTCCGGGAAATATTCCCCTGCGGGAACAGACATGTTTTCCACCGCGATCAGGCGCAGCGGAGGATCGGACAGAACGAACGCCTCACTCGGCAGAAACGCAACGTCAACGCTGCCGTCTTCGAGTGCCTGTGCGGTTGCTTCGGCGGACGCGCCGAAGGTGATGCTGACGGTCTCCACCGTCACGTTTTCGTTTTCAAGCGCGGAAAGGAGCAGCGGCGGCAGCTCGGCTTGAAGCCGCATCAGCTCATCCGCATCGCGCTCACCGATGGCAAATTCGACATTGAGCGTGTCGAGCTTGAGCGCGGGCGAGCCGTCGGAAGCGGCGTCGGGCGAAGCCGGCGCCGCAGGGGCGCCGCACGCGGCAAGCAGGAAAACAAAAAGCCCTGCAAGAAGGAGGGAAAAAATGCGTTTCATAAAGGAAACCTCCCGTATCATAACGTTTGCGTTCTCACTATATCATATTAGGCGCGGAAAAGACAGCAAAAGTTCCCGTAAAAGCTTGACAGCGGGGAAATTGCTGCTATAATTTGAAAATGATTTTCATTATCAGATTCGGGAGGCGCACATGGCCACCTATATTACCAAACAGCAAAAGGCGGTGCTGGAGTGCATCGCGCAGCATCATGACGAGTGCGTGAGCGTGAATGACCTGCTGGAGCAGCTGCGCCGCCGCGGCGAGGCGGTCGGCGTGGCCACCGTATACCGTCAGCTTGAAAAGCTGGAGAAGCAGGGGCATATCCACAAGGTCCTCACCGAGGAGGGCGCGTACTACCGCTACTGCGAGCACGACGAAGACGGCGACTGCTTTCTGCTCAAGTGTGAAAGCTGCGGAAGAATCACGCACATCGACTGCGCGCAGCTTTCGCCGCTTTACCGGCATTTGGAGCAGGAGCACCGTTTTGCCATCAATCCGCGCCGCACGATGCTCTACGGCGAGTGCGCGGCGTGCCGGGAGGCAAAGGGTGAAAACAGGCGCTGACCCCCGCCTGAACCACCGCTTTTCCGCTTCTTATGCGCCAGGCGGGGAACAGGGCAAAACGAGCCCTCCTTTTCGCGGTCATTTTGCGCCCGGAGCGCGGCAGAAAGGAAAACCATCAGATGAAGCGAATGATTGCATGTTTGCTGTGCGTGCTGCTGCTCACCGGCTGCGCCGCACCGGCGGACCATACGGCGGACGGCGGGAAGCTCTCCGTTGTCTGCACGCTGTTTCCGTATTACGATTTTGCGCGTCAGATCGCCGGCGACAGAGCGGAGATCGTGCTGCTGCTCTCCCCGGGACGCGAGGCGCACAGCTTTGAGCCCACGCCGCGCGATGCGCTGACCATCGCGAACGCCGACGTATTTCTCTGCAACGGCGGCGAGGGTGAACTGTGGGTGGAGGAGATGCTCCGCGCGGCGGGAGAGAACATCGGCGTGATCGCGCGCATGATGGATCATGTCGATGCGCACGAGGAGGAGATCGTCGAGGGCATGCAGCTGCGCGGTCACGACCATGACCACGGGGAGGCGCATCACGACCACGGGGAGGACAGCGACGAGGTCGAATATGACGAGCACATCTGGACTTCGCCGGCGAATGCGATATTGCTCTGCCGCGCGGTCTGCGAGGCACTCTGTGAGGCGGACGGCGAAAACGCGGAGGAATACCGCGCGAACTGCCAAAGCTACTGTGCGGAGCTTTCCGCGCTGGACGGGCAGTTCCGCGCGCTGAGGAGCGAAGCCAAACGCGACCTGCTGGTCTTTGCCGACCGGTTTCCGTTTTTGTATTTTTGCGAGGAATACGACCTGCGTTACCGCGCGGCGTTCCACGGCTGCTCAACGGACACCGAGCCGTCGCTCGCAACGCTCAAATACCTGATCGACAAGGTGGCGGAGGAGCGCATTCCGATGGTGTATACCGTGGACCTGTCCAGCCAGAAGATCGCCGAGGCGGTGGCGGAGAGCACCGGCGCCGGGATCGGACGGCTGTATTCGATGCAGACGGTGTCCCGTGCGGACTTTGAAGCCGGAGAGACCTATGTATCGCTGATGGAGCGCAATCTGGAGGCTTTGAGAAAGGGACTTCTCGGATGAAAGAAAGAAATGATATTCTGTTTTCCTGCCGCGATGCGGCGCTGGGCTACGAGCATAAGCCGCTTTTGGAGCATTTGAATTTTGAGGTCCGCCGCGGTGATTACATCTGCGTGATCGGGGAAAACGGCAGCGGAAAATCAACGCTGCTGCAAAGCATGCTGGGTCTTGTCCGCCCGCTTTCCGGCAGGATCGAGTGCCCTGCGCAGAAGGAGGGCAAGATCGGCTATCTTCCGCAGCAGACGGAGGCCCAGCGCAGCTTTCCCGCAACGGTGGAGGAGGTCGTGCGCTCGGGATTTCTCAACCGCCGGGGGCTTCACTTCGCGTATTCCCGCGCGGAGAAGGCGACGGCGCTGATGAACATGGGCAAGCTCGGCGTGCTGGAGCTTCGCGGGCGGTGCTACCGCGACCTGTCCGGCGGGCAGCAGCAGCGTGTGCTGCTCGCGCGCGCCCTGTGCGCGGCAGAGAGTCTGCTGATCCTCGACGAACCCGTGACGGGTCTTGACCCTGCGGCGACGCAGGAGCTTTACAGGATCCTGCGCTATCTGAACGAAAAAGAGAACCTTGCCGTCGTCATGGTCACGCATGACCTTGCCGCCGCGCTGCAGGAGGCAAAGACCGTGCTGCACATTGGACGAAACGGATGGTTCTGCGGCTCGGCGCAGGAGTACCTGCGCTCGAACGAGGGAAAACGGTTTGGAGGTGACGGACGGTGAGATTGCTGCTTTCCATGTTTGCCTACCCCTTTATTCTGCGCGCGTTTGCGGTGGGGATCCTCGTGTCGCTGTGCGCGAGCCTTTTGGGCGTGCCGCTGGTGCTCAAGCGCTACTCCATGATCGGCGACGGACTTTCCCACGTCTCATTCGGCGCGCTCGCGGTCGCAGTCGCCTGCGGCTTTTCACCGCTGTGGTTTTCGATCCCCGTGGTGGTTTTGGCGGCGTTTTTCCTGCTGCGCGTGGCGGAGAAGAGCCGCGTGAGCGCCGATGCGCTGATCGCGGTTTTTTCGGCAAGCGCGCTCTCTGCCGGTATCCTTGTGACATCTCTGACCACCGGCATGACCACGGATGTGGACAGCTATATGTTCGGCAGCATCCTCGCCATGTCACGCTCGGACGTGGTGCTGAGCGTAACGCTCACGCTTGCCGTGCTGGTGCTGTTTGTGCTGTGCTACCACAAGATCTTTGCCGTGACGTTTGACGAGCGGTTTTCCCGCGCGACAGGCGTCCGTGCGGACGCGTACAAAACGCTTTTGTCCATTCTCACGGCGCTGACGGTCGTGCTGGGTATGCGCATGATGGGTGCGATGCTGATCTCAAGCCTCATCATCTTTCCCGCGCTTTCCGCCATGCGGCTTTTCAAGAGCTTCCGCGCCGTGGTCGTCTGCGCGGGCGTGATGTCGGTCGTGTGCTTCTGCGCTGGCTTGAGCGCATCGTATCTGCTCTCGACGCCCGTGGGCGCGACGGTGGTCATCTGTGACCTTGCCGTGTTCCTTGTGTGCTGTGCGGTCGAAAGGCTCCGTTAAGCAAAAAAGAGAACCGCGAAAGCGGTTCTCTTTTTTGCTGCAGTTTGCGCTACGGCAGGTATTTCAGCGGGTTGACGTAGCTGCCGTTTTTCATGATGCCGA
>JAEDKW010000043.1 GCA_016295615.1 Oscillospiraceae bacterium | reverse complement strand
CATTGTATCGAAAACAGGATCAATACGCAAGGAAAAGATGCAGAAGGATAAAATTTTCGACGGATATCGGGTTGAATGAATGCACAAACTGTGATAAGCTGAAAAGTACAAAAGCAAATGCGCGGCGCACGGCTGCCGCATATCAGACATTGCAAAACCGAAAATGGAGGAAAGACCATGAAAATTGCTGTCCCGTACGAAAACGGCGAAGTGTTCCCGCATTTTGGACATGCTGCCGAATTTAAGATTTACACGGCGGAGGATTTCAAACCGATCGAAAGTGAGATCGTGAAGATAGAGGACGCGAGCCACGAGGCGGTAGCAGGATACCTGAAAAAGCGCGGCGTGGATCTGCTCATCTGCGACAGCATCGGCGACGGTGCGCGCGAGGCGGTCGAGGCAGCGCATATCCTGCTGTGCTCCAATGTCTCCGGTAAGGCGGACGAGGTGGTCGAGCAGTTTCTTGACGGTTCGCTCGACTTTACGACCGGCTCAAGCTGTGAGCAGCATGACGGGGGATCCGCCTGCGGCGGCTGCTGCGGAAGCTGCGGCGGCTGCCACGGCGAAGACCGCGAGCCGTATGAGGAGACGCGCACCTTTACGCAGATCGTCCACCTGACGGAGGAGAACTTCCAGCAGGAGGTGCTTGACGACCCGGGCCTTATTGTCATCGACTTCTGGGCGGAGTGGTGCCAGCCGTGCAGGATGATGGCGCCCGTGTTTGAAGAGCTGAGCAAGGAAGAGGACAAGGTCAAATTCTGCAAAGTCAACGTTGACGAGCAGCCCGCTCTTGCTTCCATGTTCGGCATTGACTCGATTCCCACGCTTGCCGTGGTGCAGGACCGCCGCACGCTCACCGGCATGGTCGGCGTACACGGGAAGGAGGATATCCGCAGCATGCTCAACAGCTGCCGCTGAGAGGAAAAGCAAAATGAAAATCATATTCAATCCGGATGCGGAGACCGTGGCAAGACTCCGCGAGGGGCTCAGGCGCAAGGACGGCTACTGCCCCTGCAGGCTGCAAAAGACAGAGGACAACATCTGCATGTGCAGAGAGTTCCGCGAGCAGATCGCGGATCCGGACTTTGAGGGGTTCTGCCATTGCAGACTGTATTATAAAGAGAAATAGAGAGAAACGAAGTGAGGGCACGTGGGACAAGCCGCGGCAGAATTGAATAAAAGCGAAGCGCTGCTTTCCGGAAAACCGCTGCCGGCGCTTTTGCGGTTTGCCGTTCCCATTGTTCTCGGCAATGTGTTTCAGCAGCTTTACAACATTGTCGACGCCATCGTAGTCGGACGGTTTCTCGGTGATCTGCCGCTCTCCGGCATCAGCATTGCGTCGCCGGTGATGGATATACTCTACGCGCTGATCATCGGCGGAACGATCGGCGTGGGCGTACTGACCGGACAGCTCTGCGGCGCGCGGGACTGGGAGCGGCTCAGGCTCGCGCACGCGACGGCGCTTTTGGGCGGCAGTGCGATCACGGTGCTGTTTTCCGTGCTCGGGCTCGTGTTTGGCAGAAGGATCCTTCTTGCGCAGGGGAACAGCGCGGAGGCTTGCGCGCAGGCGATGCTGTACCTGACGGTCATTCTCATCGGTCTGATCTGCTGCTATCTCTATCACTACTACGCTTCGCTGCTGCGCGCTTACGGAGACTCCCGCACGCCGTTTATCGTGCTGCTCGTTTCCTCGGCGCTCCATGCGCTGCTTGATGTGCTGCTCATCGGAGTATTTCAAATGGGGATCCGCGGCGTTGCGTATTCGACCGTGTTTTGCCAGATGCTTTCCGGCGTTTGGCTCATTCGTTTTACCCATCGGAACATTCCGCAGCTGTCACTCGGACGCAGGGAGCTGCAGCTTGACGCGCGCAGCGGCAAAATGCTGCTCGGCTTTGCCTGGGCGGCGGCGCTGCAGCAGGCGGTGGTGTGCATCGGGCGGCTGCTGGTGCAGGGAACGCTTACCGGTCTCGGTGAGCAGGTCGTCACCGGCTACAACATGGGAATGCGCACCGAGCAATTCCTCTTCTGCTTCTCGCAGGGGATCGCGGCGGCGATGGTCGTGTGCCTTTCGCAGAATCTGGGACGCGGAGATCAGGCGCGGGTGCAGCGGTTTTACTACGTTTCCCTGCGTGTGGAGCTTGTGATGGCGATGCTTCTCGGCACAGTCTGCTTCCTTTTCCCAAGGCAGATCATCGGGATCTTTTCCGACAATGCCGCGGTCATTGCCGCGGGCGCGAAGTACACCGGCACGATGGCTTTTTTCTATTTGTTTTCGTTTTTCGGCGAGGTCATACAGAGCTTCTTCCGCGGGCTCGGTCGGCTGCGCCTGACAATGATCGCATCGCTGCTGCAGGTGGTCGTGCGCGTCGTGTTATCCTACCTGCTTGTGCCGGTTTTGGGGATCACGGGCATCTGTGTTTCCGTCGTCACCGGCTGGGCGCTGCTCGTGCTCATTGAGGGCGCATACAGCCTCAAAAAAGCGAAAGAGCTTACGCTGAATTCAGGAAAAGAGGCAATGACCGTCGGTTGAAGCGCTCAACAGTCAGCCATTGCCTTTTCGCATCAGTTTTTCCATATCCTCGCTCAGCGGCGCGGTAAAGTGCATCGCTTTGCCTGTGACCGGGTGCGTGAACCAAAGCGCGCAGGAGTGGAGCGCAGGCCGCGCGATCAGCGCCGGATCCTCCGTTCCGTAGAGCCAGTCGCCTGCGAGCGGATAGCCGAGATGCGCCATGTGGACGCGCAGCTGATGTGTGCGCCCGGTACAGGGCGTCAGGCGCAGCAGCGTGAAGCGGTCGTTTGTCTCAACCGTCCGATACTCCGTCAGGCAGGGAAGTCCGTCTTCGCGCACACAGCGCTTGACGAGCGAGCCCTCCGCCCGCCCGATCGGGAGGTCGATCGTGCCGTTTTCGGGCGTCACGCGACCGACAGCCACGGCGAGATATTCGCGCCGCAGGTTCTGCGAGTGCAGCGCGCGGCGCAGCCTGTCATGGACATAGCCGGTCTTGGCGGCGATAAAAAGACCGGAGGTGCCTTTGTCAAGTCTGCTGACAAAGTGCGCGACGCTGCCCTCACCCAGATATGACACCAGCGCCGCTGCCATACTGGGCGCGGCAAGGTCGGTGGATTTGGGATGCATGGCGATGCCGGCCGGCTTGTTGAGCACCAGCAGATCCTCGTCCTCATACACGATGTCGAGCGGCAGGGGACAGGGAAGCGCGGCGGCAGGCGCGCCGGCACGCTCGACGAGCGTCACCGTTACGACATCGCCGGTATGGACGACGGCATTGACATGAACGCTTTGCCCGTTGAGCAGGATCGCATTTTCACGCCATTTCAGGCGCTTGATCAGTGTATAGGACAGCTGCAGCTCGCCGCGCAGAATGCCTTTGACCATTTTGCCGTCGCAGTCTTTCCCCACGGTAACGCTTAAGGTTCTCATACGGCTGCCCTCCTTTCGAAAGCGCTGCTGTCAGTATAACACACTTTTTGGGGAAAGGATACCTTGGAATACAGAAATCACAGGGAGGATTGCCAATGGAACAGCATACGGTCTGCCTTTTGAACGATTCCTTTCCGCCCACTATCGACGGTGTGGCAAATACGGTCATCAACTATGCGAAAATCATCGAGGAAAACTATGGACACGCCATTGTGGCGACGCCAAGCGTCCCGGGCGCACACGATACCGGCTTTTCGTTTCCGGTCCTGCGGTATCCAAGCATCGACACGCGGAAGCTTGTGGGATATGTGGCGGGCTATCCGTTTTCTCCGGAGGTTGCCGGACGGCTGAGCGCGGCGCATGTGGAGCTGCTGCATGCACACTGCCCGGTGTCGTCGTGTCTGCTGGCGCGCTCGCTTCGCAATGTGGTGAACGCGCCGCTGGTGTTGACCTATCACACGAAATTCGATATCGACATTGCAAAGGCGATTCGCGGCAGGGTACTGCAAACAGGAGCGATCCGGGCACTTGTTCAGAATGTCAGCGCCTGCGATGAGGTATGGGTGGTCAGCCGCGGCGCGGGGGAGAATCTGCGCTCGCTTGGCTACGAGGGGGACTATATCATCATGGAAAACGGCGTGGACCTGCCGCGCGGCGGCGCGAAGCAGGAGGCCGTTTTTGCCGCGACAAAGGATTACGACCTGCCCGACGGCGTGCCGGTGTTTCTTTTTGTCGGGCGGCTGATGTGGTATAAAGGACTGCGCATGATCCTCGACGCGCTCAGAACCCTGCGGGAGAGCGGAACCGATTTCCGCATGGTGTTTATCGGGGACGGCGCCGACGGCGCGCAGGTGCGTCAATACGCGCTTGAGCAGGGCTTGGACGATCACTGCTTCTTCACCGGTGCGATTGCCGAACGCGAAACGCTGCGCGCGTGGTATACCAGGGCGGATCTGTTCCTGTTTCCCTCCACATTTGACACCAACGGACTCGTCGTGCGCGAGGCGGCAGCCTGCGGAACGGCAACGGTCATGATTCGCGGTTCCTGCGCGTCCGAGGGCGTGACGGACGGCGAAAACGGCTTTTTGATCGACGAGAATGCCGCATCGCTTGCCGCTGAGCTGGAGAAGCTGTGCGCTGCGCCGGAGGTCATGGCGCGCGTGGGCAGTCATGCGGAGCAGCAGCTGTATATTTCCTGGGAAACGGCGGTCCGGCGTGCCTGGGAGCGCTATGAGATCGTCATTGACAACTACCGCAGCGGGCGGTACAAAAAGCACAACAAGCCGTTTGACGCATTTCTGAAATCCCAGGGAGAACTGATGGAGGTGCTCTCAGAGGCGAACCGGGTCCGCGATGAGGCGATGGAGAAGCTTCGCGGCGAACGCCTTGAGCGAACGACCGGGCTTGAGAGCCGGCGGCGCGGCAGGATTGGTGAGGGGGAAGAAAAGAAGATGGAAGCGCAACGCTGCATCAGGGAATTGAAACAGGAAGTGCAGGGGGTGCGCGAAGAGCTCAAGGAAGCGTGCGAGGTATTTTGGCAGAATATGGATCGCTATCTGTGACGGAGATCCGATCAACAAAAAATTGCAGGTCAGAACGACCTGCAATTTTTTTCGTTTTTGAGGGAGGAAAAGGCGCTCAGCGATTCAGATAGGCTCTGCACCTGCTCTGCGCATCGGCGGCAAGCTTCTCTTCATCAACGGTCATGAGCCTGCCGTTTTCGACCGTGACCCTGCCCTGAACGACGGTGTAATCCACCGCGCCGCGCACGCCGACCGTGCCGAGTACGCTCATGGGGTCGAAGCAGCTGCCGACCAGTTCGAGTCGGCGGGAGTCGATCATAAAGAGGTCGCAGCACTTGCCGACAGCCAGGCTTCCGATGTCGTCACGACCGAGCAGGCGCGCGCTGCCGCGCGTTGCCATCTTGAGAACGTCGTAGCCGGAGGGGGCGAGCTTGCTGGAGTTGAGACGGTGCAGCAGATACGCCACGCGCAGCTCCTCCATCAGGGAGGAACCGTCGTTGGAGGCGGAGCCGTCCACGCCGAGACCGACCGGAACGCCGAGCTTCAGCATTTCCGGAATGCGTGCGATGCCGGAGGAGAGCTTCATGTTGGAAATGGGGCAGTGACACACGCCGGTGCCCGTCTTGGCGAGCACGCGCAGCTCTTCATCGTTGAAGTGGATGCCGTGGGCGTACCAGACGTCGCTGCCGGTCCAGCCGAGACGCTCCATATACTCGAGCGGACGAACGCCCTCGCGCGCGAGCATGAAGTTTTCCTCATCCTTCGTCTCACACAGGTGGGTGTGCAGGCGCACGCCGTACTGGCGGGCAAGCACGGCGCTCTCGCGCAGAAGATCGGCGCTGACCGAGAACGGGGAGCAGGGGGCAAGCGCAATGCGGTGCATGGCGCCGTAAGAGGTGTCGTGATACTGCTCGATGAGCTTGGCGGAATCCTTCATGATCTCGTCGACCGTCTGCACCACGCTGTCGGGCGGCAGACCGCCGTCCTTGACGGAAAGGTCCATGCTGCCGCGGGAGGCGTACATGCGGATGCCCAGCTCATCGGCCGCAGCGAACTGAGCGCCGATCAGATCGCCGGAATGGGCGGGGAAAACATAGTGATGGTCAAAGCAGGTCGTGCAGCCGTGCTTCATCAGCTCGCCCATGCCGGTGAGGGAGGAAAGACGGATGACGTCGGCGTCGAGGTTCTTCCAGATCTCATAGAGCGTTCTGAGCCAGTCAAACAGCTCCATATTCTGTACCTCGGGAAGATTGCGGGAAAAGACCTGATAAAGATGGTGGTGCGTGTTGACAAGACCGGGGTAGCAAAGCATGTTTTCGGCATGGATGACCCGATCCGCCTTGCGGTCGAGAGCGGTGCCGATCTCCCGGATGAAGCCGTCTTCGGCGTAGAGGTCAACATTTTCGTAGACCTTGTCGTTGTCGTCGCAGGAAACGAGTGTACGGATATTCTTCAGCAATAAAGTTGACATAATATTATTCCTCCTTTTTTGAAAAGAAAAAGAGCAGGCCTGTTTCAGGCCCACTCTTTTTGATCGGATCAGCGTTCCTCGCGGAAGTAGGAGAGACCGAGGGACGCGGGCGGCTGATTCTCGCGCTTCTTGCGCAGAGACACAAGGATCAGCACGACCAGTGTCATGACATAGGGGAGCATCTTGTAAAGCTCGGAGGTGCTGCGGGTCAGTCCGGGGACATACATGTAGGACCACATGACGATACCGAACAGGTAGGAGCCCCAGATCGCGTTGAGCGGCTTCCAGGTGGCGAAGATGACCAGCGCCACGGCCAGCCAGCCGAGACCCTCGACGGTACCGTCGTTTGCCCAGGTGCCCTTGATGTAGTCGACCGTGTAGAACAGACCGCCCAAACCGGCGATGGCGGAGCCGACGATCGTCCCGACATACTTATAGCGCGTGACATTGATGCCGGCAGCATCGGCGGTACCGGGGTTTTCGCCCACGGCGCGCAGGTTCAGACCCTTGCGGGTGTGGTTGAGGAACCAGTGCAGCACAACGGCGATCACCAGAGCAAGATACACCAGGAAGCCGTGACCGAACAGGATCTTCATAATGCCGCCCATGGAGCCGAGAGGCGTGTAGGCGCGGAAACCGGCAGAGGTGACGGGGATGGAGATCTGACCGACGCCGCCGGCCAGCTTGTTCAGGGAAGCGCCGAAGAATTCGGCAAAACCGGCGCCGAAGATGGTCAGGGTAAGACCGGTCACGTTCTGGTTTGCACGCAGCGTGATGGTCAAAAACGCGTAGATGATCCCGCCGAATGCGGAGAACAGCAAAGAACAAAGAAGGCTCAGCAGGATGCCCACGATGGGGTTGGAGCCGCCGCCCAGCTCATAGAAGAAGGGAGGGATCAAACCGCCGATCGCGCCAAGGAACATGACGCCGGGGATACCGAGGTTCAGGTTGCCGCTTTTTTCGATGATGATCTCACCCAAAGCGCCCAGCATGATAACGGTGCCGAATGCGATGGCGGAGTCAAGCAATGCCATTAATTGAGCCATTATTTGCGCACCTTCCTTCCCTTATTGAAACGGATCACATAGTTTACAAAGAACTCGCTGCCCAGAAGGAAGAACAGAATGATACCGGTGATCATCTCGGAGACTTCCTGGCTCAGGTTATAAGAGGAGGCGATGGCCTGCGCACCCTTCTGCAGGAAGACGATCAGGAACGAGAAGATGATCATCACGATGCTGTTGAACTGGGCGAGCCATGCCACAATGATGGCGGTGAAGCCGCGTCCGCCGGCGGTGGCGGTGGAAATGGAGTGGGAGGCGCCGGACACGGCAACGAAACCGGCCAGACCGCAGACGGCGCCGGAGAGAATGATCGTGCGGACATAAGCGCGGTTGACGCGGATACCGGCGTAACGCGCGGTATTTTCAGAGTCGCCGATGACGGCGATCTCATAGCCGTGCTTGGACTTGTTCATGTAAAGGTACATGATCAAAGTGACGGTCAGAACGATGATGACGTTCCACCCGTAGTCGCCGTTATAGCCGTCGCTGAGCAGGTTGGGCAGCCAGCCGGCCTTGGTTTGAGAGTTGATGATGCCGACGGAGTTGGAGCCGAAGGGATTTTCCCAAAGGGAAACAAAAAACGCGGTCAGCTGAATGGCGATGTAGTTCATCATCAGGGTGAACAGGGTCTCGTTGGTGTTCCACCTGGCCTTGAACAGACCGGGGAAGAAGCCCCAGATACCGCCTGCCACCAAACTGGCGAGGAGCATCGTGAGAAGCAAAACGGGCATAGGCAGATCCTTAAGATAGATCATGCAGGCTGCGGAGGCGATGCCGCCCACCAGGATCTGACCCTCAGCGCCGATGTTCCAAAAGCGCATCTTGAAGGCGGGGGCAAGACCGACAGCAATACAAAGCATGGTCATAGTGTCACGGATGGTGACCCAAGCCTTCTTGGAGGTGCCCAAAGCACCCTTTGCCATGGTGGCGTATACCTGGACGGGATTCAGACCGGAAACGGCCATGATGACGAAGCCGCAGACCACCAGGCTCAGCAGGAAAGCAATCAGACGAATGCCCCAGGATTTCCAGGCAGGCAGCGCCTCGGCGCGCTTGGACATCAAAATAAAGGGCTCATGAACTTTTCTCTTTTCCATTATTTGGCATCCTCCTTTCTGTGCTGGGTCATCAGCAGACCGACTTCTTCTTTTGTGATGCTGCGGGCATCGACCACGCCGGAGACCTGACCGCCGCACAGAACGACCAGACGGTCGCACAGTTCCAGAAGAACGTCGAGATCCTCGCCGACATAGACGACGGCGACGCCCTTCATTTTCTGCTCTGTCAGCAGATTGTAGATGGTATAGGATGTATTGATATCCAGACCGCGAACGGCATACGCCGTCATAAGGACGGACGGTGCCTGCGCGATCTCGCGGCCGACGAGCACCTTCTGCACGTTGCCGCCGGACATACGGCGGACGGGGAATTCGGTGCTGGGTGTAACGACCTCAAGCTCCTTCCAAACGCGGTTTGCCAGAGCCTCGGGGTCCTTGCGGTTGACGAACAGTCCCTTGCCGTTGCGCCAGGAGCGCAGCATCATGTTGCCGGTCATGCCCATCGTGCCGACCAGACCCATGCCGAGACGATCCTCGGGGACGAAGGACATCGCGATGCCGTTTTTGCGGATACTCATGGGGTCGAGCCCCACCAGCTCCTTGGG
>JAEDKW010000042.1 GCA_016295615.1 Oscillospiraceae bacterium | reverse complement strand
TTTTTTCCGTTTATTCTACGGTGACGGATTTGGCGAGGTTTCTCGGCTTGTCGATGTCGCAGCCGCGCTGGAGCGCAACATAGTAGGAAAAGAGCTGCAGCGGCACGACGCCGAGCGACGGCAGGAGCAGGCGCGCCGTGTCAGGAATGGTGAGAACATTTTCGACGGTCTTTGCCATCTCTTTCGCATGGCTCTCCGTCGTCAGCGCCAGCACATCCGCGCCGCGCGCCTTGACCTCAACGACGTTGCTCATCGCCTTGTCGAACAGCGGCGCGTAGGTTCCGAGCGCAATGACGAGCGTGCCGTCCTCGATGAGCGAGATCGTGCCGTGCTTGAGCTCGCCGGAAGCATAGGCCTCCGAGTGGATATAGGAGATCTCCTTGAGCTTGAGCGAGCCCTCCAGCCCCAGCGCATAGTCGAGATTGCGGCCGATGAAGAACACGGAGTTGTGATTGAAGTACTCCGCGGCGTACTTGGGAATATCGTCGCAGCGACCGAGCAGGGCTTCCATCTTCTCAGGAAGCTTCTGAAGCTCGGCAACGACCTCGCCGTACTCCGCGGGATCGACGGTGCCGAGCACCTCGCCGAAGTACAGACCGATCATGTCGAGCACGGCAAGCTGCGTGGAGTAAGCCTTCGTCGTGGCAACGGCGATCTCAGGACCTGCCCAGGTGTAGAGCACATCGTCGCTCTCGCGCGCGATGGAGGAGCCGACCACGTTGACGATGGAAAGAATGTATGCCCCGCGTTTTTTCGCCTCACGCAGCGCCGCCATCGTGTCAAGCGTTTCGCCTGACTGGGAGATCACGATGACAAGCGTATGCTCATCGACGATCGGATCACTGTAGCGGAACTCCGAAGCGAGGCAGACTTCAACGCTTCTGTGCAGCAGATGCTCCAGGTTGTACTTGCCGATCATGCCGACATGGTAAGACGAGCCGCAGGCAACGATGAAAATGCGGGAAAAATCCCGGATCTGCGCGTTCGTGAGCTTCATGCCGCCAAGCGCGATTTTGCCGTCCCGGATGCGCGGGAAGATCGCGCGGCGCAGCGCCTCGGGCTGCTCCATGATCTCCTTGAGCATGAAGTGCTGATAGCCGCCCTTTTCCGCCGCGGAAACCTCCCAGTCGATGCGGTGATGCTCTTTTTCAACCGGCTGGGAAAGCGCGTTGTAAACCCGGATCCCGTCCGCCGTCAGCACGGCGACTTCGCCGTCTTCCATATAGGCAACGTCGCGCGTGTGGCGGATGATCGCCGTCGCGTCGGAAGCGAGGAAGGTGCAGCCGTCGCCGTAGCCAAGCAGCAGCGGCGCGTCCTTGCGCGCGGCGATGATGCGGTCCGGACAGTCCGCGCAGAGCATGCCCAGGGCATACGCGCCCTCAATGCGGCGCAGCACGCGGCCGACCGCTTCAAAAAAGTCGTGACACTCGTGATAGTAAAACTCCAGCAGCTGCGCCACGACCTCCGTGTCCGTCTCGGACTTGAAGCGCACACCCTGACTGATCAGGAATTCCTTGATCTCCACATAGTTTTCGATGATTCCGTTGTGGATGACGGCAAACTTGCCGCCCGCGCTGACATGGGGATGGGAGTTGACCTCGCTCGGCGCGCCGTGCGTTGCCCAGCGGGTGTGTCCCATACCGATGCAGCCCTTAAGATCGGCGCCGCCGTGAATGGCGTCGCTGAGCGCCTGCAGCCTGCCCTTTGCCTTTCTCACCTGCAGCTCGTGCTGCTCGGAGACGACCGCAACGCCGGCGGAGTCATAGCCGCGGTACTCAAGCCGCGCAAGACCGTCCAGCAGAATGGGGGCGGCCTGCTCGGAACCTACAAATCCAACGATTCCACACATATATAAAGTTCTCCTTTTGATTTCAATGATGGCTCAAAAGGACAAACGCGCAGTCATTTGTCGCTTTTTTTGCGGTCACGGTCCCTTTGTTTTGCGGTCGCCCGCATATTTGTCAGCCGTGTTCGCGTCCGCACCGCGGAGAGGCACCCGCCGAACATTTCGATACCGGCGCACTGCGCCGGGTCCATGCCGCCCTGGCAAACGCCGGAACAGGCGAATGCTCTGCGAAGGTGCGCCGCACCTCCGCCGGGGCATGATACTCCTCTCACCTCGTCATCCCCGCTTTCGCGGGGCGCTGGCGCTTATGATGGAGAATCTCCATAAACTCCTTTCACATCTGCGTCTTTTCTTTCACTGCACAAGGCAGAAAAATACGGTTAAAATACGGATAAAGCGGGCAAGCTTCTCCTGATAAGGAGGCGCACCATGGTCACAGCTTTCATCCGCACGGTCTTATTGTACTTTATCATTATGATCGGTCTGCGCGCGCTGGGGAAACGGCAGATCGGCGAGCTGGAGCCGATCGAGCTTGTTATGACGCTGCTCATTTCGGACCTCGCCGCGATCCCGATGCAGGACTTCGGCATCCCGCTGCTCAACGGCATCGTTCCGATCCTGACGCTTCTTTCTCTTTCGATGCTGCTCTCCTGGGGCTGTATGCGCTCGCTCCGGCTGCGGCGTCTCATCTGCGGCAATCCCACGACGCTCATCAAAAACGGCGTTTTGCAGCAAAAAGCGATGCAGAGCAACCGCTTCACGCTCGACGAGCTGGTCGAGGAGCTGCGCGCACAGGGCGTGACAGACCTCACCACCGTCAAGTTTGCGGTGCTTGAAACAAACGGACAGCTCTCCGTGCTGCTCTATCCGGATGAGCAGCCGGCAACCCCCAGACAGCTGGGAAGACCCGTCAGGGACGACGTATCGCTGCCGAACATCCTCATCAACGACGGGCGGATCCTGCACCACAACCTCTCGTATGCGGGGCTTACCCTCGAGTGGCTCATGAGGCAGCTCAAATCGCGCGGTTATCATACGGCGCGCGAGGTCTTTCTTTTCTCGATCGACGATAAAGGGACGGTGCTCTGTCTCGGAAAGGAAAAGAATACATGAAATATTTCTGGATCCCCTGCGTGATACTTGCCGCCGTCTTCTCGCTGTCGCTTCTCAACGCGCGCACCGTCGGCGAAACCGTCAGCGAATGGTGCGGGGAGCTGCAAAGCGCGCAGCAGTCCGCGGATGAAGGAAACTGGGCGGAAACGCAGCGCATGCTCGCCGGCACATATGAAAAGTGGGGCGCACGGCAGTCATACTTCCACATCGTCACCGTCCACGCGGAGCTTGACGAGGTCGAAGCGCTGTTCGCCAAGTCCCGCAGCTTCGCGCTGGAGCAGGACGAGGCGGAGTTCCGCGCCAATACGGCGGAGCTTATCACGCAGCTCAAGCTCCTCGCCGAGATGCAGGAGATCTCCGTGAAAAATATCCTCTGATCACTTTTCCGCCAGCAGCTTGTTCAGCTCCTTCATGAAGGTGTCGATGTCCTTAAACTGACGGTATACGGAGGCAAAGCGGACATACGCCACCTCATCGAGCGTGCGCAGCTTTTCCATGACCAGCTCGCCGATATACTCGGTGCTGATCTCGCGCTCCAGGGAGTTCTGAAGCGCCTGCTCGATCTCGTCCGTCTTCTGCTCCAGCAGTTCAAGCGGCACCGGACGCTTCTCGCAGGCACGGATCATGCCGCCGAGCACCTTGCGCTTGTCAAAGCTCTGACGGCTGCCGTCCTTTTTGATGACCACCATCGGCAGGCTCTCCACCGTTTCATAGGTCGTAAACCGCTTGCCGCAGGACAAGCACTCACGGCGGCGGCGAATGCTGCTGCCTTCCTCGGCAGGGCGTGAGTCGATCACTTTGCTTTCTCTATAACCGCAGTAGGGGCACTTCATGGCTGAGGACCTCTTTTCTGTATCGTTGCCGTGATTATATCACAGCCGTTCCAAATATGGTAGACATAATTTGAATTTTTCTCAAAATATTGGGGAATTTTGGGGATCCAGGCGGTAGACCACATAAGCTCTGCCGGAAATCTCCTGCACGCGGGCAAAACAGAACAGCTCTGCAAGCGGGAACGGAGCGTCCGGCGCATAGGGCAGCGCCAGCAGCTTCTCCCCGTCCTTCCTGCAAAGAAGCGCGCCGCGCGTGCGCGCGAGCGCACAGTCAAGCCGCGCAGAGCGAAAAAAAGGTCCCTCGGAAAGCGTTTGCCACTGCTCCATATCTCGTCCCTCCGTATAAAAATGCCTGTGCAAATCTATGCACAGGCATTTCCTTTTATGTAACGTCCGCTGAAGCAAAGGCTTCGCGATCTGCCCGCGGCGCGAAGCCGGCAGGCGGAGAAAACGGCTCTTTTTCGCCGGCTTTCTCAAATTTACAAATCATGCAGTCTCACTGCACGGCATAGGTGCCGCGCACCAGAATTTTGGTGCTGTCCGCCGTCGCTCTCACGCCGCGCTCCGTAACGGTGATCATGTAAAGATGATTCTTCGCAAGCGCATCGCCGTTATAGATCGTGCCGGCAGTCGTTTCGTCGATCAGTCCCGGAGAGGAGTTCGCCACGCATACGGCAGAGCCGGTGCGAAGCAGCAGCTCGCAGCCGACGTCGCCGCAGAGCGTCTGGTCTTTTGCCAGCGTAACGACCACGAAGCTGTCGACCGTGCCGCTCATTTCCCCGGTCCCGCCGCTGACCGCGCCGTACTTGCGCTCAAACGCCGCCGCATCCGTCCGGATCTGATCGGAGAGCGCGCCCGCCAGCTGCGTGTTTCTCTCGGTGATCTTCTCATCCACCGCCCTGAGCACCTGCGGCAGGAAGGTTTCGTTTAAGTAACTCAGCGTGACCAGCGGATCGTCGGATGAGCCGACGCCGGCTGCCATGACCGTCACGGTCAAAACCGTAAACGCCGCGAGCAGCAAAGTGACGAGCCGTGTGAGCATATTGTTTTTCTTCATGCCGGATCCTCTCTTTCTCTCTTCGGCACGGAGAAGGCGGCTTCCCTCTCCGCGCCAAAGGATCATATCAGTTGTGTTGTCTGCAGCCCGAAGCTCACTGCGATCGCCGCGTCGATCTTCTCCATCAGCTCGCCGTCCACACGCCCCATGCGCTCGCGCAGCCGCCGCTTGTCAAGCGTGCGGATCTGCTCCAGCAGCACCACGCTGTCCCGCGGCAGTCCGTAATCCGGTGCGGAAAGCGCAATGTGGGTGGGCAGCTTTGCCTTATTGGTCTGTGAAGTGATGGCGGCAGCGATCACCGTCGGACTGTATCGGTTTCCGGTGTCGTTCTGCACGATGAGCACCGGACGGACGCCGCCCTGCTCGCTCCCGACGACGGGAGACAGGTCAGCGTAATAGATATCGCCGCGTTTTACATTGGTATCCACTTAGCAATTCACACTCCGAGCGGAAGAAGTACCCTTTGCCGCTAAGCCAAAGGTCACTATCATTCTCCCACGCGGGGGCGGAATTTATACGGAGAAACGCGATTCTTTCCCTGCTTTTCTGCCCCGCATCATTCTATGTGCCCGGAGCGGAAAGGGTTCTCAGCCGGGGAGCCGAGGGTGATCGTCCACCTGTTTGCCGCCGAGACGGTAGATGCGCGGCACACGCTTGCTCACGGCGCACAGCAGCTCATAGGAGATCGTGCCGCAGAGCTTGGCGTTCGTCTCGCACAGGATATGCTCGCCGAACACCTCGACCTCGTCGCCGGCTCTGACATCGGGAAGTCCGGTCACGTCGATCATGCACATATCCATGCAGATGCGGCCGACCTGCGGCGCCCTGCCGTAGGGCGTGAGCACCTGCATCTTGCCCGACAGCGCGCGAAACAGACCGTCGGCATAGCCGATGGGCAGCACCGCGATGCGGCTTTCGCGCGCGGTGAAAAACGTGCGCCCATAGCTGACGGAGGTCCCGGGCGTAAAATCCTTGACGGTGGAAACGGTCGTCTTAACGGTCATAACAGGCTTCATGCCCATCTTTTCCGCAAGATCGCCCGTACCGTAGAGAATGATGCCGCAGCGCACCATATCCCACGCCCACTCCGGGTAGCCGGCGATGCCGCCGGCGTTGCAGCAGTGGTGCAGGCGGAACTTGAACTTGCCCTGCGTCTCAACGGCTTCGATCATGCGCACAAAGCGCTCATGCTGAACCTTGGTGAATGCCACGTGCTCCGGCGCTTCCTCGTCGGATACGCAGAAGTGCGTGAACACGCCCTCAACATCAAGTCCGGGAAGCCCGAGGACTGCGAGAATTTTATGTAAACTCTCGTCAAAATGTGCCTCGTCGCACTGAAAGCCAAGACGACCCATACCGGTGTCGAGCTTGATGTGGACCTTCATCTTCCTGCCAAGCCTGACGGCGGCATCGCTGAACGCCCTGGCGATCTCGTAATTCTGCACCGCCTGCGTCATGCCGATGCGGATAATGCGCTCCGCCTGATCCTCCGGTGTGAAGCCGAGCATCAGGATCGGCAGCTTGATGCCGCCCAAACGCAGCTCCTCCGCCTCGTCGATATTGGAGACCGCAAGATACGCCGCGCCGAGCTTTTCCAAATGCGCGGCAACGCGCACGGCGCCGTGCCCGTAGGCGTCCGCCTTGACAACGCCGAGCAGCTTGGCATTCGGTCCCACCTGACGGCGAATCGTCTCAAAGTTATGGGTTAGATTGTCAAGATTGATCTCCGCCCACGTTCTTCTGAGGGTACTGTTCATAAATAGACCGGCTTTCTATCGTCAGCGTAACACACAGTCAATCGGATCCCGCCTGCGTATCCGAGGATAGTATATCACCAAAAGTGAAATCCGTAAACTCCGCAAATGCAATTATTTTTCCGTCCTCGGCAATTTCCGCGTAGAGCGGCGCATTTTCGTTGGAAAAGTACATCGTGCAAAGCAGCGTTTCGCCCTCCGCTTCCGCCTCAAAGCTCACGCGCAGAGCGTTCTGCTCCTCAAAGCGCTCCTCGCTCTGCACACTGACATAGCTCTGCGGAAAAGTACCGAGCAGCAGCGGCACGCAGGTAAGCGCCGAGACCTTCGGGCAGAGCGTCCCGGCGTCGAGGGTCACGCCGTCGTACGCAAGGGAAAGTGTTTCGCCGCCGAGCCGCGCCGTGATCCCCCTGAGGGCGTCCGGTGCAAGGACCTGCGCCTCGACCGTTTCCCCGTCTTTTTTCAAAGAGAGTGTATAGTGAAGCGTTTCCTCCTCCCGCGGAATATCCACCCGTATCTCCGCCGTGTAGCCCTGCAGCGCGCCGTACAGCTCCTGAAGCTGTGCGGTACGTCCGTGTTCTTCCGCGCCGCAGCCCGTCAGCAGCAGCGCAAGCGTTGCGATATACAGCAGCATTTTTTTCAAGTCGGTTCCTCCCTTGCATGTTTCTCCTATTTATATGTCAGAAAAACCGGCTTATGTACAGGATACGTCCGAAAGCGGACCGTGTCCATGGAAAAAACCGGAAAGGGACGGGCGTATCACGCCTTCCCTGTCCGGCTTTTTCTATATTATGTGACCGCGTCCGCTTCCGTCAGGCTGCCGCTGCGCACAAGCTTGTAAAGCTCCTCGGCGGCGAGGCGCGTCTTGGCGACTACGTCGCCGCCGCCTTTCGGGAAGCAGTAGTAAAGCGCTCTTTGGTCGCCGATACAGATCATATCGCCAAGCTCATACCAGAAGTAGTCGGAATACAGCCCGTACGACGCCGTCGGTTTTTGTGCATAATCGAGCTTGCCCTCGCAGCCGGTGAGCCGGAAGCCCTCCCTGTCATGGTGCAGCACGCCTTCGCCCACGCGGTAGATGCACTTCATATCCACCATCATGCAGATCTCCACCTCCACCGTGAGGTCATAGGTCCCGCGCAGCAGCTCTCCGCGCACGCATTCGCGCTCCCAACGGTACCAATCCGGGATATGCGCAAACTCCGTTTCCCCGCGGAGCGCACGCAGATATCCGTACTCGGTCAGCTCGTATTCCTTCCCGCACTCTTCACACTTCACCGTCGCGCCGCGGCTGCGCATTCTTCCCTCTGCGCCGCAGTGCGCGCACTTGTATAGCACGCGGTTGAGTCCCTCGGCGCGGAACGGCTCGTCGATCCGGATCTTCTCCTCCTGCTGCCAGCGGAAATGGTCAAAGGAAAAGTATCCGGAAAGCCGAGCGTTGATCTCCTGCGGGCTCAGCGCCTTGACCTCTTCGGCGGAAAGCACATATTCCATATCCGCCGAGACCTTCACCTTGCGCAGCCGCAGCCCGTTGTAGAGCGGATCGCGCGCAAACGCGCCGTAGGTGCGGATCATCACGACCGGCACGCCGAGCATCTTCACACACTTGCCGATCGTCTCCGGCAGCGGCGTCGCCGTACCGTCAAAGCTGTAGCTCGCCTCCGGATACATCAGCACGGAGCTCTTCAGCGTGCGCACGGCGTAAAGCATATCCCGCACAAGCGCGGAGTCCGAACAGAACTTGCGCGTCGGGATGCAGCCCAGATTCCGCATCAGCCATTGTTTGCCGACAAAGCCGTCCGCCGTGCAGACGATGTTGAACGGGCGCGGATAGAGCACCGTCGAGGCGATCTTGAGGTCAATGAAGCTCGAGTGGTTCATTAAGATGAGACACGGCTCGTCGGCGCCCAGCTTTTCCATGCCGATGCTCCGGCAGGTAAAATCTGTCGCACGGAGGTCTCCGGCAGATAAGAGCCTGACGAGCGTGCGAAGCAGCATGCCCGGTCTTTTCGGCTTTTCGTGCTTTTGCTCCGGTAAGGCAAGCACGTCTTCATATTTCATTGCAGCGGTTTTGATTTTCATAAGATCTCCGTATTCTCCGCATTTTTTGGTGTCTGCATTGTATCACACAACGGAAAACTGCACAAGCGAATCTTCAGCGCACAAATTTTCCGCCGGCTGCGTTTTCCCGCTCAGGAGCGCTTCCATTTCCCCAGATACAGGGGCGGCGAAGCTCTCGCAGCGGCAAAAATCGATAACCATTCGCAAATTGTTGAATAAAATAATTGAATATACATTCTTTTATTTTTGCGTAATTATTATCTCGTTTTGTATAAATGGTCTAATTTAGCTCCATCATTTTCTGTCATTTTATCTGTTTTATTGCTTGACGAACGGATTTATTTGTATTATTATCCATTCATACTTGAAAGCGCTTCAAACGAAACAAAACAAAATGAAAAATATTTATACAAACATCTTGGAGGATAACAAAATGAAAAAGCTTCTTGCTCTGATGCTCGCCATGCTGATGGTACTTTCGCTCGCTGCCTGCGGCAGCAAGGAAACCGCTGACACTCCC
>JAEDKW010000041.1 GCA_016295615.1 Oscillospiraceae bacterium | reverse complement strand
TACTTCCAGTACGACTCCAAGAAGACCGGCGGCGTGACGATCTCGCATCTGCGCTTCGGTGACAAGCCCATCCGCAGCCCGTACTACATCAACAAGGCCGACTTCGTCGCCTGCCATAACCCGTCCTACATCACCAAGGGCTTCAAGATGGTCGATGACGTCAAGCCCGGCGGCGTGTTCATGATCAACTGCCAGTGGACGCCGGAGGAGCTCGGTCATCATCTCAAGGCGGACGCCAAGCGTTACATTGCCAAAAACAACATCCAGCTCTACACCATCAACGCCATCGACCTCGCCATCGAGATCGGCATGGGCAAGCGCAACAACACCATTCTCCAGTCCGCCTTCTTCGCGCTCGCCAAGGTCATGCCTCAGGAAGCTGCCATCGGCTACATGAAGGATGCTGCCACGCACTCCTATCTCAAGAAGGGTCAGGACGTTGTGGATATGAACCACAAGGCCATCGACCTCGGCGCCACCGCGTTCAAGAAGATCGACGTTCCCGCCGATTGGGCGAACGCTGTTGACTCCGACGAGACCGTTGCTCTTGAGGGCAAGCCCGAGCTGGTCGCCCAGGTCAGAAACATTCTCGACCCGATCGACCGGATGGACGGCGACAGCCTGCCGGTTTCCGCCTTCATGCCCCATGTCGACGGTCAGTTCGAGCTGGGCGCTTCCGCTTATGAAAAGCGCGGCGTTGCCGTTTCCGTTCCCACCTGGAACGCCGAGAAGTGCATCCAGTGCAACCAGTGCGCTTACGTCTGCCCGCACGCCACCATCCGTCCCTTCGCCATGACCGACGAGGAGGTCAAGGCCGCTCCCGAAGCCGCCAAGATCGTCGATATCAAGGCCGGCAAGGGCAAGGGTGTTTACAAGTTCACCATGGCGGTTTCCCCGCTTGACTGTATGGGCTGCGGCGTTTGCGTGGGCGTCTGCCCGACCGACGCGCTGACCATGGTCGCCCAGGACGATGAAGCCGCTCAGCAGGACGTCTTCAATTACTGCGTCTCCAAGGTCTCCGAGAAGAAGGAGCTTCAGGACAACACCGTCAAGGGCAGCCAGTTCCACACGCCCCTGCTCGAGTTCTCCGGCTCCTGCGCCGGCTGCGCCGAGACCAGCTATGCCCGTCTTGTCACCCAGCTCTTCGGCGACCGTATGTACATCTCCAACGCCACCGGCTGCTCGTCCATTTGGGGCGGTCCGGGCGCCACGTCTCCCTACTGCACCAACGCCGAGGGCAAGGGTCCCGCATGGTGCAACTCCCTGTTTGAGGATAACGCCGAGCACGGTCTCGGTATGTTCCTCGGTCAGGACAAGATCCGCGAGGATCTCGCCGCGCTGACCCGCCAGCTGCTCGAAGTCCACGCGACCGATGCGCTCAAGTCCGCCGCACAGACCTGGCTCGACACCATGGACGACGGCAAAGCCAACAGCGACGCCACCAAGGCGTATGTCAAGGCGCTTGAGAGCAGCATCTCCACCATCGACGAGTGCATCGCCTTCTATGAAAGCGACGCTGCCAGGCAGATGTTCGGCGACAAGCTGAGCGAAATGCTCGCCGCCGAAAAGGCGCGCAAGGCAAACGGCGAAAAGTACTGCGACTGCCCGGCCTGCACGCTTGCTCTCGCCATCTATGCCAAGAAGGATTACCTCTCCAAGAAGTCCGTCTGGATCTTCGGCGGTGACGGCTGGGCCTACGATATCGGTTACGGCGGCGTGGACCATGTCCTTGCTTCCGGCAAGAACGTCAACATCTTCGTCTTCGACACCGAAGTCTACTCCAACACCGGCGGTCAGGCCTCCAAGGCCTCCAACATCGGTCAGGTCGCTCAGTTTGCGGCTGCCGGTAAGGAAATCAAGAAGAAGAGCCTCTCCGAGATCGCCATGAGCTACGGCTACGTTTACGTCGCTCAGGTCGCCATGGGCGCCAACCCCGCTCAGACCATCAAGGCCATCACCGAGGCCGAGGCTTACAACGGTCCGTCCCTCATCATCGGCTACAGCCCCTGCGAGATGCACTCCATCAAGGGCGGCATGATGAACTGCCAGAAGGAAATGAAGCGTGCGGTCGACTGCGGCTACTGGAACCTGTTCCGCTTCAATCCCGATGCGGAGCAGAAGTTCACGCTTGACTCCAAGGCGCCCGCCGGCGGTTATCAGGAGTTCCTGATGAACGAAGCGCGTTACTCCCGTCTTACCCGCGAGTTCCCCGATCGCGCAGACGCGCTGTTCGAGCGCAACGAGGCTGTTGCCAAGGAGCGTTACGAGCATCTGCTCAAGCTTGTCGAGCTGTACAAGGACTAAGAGCTTCCAAACAAGCTGCCCGAAAGATATTGAGCCGTTATTCAAAAAGGAACTGCCGGAGGATGCCCTCCGGCAGTTCCTTTTTCATGGACTGCACGCTTCGTGAGAAGCGTTTTTGCCGCGCCTATGCCGCGCGAAAACGGCTCGAATTGATCGGCACCGCGTCCGGCGCAAAATCTGCGCGGTATTTTCAAAATTGAAGTAGCTTTTTTGTGAAAATGTGGTACAATACCACCGATACCAACTATGAAAGAGGCTTTGCGCTATGGAATTTGTGGCAAACGGCAAAAAGAACGTTGCAATCGAAACTTCCACCGGCGTGTATCTGCGCCATGCGATCCGGACCCACTTCGTCGAGATCGGCGAGGATTACATCGAGCTGGTCAACCGCTATGTCAAACCGCTCTATGAGGAGGGCGACCTGCTGAGCATCAGCGAAAAGATCATCGCGCTGTGCCAGAAGCGCGTGGTGTACCGCAAGGACATGAAGATCTCCTGGCTTGCCAAATTCCTCAGCCGCTTTGCCATTCAGCACAACTCCGCCGGCATCGGCGTGGGCGAGGTGTGCAAGATGCAGTACGCCATCGACAAAAAGGGCGCGTGGAGGGTCCTGTGGGCGGCGATCTGCGCCGGCTTCGGCAAGCTCTTCGGCAAGCACGGCATCTTCTACGATATGGTCGGCATGGAGGTCACCGGTCTCGACGGCTTCTATCCCGATGTATTCCCCGTTTACGGAGAATACGGCATCGAGATCCCGGACGATCCCGCCGGCGTGTGCAATGAGATTTGGGAAAAGACCGGCGTGCGTGCGATGATCGTTGACGCGAACGACTTAACGCGCGACATTCTCGGCAAGGCTGACTGCGTGGAGCTTTCCGACGAGCAGCTCTGTGAGATCATCCGGGACAATCCCGCCGGACAGGACGACCAGTGTACGCCGTTTATCCTGATCCGCAAAAAGGCTGAATAAACAAGGCAAAGCGCCCCGACCGCACGGTCGGGGCGCTTTTTTTATCAGGAATTTTCTTTTGCCAGCTGCAAAAATTCCTCCACAGCCGCCCTTCCGCCGGCGGCAACGGAGGATTTCCCCGCCGACAGCTTCAGCTCCGCTCCCTCCATCGTGCGGCAGACGCCGCCCGCCTCGCGCACGATCAGCATGCCCGCGGCGTAGTCCCACGGGGAAAGGGCAAGCTCGAAGTACACGCCCGCGCGTCCCGCGGCGGCGGAGCAGAGATCCAGCGCCGCGCTGCCCTCGCGCCGCACGTCGAGACTTGCTTCAAACGCTTTGCGCGCAAGCTGGAAGCAGCGCGGCGCAAGCGTCACGTCGTAGGGCGTGCTGCCGAAGCAGACAATGGTTTCACAGAGCGGTCCATCGTCGGCATGGATCGGTTTGCCGTTGAGAAACGCGCCGCCGCCGAGCGTCGCGGTGAACAGTTCCCCGGCATAGGGATTGTAGATCGCCGCCGCCTTCAGCTCGCCGCGCTCGGCGTAACCGACGGAGATGCAGCTGTGGCGAAAGCCGCGGACAAAATTCATCGTGCCGTCGATCGGATCGATGACAAAAAGCTGCGCGGCTTCGATGTCGTCCCTGCGCTCCTGCTCCTCGCAGAAAAAGCGCGCCTGCGGCGCCGCTTCGCGCAGCCGCCGCATCAGCAGCTCCTGCACCCTGCGGTCGCATTCCGTCACCACGTCGCGGCACGAGCTTTTCTTCTCCGCCATGACGCCGTGCGCCTCCAGCATCAGCTTCGCCGCCTCGTGCGCGGCGTCCGTCATATGCTGCAAAACGATCGTTTTGTCCATGCTCTCAATTCCTCTCCAGATAGATCATCAGCGCCGCGAGATCGGCAGGGCTGACGCCGGAAATGCGACCCGCCTGCCCCAGGTTCTGCGGACGGATCGCAGCGAGCTTTTCGCGCGCTTCGAGCCGCAGCCCGTCGATGCTCTGGTAGTCGATGCCCTCGGGCAGCGTTCTGCGCTCCAGCCGCGCAAATTCCGCGACCTCCGCCATCTGGCGGCGGATGTAGCCCTCATACTTGACCGCGATCTCCACGCTTTCGGCAAGCGCCTTCGGAAACGCCGCGCAGCCGTCGTCAAACGCGCGCAGATCGTCGTAGCGGAGCTGCGGTCGGCGCAGCAGCGCAATGAGCGGACTGCCGTCGCGCACCTCCGCCGTGCCGCGTGCGCGCAAAAGCGCGTTGAGCCTGTCCGACGCGCCCACGCCCGTATGCTCCAGACGCCTGATCTCGCGGTCGATCGTTTCATATTTTTCCCTGACGGCGGCAAGCTGCGCATCGGAAACAAGACCGATGCGGTGTCCGATCCCGGAGAGACGCTCGTCGGCGTTGTCCTGCCGCAGCACAAGGCGGTATTCGCTGCGCGAGGTCATGATGCGGTACGGCTCATTCGTGCCCTTGGTCACAAGATCGTCAATGAGCGTGCCGATGTAGGACTGCTCACGCCCCAAAATGAGGGGCGCTTCGCCCTTGATCTTGAGCGCCGCGTTCACGCCCGCGACAAAGCCCTGCACCGCCGCCTCCTCGTAGCCGGACGAGCCGTTGAACTGTCCCGCGCCGTAAAGTCCGGAAATGCGCTTGAGCTCCAGCGTGGGGCGAAGCGCCGTGGGGTCGATGCAGTCATATTCGATGGCGTATGCCGGGCGCATCATCTCCGCGTGCTCCAGACCGGGTACGGAGTGCAGCATCTGAAGCTGCACCTCCTCGGGCATGGAGGAGGAAAAGCCCTGAATATACAGCTCGTCCGTGTCAAGTCCCATCGGCTCGATGAAAAGCTGATGGCGCTCTTTATCGGGAAAACGGACGATCTTCGTTTCGATACTCGGGCAGTAGCGCGGACCGACGCCCTCGATGACGCCGGAGTAGATCGGGCTTCTGTCCAGATTCTCACGGATGATGCGGTGCGTCTCCTCGCTCGTGTAGGTCAGGTAGCACACCGCCTGATTGCGCGGCGCAGCGGCGGTGGAAAATGAAAACGGGATCGGCGTTTCGTCGCCGTCCTGCCGCTCCATCCCGGAAAAATCGACGCTGCGCGCGTTGACGCGCGGCGGCGTGCCGGTCTTGAAGCGGCGCAGCGGCAGCCCCAGCGCCGCAAGCTTTCCGGCAAGCGTCACGGAAGCGTGCATGCCGTCAGGTCCGCCGGAGCATACGCATTCGCCCACGATCGTGCGTCCGGCGAGGTACGTTCCCGAGCAGAGGATGACGGCTTTCGCCTCATACACGCCGCCGGTGCTCGTCACGACGGACTTGACCTTCCCGTCCTCCACGCGCAGGTCGACGACCTCCGCCTGGCGGAGGAGCAGGTTTTCCTGCGCTTCCAGCGTGTGCTTCATAATGCTCTGATATTTGCGGCGGTCCGCCTGCGCGCGCAGCGACCACACCGCGGGACCTTTGCCGCGGTTTAAAAGGCGGTACTGGATACACGCCTGATCCGCAGCCTTTGCCATCTCGCCGCCGAGCGCGTCCAGCTCACGCACGAGGTGTCCTTTGCCCGTGCCGCCGATGGCAGGATTGCAGGGCATGTTGCCCACCGCGTCAAGGTTCATGGTAAAGCACACCGTCTTCATGCCGAGACGCGCCGACGCGAGCGCCGCTTCGATCCCTGCGTGTCCCGCGCCGATGACGGCAACATCATAGCTGCCGGCAAAAAACTCCTGCATGCACTCAGCCCCTTTCCCATGTAATGACCGCCACCTGCGGACGGTTGAAAATACGCGGCACAAAGCGCGGCGAGTTGCCGAGCCCACGGCTGACAAAAAGCGCCGCGCCGTTGTCCTCGTAAAGCCCCGCCGTATGCGTGGGAAACAGATTGTGCTGCGTGCCGAACAGCCCGCCGAAAAACGGCAGGCGCCAGATGCCGCCGTGCCCGTGCCCGGAGACCGTCAGATCCGCGCCGAGCAGACTGTACTGCGTTTCAAAGCGGTCGTTCCGGTGCGCCAGCAGCACCCAGTACACCTCGCCGTAAGCGGCGTACACCTCGGAGGCGAGCGTCTCCGGCGTTTTCTGATCGGCATAGCCGTTGGGGTCGTCGATCCCCGCAAGCACGACGGTATCGCCGCCGCGCTCAACAGGCACAAATTCGTTCGACAGCACCGTCACGCCGGCAGCGCGCAGCGTTTTCTTCAGCTCCGGCACGATGCCGCTCGCCCACTCGTGGTTTCCGGTGACGTAATAGGTCGGCGCGATGGCGCTGAGCGCCGAAGCAAGCGATGCGCTGTACTCCTGCGCGTTTTGCGTGTGCTCGTCCACAAGATCGCCGGTCAAAAAGATCGCGTCGGGCGATTGCTCCGCAACGGCGGCGAGAAGCCTTTCGTTGTCTTTTCCGAACGTCTTTCCGTGCAGATCGCTCAGCACCGCGGCGGTAAACCCGTCAAAGCCCTCGGGCAGGTGCGCCGAGCGGCAGGTAAACGTTTCCGTCTGCAGGCTCACGTTGCCCCGGATCAGCGCGCCGAGCAGCAGCGCCGCCAGCACCAGGACGAGCCGCCGCGCTCTATGCGGTTTTTTCGTGCGTTTTGCCATAGCTTCTCCAAACGATAAAAATACCTCTCGCCGCCCCGTCCTTCGCGCGGGTGCGCGGCAAAGGGTAAAGGGCAGCGGAAAGCTGCCCTTTATTGTATCACATGCTTTTATGGGGAACAAGGAAATTATTCCGCGCTCTTCAGACTTTCCACCATATCGATCTTCTTCATCTTAAAATGAGCGATCAGATTCACCAGGAAGGAGAACAGCGCCGTCAGCACCGCGGCGTACAAATAGCTTTTCGGATCGGTCTCGCGGCCGAACATCATCAGGTCGATCTCCGTGGAAAGGACCAGCCATGTGTGCAGATAGTGTCCCATCAGGATGCCAACCGCAATGCCGATGAACGTCAGCACAATGTTTTCGCGGTAGACGTAGGCTGACACCTCGCCGTCATAGAACCCGAGCAGCTTGATCGTTGCCAGCTCGCGCAGACGCTCGGTAATGTTGATGTTGGACAGATTGTAGAGCACCACCACCGCCAGCGCCGCCGCAGCAAGAATGACGATGACCACCACGAAGTCGATCCTCTCCATACTATGCTGATAGGTGTCCTGTGTATCTCTCATGCGCGTGGTGGCCGCCACGCCGTTGAGGCTCAGCAATTCTTCAAACAGCGCGCTGCAAAGCTCCTCGTCGTCGCTCTCCAGCGTCAGCAGATACGCGCCCGTCTCCGCCGGCGTGCCGAAGGTCTTTTCATAATAGCCCGGCGTCATGTAAATAAAATGCCCCGTGTAGTGCTCAAAAATTCCCGCAACGGTCACGTTCGCGCGCGCATCGCCGTCAATGAGGAAGGTGTCGCCCACCGTGATGCCCAACAGCTCGCTGAGCTTCTGGTCGATGTAAACGCCGCCGTCGTCCAGCGTAATCGTTTCGCCGGTCTTGCAGTCGTACAGCTCCATAAAGCGCGGCAGGTCGCCGGGCTGCAGCACCTCGACATAGGCGGTGACGGAATAGTCGTCCGACGCCGCCGTAGCGGAGCTGATGTCGCAGCGGGCGAGATCTGTCACGCGCGTATCCGTCGTGAGAAATTCCTCGATCGCTTCGCGCTCCTCGCTCAGCACACTGTCGGAAAGCACGACCTGCGCCGTGTAGTGGAACAGTTCGCTGTACTGGCGCGTCATCGTGTAGAGGATCGAAGAGCGCAGACCGAAGCCCGCGATGATCAGCGCCGTGCAGCCGCCGATGCCGATGACCGTCATCCAAAAGCGCTTCTGATAGCGGAAGAGGTTGCGCGCCGTGACCTTGTGGATAAACTTCAAACGCTTCCACAGAGGTCTGATGTACTCCAGAAAGACGCGCTTGCCCGCCTTCGGCGTACGCGGACGCATCAGGCTCGCCGGCACCTCGCGCAGCGTGGACAGGCACGCCCACAGCGTGGAGACCGTCGTGCAGACGACTGCCGCCAGTACGGAAAATGCGGAAATGTCCGGGTAGGCGCGCAGCTCGATATCCGGCACCTGATACATGATCTGATAGGCCGTGAAGATCATTTTGGGGAAGACCGTGTAGCCGATCAGAAGTCCCAGCACGCCGCCGATCACACTCGGCAGCAGACCGTAGCCGATGTACTTCGCGGAAATCGCAAGGCGGCTGTAGCCCAGCGCCTTGAGCGAGCCGATCTGAATGCGCTGTTCCTCGACCATGCGCGTCATCGTCGTCAGGCACACCAGCGCCGCGACCAGGAAAAAGATGACCGGGAAGACAGAGGCAAGGTTGCCCATGCGGTCGGCATCCTGCCCGAAGCCCGTATAGCCGGGGTTGTAGCTGCGGCTCATCACGTACCATTCGCCGTGCTCGATCTCCGCGACCTTGCGGCGTGCATCGGCGATCTCACGCTCTGCGTCGGCGATTTTTTCCTCCGCCTCTGCCTTGCCGTCCAGATACTCCTGATAGCCGTCGGCGTATTCCTGCTCACCGTCGCGCAGCTCGACCAACGCGTCGGCAAGCTCGGTTTCCGCGTCCGCGATCTCGTCAAGACCGTCATAGTATTCTCTCCAGCCGTCGTCCAGCTCCCTGCGCGCATCGCGCAGCTCCTGCTCGCCGTCGCGCAGCTCGATCAGCGCGTCGGCAAGCTCCTGCTCCGCGTCCTCCAGCTCCTGTTCCGCGGAGCGAAGCTCCTTTCTGCCGTCGTAGTACTGCTCCCAGCCGTCGTCCAGCTCCGCCCGCGCGGAGACGAGCTGCTGATAGCTCGTTTTGACCGCATTGGCGTCTTGCGGGATGTCCTCCTCGCTCGCTTCCAGCTGCCGGAGCGTCTCCCGCGCGCTTTGGCGCGTCATGCCCTGCGCGGCAAGCCCGGCATCGATCTGGGCAAGCGCGGCGTCGACCTGCGCCTGCTGGGCGAGCAG
>JAEDKW010000040.1 GCA_016295615.1 Oscillospiraceae bacterium | reverse complement strand
TGGTGCGCGAGGCGGGACTTGAACCCGCACGTCCGTAATGAACACTAGAACCTGAATCTAGCGAGTCTGCCAATTCCACCACTCGCGCGTGTCGCAGCGGTCTGAGAGAAAAATGGTGCGGATGGTGGGACTTGAACCCACACGTCCATACGAACACTAGCACCTCAAGCTAGCCTGTCTGCCAATTCCAGCACACCCGCATTTCTTTCTCAGTCCTCAAAACCGACTGCTCCGCTATTATAAGACCAAAGCTGACGGATTGTCAACCCTTTTTTCACAACCCCGGGAAACTTTTTTCCCGCCGGCTCACAGCTGTGAAAGCACCTCGCCCACCGCGCCGGTAATCACCAAATCGGCGCCCAGGTCATCGCGCAGCGGCGTCTTGTTGATCACGACCAGCTTTGTGCCGCGGTAGTAGTTGACCAGTCCCGCCGCCGGATAAACGGCAAGGGAGGTCCCGGCAATGATGAGAACGTCCGCATTGGCGATATAGTTTACCGCCCTGGTGAGCGTGCGCTCGTCAAGACCCTCCTCATACAAGACCACATCCGGCTTGAGCCGTCCGCCGCAGGAGCAGCGCGGCACGCCGGTGCTGTTCAGCACGGCGTCCAGACCGTAGAGCTTTCCGCAGCTTTCGCAGTAGTTGCGCAGCGTGCTGCCATGGAGCTCGAGCACTTCCCGGCTCCCTGCCGCCTGGTGCAGTCCGTCGATATTCTGCGTAATGACCGCCCTGAGCTTGCCCTCCTTCTCCCATTCGGCAAGCTTCCGGTGCGCGGCGTTGGGCTTCGCGCCGGGGCAGAGAAGCTTGGCGCGGTAGAAGCGGTAAAACTCCTCCGTGCGGCGCATGTAATAGGTGTGGCTGAGGATCGTCTCGGGAGGATCGTCCCACTGCTGGTGATACAGTCCGTCCACACTGCGAAAATCCGGAATCCCGCTCTCTGTTGACACGCCGGCGCCGCCGAAGAAAACCAGATTGTCCGTGTTGTCGACCAGCGTTTTGAGTTTTTCGATCTCAGGCTTCATGGCAGCCCCTCCTCACTTCACGTAGCACTTGTCGATCTGCACGACGGCAAAATAGTTGCCGTCCAGCGCGCGCACAGCGCTTTCGATCTTCTCCTCGACCTCTTTGTCCGAAAGGCGGAACTGAAACGGCACCACCACGTCAAAGATCACATTGGTGTGCGTAGGACCCGTGACCATGCGGAAATCGTGAATGGTGATCTGCTCATCGATCAGTCTGACAAGCTCGCTTACCTTTTCGCGCGTCTTTTTTGTCGTCTCGTCGTTGGTGTCGATGGGGTCCATGTGGATCGTTGCCTCGCAGCCGAGTTTTGCGCGCAGCTCCTGCTCGATGAGGTCGATCTCATCATGGACCTCCATGATATTATGATCGGCGGGAACCTCGGCATGGAGCGTGATCATCACGCGCCCGGGACCATAGTCATGCACAACAAGGTCATGGATGCCGCTGACGGCTTCATGCGCCATGACGATCTTCTCGATCTCATCGACGAACTCCTGCTCAGGCGGCTGACCGAGCAGCGGCGAGAGCGTATCCTTCGCCGCTTTGTAGCCGGCAAAGAGGATCAGACCCGAAACGATCAGACCGCACCAGCCGTCGATCTTCAGGCTGGTCCAGCGGGCGACCAGCGTGGCGAGCAGCACCGCACCGGTCGCGGCACAGTCGGAAAGAGAGTCTACCGCCGTCGCCTGCATCGCGGAGGAGCTGATTTTTTTGCCGACGGCGCGGTTGTAGAGATACATATAGAATTTCACGCAGATCGAAACGATCAAAATGGCGATGGCAAGAAAACTGGCATCGATCGCCGTGGGATTCAGGATCTCATTCACCGCGTCCCGCAGCAGCTCAAACCCCATGAGGATGATGACCATCGCGACCGCAAGACCGGAAAGATACTCGATGCGTCCGTGTCCAAAGGGATGATCCGGATCCGGCTTCTTGCCGGCAAGCTTGAAGCCAAGCAGCGTGACGGTGCTCGCGCCCGCGTCCGAGAGGTTGTTGAACGCGTCCGCCGTGATGGCGATGGAGCCGGAGACCGTGCCGGCAAAGAACTTGAGCGCGAAAAGAACGATATTCAGGCAGATACCCACGATGCCGCAGAGCATGCCGTACGCCTGCCGCACGGCGGGGGAGGTGACATTCTCACAGTCCCTGATGAATTTTTTAGTCAGTAAGGTAATCATTTGATATTCGCCTCGCTATTTACAGTTTTTGCCGGAAAAAAGAACTTTTTTGTAAACAGATAGCAGATCGGGATCAGATAGAGGTAGCAGGCATAGGGCAGCGCCGAAATGCCGATATTCAGCATGGAAAGCGGCACGGAGCAGGCAATGCTCCACGGCACAAGTCCTGCGATGACCACAATGGAGTTCGCGATGTCCATGGCAAATTCCTCGTGTTCTTTGCCCTCTTTGGCGTAAATGCTCCCCATAAGCTGATGCGCTATCATAATGGAGATGGTCTGGTTGCACACACACATGATGATGAGCGTACCGGACACGGTCAGCGTCGGCAGAAGTCCG
This sequence comes from Oscillospiraceae bacterium, assembly GCA_016295615.1. Taxonomy (GTDB): domain Bacteria; phylum Bacillota; class Clostridia; order Oscillospirales; family Oscillospiraceae; genus Hominicoprocola. The sequence goes on along the minus strand of JAEDKW010000040.1, from coordinate 6,914 downwards.
ATCTTCGCGCGCATCGCAGCGAGTCTACCGCGGAGGTTTTCCAAAAGTCCCATACCCTCGAGCAGTCCCGTGCAGGCGGCGGCAAAAATATTCATCACCATCGTCGGCAGCATCGAAATAAAGCCGCCGCCGGACATGATCTTCGTGATCGCCGCGTTTTGAGGCTGATAGCCGAGGATCGCAGTTTTCAGCGCCTGCAAAACAGGAATGCCCTGCATTGTGACCGTCAGCACAAACGCGGCGCCGACGGAAATCGCCATCGCGCGGCGAATGGGTACCTTAAACAGCGGCAGCACCAGCATGATCGCCGCCGGCAGCAGCATCCATGCGCTGACGCCGAAGCTCTCTTTGAGCAGCGTGAGCAGCTCCTCATCGATGACCGTGATGGGGTTTGCCCGCGAGAGCAGGAAATAGACGCCGAAGCTCAGCACCAACGGCAGTACCGCCGTTTTGAGCATACGCTTGACATTGCCGTACAAATCGGTCTCCGTCAGCGCCGCGACAAGGCTCGCGCACGACGACACCGGTGAGCCGCGGTCGCCGAAGTAAATACCCGACATGATCGCGCCCGCCGTGACCGCTTCGTTCACGCCGCCCGCGCGCGCAAGCGCCATGAGCACAACGCCCGCCGTACTCGCCGCACCGAACGACGTGCCGAACGCGTAGGACAGCAGCAGTGACAGCAAAAACGCGATCAGGATAAACATCGTGGGGCTGATGATGCGGATGCCGTAATAGATAAAGTACGAGATGGTACCGGAAGAGCGCCAGAGCCCCGTCAAAAGGCCGATGTAGCACAGCACGCGCACCACGATCATCGCCTTCGGCTCGTTCTTTTTTGCCATTTCCCAAAGTGCCTGCACGCGGTAGCCGCGCTTGAGCCCCATGCAGAAAAACGCCAGAAACGCAACGATCAGCGCCCACGCGAGGGAAAAGCCCTTTACGAGACAAAAGAGTATCGCCGCGAGAAACACGGCGAAAGCAACGATGGTATCCATAGCTTACTTCCCTTTGATTTCAAGCTTCATGCGGCAGCACAGGCGGTCAAGATCCTCGTCTGTCGCCGCCGGAATGCGCAGCTTCGCGCCGCATTCCCTGCAGATAAGATCCACAAAGGTGTGACGGATCTCCATGCTGTACTTCTCGCTGCCGCAGGCGCAGGTAATACCGTGCTCACGCGCGGCGATCTCACGGAGCTCGGAGAGGACCTCATACATGATCACACTGTCGGCGAAGGGCTCCGGCTCGTCTCCCTGCTCACGCTCCTTGGCGCCGGCAATGGCAAGCTGCTCCATCTCATGCTCGACGGCGTACTCCTCGCCGATAAAGCAGCAAAGCTGCTTTGTTCCGGGACAGGCAAGACCGATGCCCCTGCCGTGCAGCAGCCTTTCCGCGCCGCACTCCGCCCTGTGCTCCTCTCCGCAGACGCCGCACGGTACGCTCAGACGAAATTTTCCCCCGTCCGCGTCGATCGTCAGGCTGGATCTTCCGCACGCACAGTTCACCACCGCGCCGGAGGCGGAAAGTGCAAAGGCGCTGCGACCTTGTATCACGCTCTTATGGCATACCGGGCACAGATACCCGATCGTACGCATTTCTTCCCTCATACTGTTTCCCTCCGAAACGCTGCTCAACTTGAATTAGATTATTATACACCGCCGGAATGCAAAAAGAAAGTGGAGAAATGCCCGTTTCTCCACTTTCTTTTGCTGTTTTGCTCATTTCTTCGCGGCGATCGCCTCGACCTCGACCAGCGCGCCCTTGGGCAGCGCCCCGACCTGCACGGCGCTGCGCGCAGGGCATTCCTGCGTGAAGAACTTTGCATAGACGGCGTTGACCTTCGCGAAATCGTTCATGTCCGTGAGAAAGACCGTGGTCTTGACAACGTCCGTCAGCGCACAGCCGGCAGCGGCAAGCACGGCGGCAAGGTTTTTCAGCGCCTGCTCCGCCTGCTCCTCCACGCCGCCGGGAACGAACGCGCCCGTCGCCGGATCAAGCGGGATCTGACCGGAGGCAAACACAAAGCCGTTTGCTTCGATGGCCTGGGAATACGGACCGATGGCGCCGGGCGCCGCAGCGGTCGCAATGACTTTTTTCATGGGCTGCTCCTCCTTAAAAAGCCGATTTTGTGTCTGTATCATAGCATTTCAGTGCGCAGCGCGTCAAGTGCTCATATTTTTGGCAAAGCGTGAAAAACTATGCACAAACAAAACCGAAGGAGAACATTATGAAATCCAAACGAATCGGCAAACAAACCATGACCCTGAGCGATCCTCCCTCCGTTCTTTCCTTCGCGGCGGTCGGCGGCCGCATGGAGGCGCGCGGTCCGCTGAAGGACTACTTTGACGAGCTGAGCGAAGACCACTTCTGGGGCGAAAAAACATGGGAAAAGGGCGAAAGCACGATGCAGAAGCACGCGCTTTCCCGCGCTTTGGAAAAAGCCAATCTTCAGCCCCGCGAGCTGGACGCGGTTTTTGCCGGCGACCTGCTCAATCAGTGCATCGGCTCCGCCTTCTCCCTGCGCGAATTCGGCATCCCCTTTTACGGGCTGTACGGCGCCTGCTCGACGATGGGCGAAAGCCTGTCGCTTGCTGCCCTTTTGATCGACGGCGGCTTCGCCTCCCGCGTCGCCGCCCTGACCTCCTCCCACTTCTGCACCGCCGAGCGCCAATACCGCATGCCCGTCCCCTACGGCTCACAGCGCACCCCCACCGCGCAGTGGACGGCAACGGCGAGCGGCTGCTGTATTCTCGCCGCCGAGGGCGGCGGTCCGTATGTGACGCATGTGACGACCGGGAAGATCGTTGACAAGGGCGTCACCGACTCCAACAACATGGGCGCGGCCATGGCGCCCTCCGCCTACGATACGCTCTGCGCGCTGTTTCGCGATACGCAGACGAAGCCGGAGGATTATGACCTGATCGTCACCGGCGATCTGGGCAAGCTCGGGCACGACATTGTCGAGGACTTCTTCACGCGCGACGGCATGCCGCTCGGCGAGCGCTATACGGACTGCGGGCTTCTTCTCTATGACCTCAAGCAGCAGGATATGCACTGCGGAGCCTCCGGCTGCGGCTGCAGCGCGTCCGTTCTCAACGGATATCTGCTGCGGGGCATGCGCGAGGGGAAATGGAACCGCATCATCTTCGCCCCCACCGGCGCGCTGCTCTCTCCCACCTCCTCCTTCCAGGGAGAAAGCGTCCCCGGCATCTGTCATGCCGTGATCTTATCCAACACAAAGGAGTAACCACTATGGAATATCTGAATGCATTCTTATGCGGCGGCATCCTCTGCGCCATCGGTCAGATCCTGATCGACAAGACCCAGCTCACGCCTGCGCGCATTCTGACCGGCTATGTCGTCAGCGGCGTGCTTCTCACCGCGCTCGGTCTTTATGACCCGGTCGTTGAATGGGGCGGCGCAGGCGCCACCGTGCCGCTGCTCGGCTTTGGCTATTCGCTTGCCAACGGCGTGAAAAAAGCCGTCGCCGAAAAAGGCTGGCTCGGCGTCATGACCGGAGGTCTCACCGCGACCGCCGCCGGTATTGCGGCAGCCGTCGTGTTCGGCGTCATTATGGCGATTCTCTTTAAACCCGGCGACAAACGCTGAAAGCACCCTTCGCTCAGCGATCCGCTTCGGTTTTTTTCGTAAAACTTCGAAGTCTTTCTTGACTTTTCGCAAAAACGAGGTATACTTTCCTTACACCTCCCCCACGGGAGGGGGGTGGAGGAGGAATGATATGAAGGCTGAGAAAAGTAAAGTGGCGCCTCTGCTGAAGACCGCCCGCGGGCAGATCGACGGGATACTCAACATGATAGAGGAGGGTCGTTATTGTATTGACATTTCGCATCAGCTCATGGCAACAACGGCACTTCTCAACAAGGCGAACCGGGAAGTGCTTTCCGCGCACCTGAAAAACTGCGTCAGGCACGCGCGGAGCGAGCAGGAAATGGACGAAAAAATCGACGAGCTCATTGAGATCATGGGCAAAGTTCTGAAATAAAAGGAGTGACTGTTTTGACCGAAAATTTTGTCGTCACCGGCATGACCTGTTCGGCGTGCAGCGCTCATGTGGAAAAAGCCGTGCGCAAAGTCAGCGGCGTTGAGAGCGTTGCCGTCAATCTGATGACCGGACGCATGAGCGTGACCTTTGACGAACGGATCGCCTCGCCCGGCACGATCTGCGACGCGGTCATCGCGGAGGGCTACGGCGCGGAGCTTGCCGCCGATACGGACGCGCACCGCCAGCAGAAAGCGCAGGATGAAGCTGTCCAGGCGATGAAAAAGCGCCTGCTGCTCTCCGTCTTTTTTCTCGTTCCGCTGTTTTACCTTTCCATGGGACACATGATGGGCTGGCCGCTGCCGCGCGTGTTCCATGAGCGCTTTTCCGTTTTTGTCGGCACGCAGATCCTGCTGCTCGTTCCGATCCTGATCGCCAACCGCGCGTACTTCACGGTGGGCTTTTCGCGGCTTTTCAGAGGTGCGCCGAATATGGACTCGCTCGTTGCGCTCGGCGCGGCGGCAGGCATCGTATACAGCGCGCTTGCGCTGCTGCCCGGCGCCGCCGGAAGCGGCGCCATGCCGGAACTGTACTTTGAGTCCGCGGGCATGATCCTCTCGCTCGTGACCATCGGCAAATATCTGGAGCAGCGCTCACGCGGCAAGACCACAAGCGCCATCTCCTCCCTGCTCGCACTCGCGCCGGAATCCGCTGTGGTTCTGCGCGGCGGGCAGGAGCAGACGGTGCCGCTCGCCGACGTCAGGGTCGGCGACACCGTCATTGTGCGTCAGGGCGGCAGGATCCCCGTGGACGGCACCGTGCTCGACGGCGAAGCTGCGGTGGACGAGTCTGCCATCACAGGGGAAAGCCTTCCGGTGGAAAAGCGTGTGGGCGACAAAGTGACTGCCGCGACCATCAACGTAAGCGGATACCTGAAGCTGAGATCTGAGCGCGTCGGCGGCGATACGACGCTCTCGCAGATCATCCGTCTCATGGAGGAGGCAAGCTCCTCAAAAGCGCCGATCGCCAAGCTTGCCGACAAGGTCAGCGGGATTTTCGTTCCCGTGGTCATCGCCATCGCGCTCATCGCGGCGCTTGCGTGGTACTTCATCGGGCATCAGAGTGTGGGTTTTGCGCTCTCCATCGGCATCGCCGTGCTCGTGATCTCGTGCCCCTGCGCGCTGGGTCTGGCAACGCCCGTGGCGATCATGGTCGGCACCGGCAAAGCCGCCGAGCAGGGCATCCTCATCAAGAGCGCCGAAAGTCTGGAGCTTCTGCACAAGGTCGACACCGTTGTTCTCGACAAAACCGGCACGGTCACACAGGGTGCGCCCAAGGTCACCGATGTCATTCCCTTCGGCGCGGTGACAGCAGAAGAGCTTCTCTGCGCAGCGGCTTCCATGGAAGCGCAGTCCGAGCATCCGCTCTCCCGCGCCATCGTGCAGGAGGCGAGCGAGCGCGGCATTCCGCTCATCGGCGACGTTGCGGAGTTTGCCGCCACCGCGGGCGGCGGCGTGGAAGCAAGGCTTCACGGATCTCTCGTTTACGGCGGCAACCGCCGCTTGATGGAGCAGAAAAATGTTGCGCTCGATTCGTTTGAACACATCGCACAGCGCCTTGCGGACGAGGGCAAAACCCCGCTTTACTTTGCAGAAAACGGGCAGCTGCTCGGCATCCTTGCCGTGGCGGACGTCATCAAGGAAAGCAGCTTTTCGGCGATCGCCGCGCTGAAAAAAGCCGGCATTCGTCTCGTGCTGCTCACCGGTGACAACGACCGCACCGCCCGGGCGATCGCCCGGCAGCTCGGCATCGATGAGGTGCTCTCCGACGTTCTTCCGCAGGATAAGGAGCGCTGCATCGCCAAGCTTCAGCAGGAGGGGCGCTGCGTCGCCATGGTCGGCGACGGCATCAACGACGCGCCCGCGCTCGCACGCGCGGACGTCGGTATTGCCATCGGCGCCGGAACGGATATTGCCATCGAGTCGGCGGACGTTGTTCTGATGAAGAGCGACCTTGGCGACGTCGCATCCGCGGCAGCGCTCTCCCGCGCGGTCATACGAAATATCAGGCAAAACCTTTTCTGGGCATTTTTCTACAATGCCGTCAGTATTCCCATCGCCGCGGGACTGTTCTATCCCGCGTTTGGGCTGAAGCTCAATCCCATGATCGGCGCCGCAGCCATGTCGCTCAGCAGCGTATGCGTCGTGTCCAACGCGCTGCGTCTGCGCACATGGAAGCCGCCGCTTACCACAACAGAACAATATGAGCCGCAGCCGGCTCAGCACAAGGAGGAACCCACTATGAAAACCCGTACCATGAAAATCGAAGGCATGATGTGCGCGCACTGCTCCGGCCGCGTGGAAAAGGCGCTCAACACGATCGACGGCGTAAGCGCAACGGTCGATCTCGACGCCAAAACCGCATCCGTCCACGCGGAGCCGCAGGTCACGGACAGCGTTCTCAAGGCTGCCGTTGAAGAAGCCGGCTATGAGGTCGTCAGCATCGAGTAAGCCCAGCTGCTTCTCAGGATGGAGAAGGGCGCAGTCCCCTTCTCCATCTTTTCCTGCGCCGCGCTGCCCTCACTGTACCCGGCACACGGCTGAATGCGCAAAAAGCACAAAAGCCTTACGGATATTTTTATTGACAAAAGGTCTCTCTTTATGGTAAGATATGTCCTGCGTTTGAGAGCATCAGCGCGGACCCACAACACGGAGAGATGGCCGAGCGGTTGAAGGCACCGGTCTTGAAAACCGGCGATGTGAAAGCATCCGTGGGTTCGAATCCCACTCTCTCCGCCAACTTGATCCATACCATCGACCTGCGGAAGTACCCAAGAGGCCGAAGGGGCTCCCCTGCTAAGGGAGTAGGGCGTGTAAAAAGCGCCGCGGAGGTTCAAATCCTCTCTTCCGCGCCA
>JAEDKW010000039.1 GCA_016295615.1 Oscillospiraceae bacterium | reverse complement strand
GGAAACGAAAAAGAGGCTGCCACAACATCTTGTGGCGGTCTCTTTTTTTTCGCAAAAAAGAAATCGAACGAACGTTTTAAAGTGGGAGAAAATGCTGAGAAAAATGCCCCGAAAGGCTTGAAAATACACGAAAACTTTTTCTTGCTTTTTGCGGAGGAATCCCGTATACTGAAGGCGTCAAGTGGTGCAAAGTGGTGAATGAAATCAGTTAAATGGTGTTAATTCCCACGGAAGCACAGGAGAGCGGAGCTGACTCGACTTCCCCGAAAAAAGAGGAAGCCGAGGCTTTGCCCTCTCCAAACGCCGAAAATCCTGCGGAAGGGGGGAAGAACCGTGACCGGACAGTATCAGCATACGATCGACGCCAAGGGGCGGCTCTTTATCCCCAGCAAGCTCCGCGAGGAGCTGGGCGAGACCTTTTATGTGACGATGGGCATGGACTCCTGCCTGAGCGTCTATTCGGACGCCTCCTGGGCACGCTTTACCGAAAAGTTCGAGAGCCTGCCCTATACCAGAACCAAGGCGATGCGCCCGCTGTTTGCCAATGCCGCCAAGTGCGAGCCTGATGCGCAGGGACGTATCCTGCTGCCGCAGAAGCTGCGCGCCTATGCGGGGCTTGAAAAAGATGTTGTGGTCATCGGTGTTTCCAACCGTGCCGAGATCTGGAACGCGGAGCGCTGGGCTGCGCTGGAGGAAGCCGAGCTCAACCCCGAGAACCTGGCTGCCGTCATGGAAGAGCTGGGGTTCTGACATGGAGGAGAACTACGGTCATCAGCCGGTGCTGCTGCAGGAGTGCCTGGACGCGCTGCAGATCAAGCCGGACGGCATTTACGTGGACGGAACGCTCGGCCGCGCCGGACACTCGCTGGAGATCGTCCGCCGCCTGACGACGGGACGGCTGATCGCACTTGACCGCGACGAGACCGCCATTGAAGCGGCGGCGCGCCGTCTGCGCGACTATCAGGACCGCGTGACGCTGGTGCACAGCAACTTCAGCAACCTCGGACAGGTCCTCAGGGAGCTGAATGTCGACGGCGTGGACGGAATGCTGTTCGACCTCGGCGTTTCCTCCCCGCAGCTTGACGACGCGCAGCGCGGTTTTTCCTACAAGCAGGATGCGCCGCTCGACATGCGCATGGATACAAGCGCCGCGCTGACGGCGTATGAGGTGGTCAACACCTATTCTTACGAAGAACTCAGAAGGATCCTCTTTGAATACGGCGAGGAGCGCTACGCGCCCGCCATCGCGAAAAAGATCTGCGCAGCGCGCGGGGTAAGACCCGTCGAAACGACGCTGGAGCTTGCGGAGCTGATCCGCAGTGCGATGCCCGCCGCGGCGCTGCGTGAAAAGCAGCACCCGGCAAAGCGCAGCTTTCAGGCGATCCGCATTGCCGTCAACGACGAATTGGGCGAGATACCGCCCATGCTGGACGCGGCAGAGGAATACCTCAACCCCGGCGGACGCCTGGCGGTCATCACATTTCACTCGCTGGAGGACCGCATCGTGAAGCGCAAGCTGCAGGAGCTTGCACAGGGCTGCATCTGCCCGCCGGAATTTCCGGTGTGCGTATGCGGCAGAAAGCCGAAAGTAAAGCTCATCACCCGCAAGCCGATCGTCGCGGGCGGGGAAGAGCTGAAAGAAAACCCGCGCGGGCGCAGCGCAAAGCTGAGAGTTGCGGAAAAGTGCGCAGGAAGCTGATGAAAGGAGATTGCCATGGCACGCGAGCGAGCAGGAAAATATCCATATGGCGGCGGTCGCGTCGAGGGCAATCTTGCCTATGACTTCGATTACGAACAGCGTCGGGAACAGCGCAGCCGGACACGCCGCAAAGAGGAGGCAAGACCCGCTCCGGCGCCCGTACAGCGCCGGGAGCAGCGCGCGCAGACCACGGTGCGCACGAGACCGCGTCAGAAGATCTCCCTTGTATCGCTTTTTGGCTTCGCGACGGTTGTTGCCATGGTCGTTGCGCTTGTGATGAGCTATGCGCAGCTTGCGAAGATCTCCGACAATGTCGTATCCATGAAAAGCGAGCTTTCCGCACTGCAGGAAGAGCATGTGTCGCTGCTGACGCAGTACGAAAAGACCTTTGATCTCGCCAGCATCAAGGAAGCTGCCGAGGCGGCGGGCATGTCCAAGCCGAGCGCATCGCAGATCTATTATGTGGATCTCTCCGCGCCGGACAGCGTGGTCGTCTACCAGCAGTCCGGAACAAACGTTTTAAGCCGCATTTTTACCTCACTCGGACACGGCGTCTGCTCAGTTGTGGAATATTTCAGATGAGCAAAGCTATACATAAGGAGTAAGGAGCTTCCTTACTCCTTGTTTTCCTGTAAGGAGGAGCGACTCGTGGCACAACCCTCGAAAAGAAGACCGGAATCCGCGCGCCGGGCCAACCGGACGATCCAGAGCAGAACGCTGCTGCTGCTTTTGATCTTCGGCGTCGGCGTTTTTGTGCTGCTGTTTTCCAAGCTTTACCAGTGGCAGATCACGCAGCATGAGCAGCTGCAGTCCCTCGCCGTCAAGCAGCAGACGCTGCGCACGACGGTGGAGGCAAACCGCGGTACGATCTACGATCGCAACGGCAACATTCTGGCAATGTCCTCCACGGCAGAGAACATCTTTCTCTCTCCGCTTGAGATCGAGAAATATGAACAGGATAAAGCCCTGATCGCAAAAAACCTTGCCGGGATCCTTGAAATGGAGGAGGAAAGCATCCTCACCATGATGGAAAAGACCTGGTCACAGTACGAGATCGTCAAGAAGAAGGTCGACCAGACCAAGGCGGATGAGGTGCGCCGCTTTATCAACGACAACGAGATCCGCGGCGTTTTCCTCGAGCCGACGGCCAAACGCATCTATCCTTACGGCTCCCTTGCATCTAACACGATCGGGTTTACCAATGAAAACGGCGGTGCCTACGGGCTGGAAGCTGTGTACGATGAGGAGCTGACCGGTGAGAGCGGAATGGTCGTTACCGCCAAGGACGTCCACGGCACGTCGGTTCTGTATCAGTATGAGCAGTACTTTGACGCGCAGGACGGCAACAGCCTCAACACCACCATTGATACGACCATCCAGTACTATCTGGAAAAGGGCGTGCAGGAGCTGGAGGCGCGCTTCGGCACCGGCAAGGGTGCGACCGGCATTGTCATGGACGTCAATACGGGAGCGGTCCTTGCGATGGCGTCGCTGCCGAATTATGATCTCAACAGCCCCAGCACCATTTACAGCGACATGCTCAACGCTGAGCTGGAAGCGCTCGGTCTGACGGACGCGCAGGACAAAGAAGATGAGCTGAGCCAGGAAACGCTCCGGCAGGCCATGAGCGAACTGCGGCTGCGGCAGTGGCGAAACAAGGCGATCAATGACACCTATGAGCCGGGCTCCACATTCAAAACGATCACGCTTGCCATGGCACTTGAGGAGGGCGTGGTCGATCTCAAATCGACCTTCTCCTGCAGCGGTCGGGTCGTCGTCGAGGGCGAAACCATCAACTGCTCCAAGCGCACCGGTCATGGCGGTCAGACGCTGATCGAGGCGTTTGCCAACTCCTGCAACCCCGCATTCATCAACATCGGTCTTCGCGTCGGCAATACCAAGTTCTATGAGTATCTGCAGGCGTTCGGACTGACGGAAAAGACCGGCATCGACACCACGGGTGAGGCCAGCGGCTTTGTCAATCAGGAGATCACCTATTCCACGCTCGCGCTTGCGTGCTATGCCTTCGGACAGAACTTCAACGTTACCCCCATCGCGCTGCTTGCGGCGCAGGCTGCCTGCGTCAACGGCGGCTATCTGCGCGAGCCTTACATCGTCGAGCAGATCGTCGACCAGGAGGGCAACGTCACCTATCAGCATGACTCCACGCCCGTCCGGCAGGTCGTTTCACAGGAGACCAGCGACCTCATGCGCGATATCATGGAATATGAGGTGACGAACGGCACCGGTAAAAACGGTCAGGTCGCGGGTTACCGGATCGGCGGTAAGACCGGCACGGCGGATAAGGTCACGGGAAACGTCATCGTTTCGTTCGCGTGCTTTGCCCCTGCGGACGATCCGCAGATCATTATGCTCCTTACGCTTGATGAACCGAACAGAGACACCGGAACCTACGTCTCCGGCGGCAACATGGTCGCTCCCGTTGCCAGTACCGTCATGTCGGAGATCCTGCCGTATCTCGGTATTGAGCCGAACTATACGGCGGAGGAGCTCGTCGGCGCAGACAAGACGGTGCCGAACGTTGTCGGCTTCACGCCGGATCAGGCGGCGGAAAAGCTTAAGGAAAACGGCTTTGCCTGCCGCACGGTCGGCTCCGGCGATACCGTGACCGATCAGACGCCGCTCGGCGGCGCGATCGTGCCGAACAACGCCGAGATCATTCTTTACTGCGGCGAAGAAAAATCCACCGACCGCTGTATCGTCCCCAACGTCGTGGGCGACAGCGCCGCAGCCGCCAATCAGAAAATCACCAATGCAGGACTGATCATGGGCGTTTCCGGCGTGACGAACCGAAGCTCCGCAACCGTGCGCGCGATCTCTCAGAGCGTTGCGCCGGGGACGGAGGTCGAAGCCGGCACGGTCGTCCGCGTCCAGTTCAGCGACAGCTCGGTCAGAGACTAAGGAAAGCGATATCCAATTCCGAAAGGAACAGCTTTTACGCGTTTATCCAGCCTTTTTGCACCGCTTGAAACCGTGTACTTCCACGCGAAGGAAGATCTGGACGTGGAGGACATTGCGATCGACTCAAGAGATGTGCATCCGGGCACGCTGTTTGTCGCGCTCCGCGGCGAGGAGCGGGACGGACACGACTACATTGACGATGCGGCGGTGCAGGGCGCCTGCTGCGTCGTGTGTGAAAAACCGCCGGAAATCGACATAGCGTATGTGTTAGTATCCGATACGCATGACGCCCTGGCGATGCTCGCCGCCCGTTTCTGCGGTGAGCCTGCCGAAAAGCTCACGATGATCGGCGTGACAGGCACGAACGGCAAGACCACCACGACCTATCTTCTCAAGCAGCTTCTGGAGAAGACGAAAGGCGCAAAGGTCGGACTCATCGGCACGAATCAGAATATGATCGGTGACGAGATCCTCAGCGCCGAGCGCACGACGCCCGATGCGCTTTCCCTGCAAAAGCTTCTTTCCGCGATGGTCGAAGCAGGCTGCAGCCATGCGGTGATGGAGGTCTCCTCTCACGCGCTCATGCAAAAGCGCGCGGCGGGGATCCGCTTCGCGGTCGGCATCTTCACGAATCTGACGCAGGACCACCTCGACTACCACGGCACGATGGAGGCCTACTGCGACGCAAAGGCAAAGCTCTTTACAGCCTGCGACGCCGCCGTCGTCAACGGCGACGACCCGTGGACGCCGCGCCTGCTGGAGGGCTTTACGGGGAAGGTGACCACCTTCGGACAGGGACTGACCAACGACCTGGTCGCGTACCGCCCGCATTACGAAAACGACAGGGTGTGTTTCGCCGCGTGCAGCGATACGGATCATGTCGAAACCTACCTCCCGATCCCCGGCGCGTTTTCGCTCTACAACGCGCTCGGCGCGCTGGCGGCGATGCAGGCGCTGGGCGTGAGCCTGCCGGAGAGCGCAAAAGCCCTCAGGACCTGCACGGGTGTGCGCGGACGCTGTGAGGTCGTGCCCGTTCCGGCGGACTATACGGTCATCATCGACTATGCGCATACGCCGGACGGTCTGAAAAATATCCTCGCTGCGGTCTGCGGCTTTGCCGAAGGGCGCGTGATCGCGGTGTTCGGCTGCGGCGGAGACCGGGACAAAACGAAGCGTCCCCGCATGGGAAGGATCGCCGCCGCGCTTTCCGACTTCGCCGTGCTTACCTCAGACAATCCGCGCACGGAGGATCCCTACGCGATCCTGCGTGAGGTATACAGCGGCATGGCAGACGCCAAAACGCCCTTCGCCGTGATCGAGGACCGCCGCGAGGCGATCCGCTTTGCCCTGAGATCTGCGCGGCGCGGAGACGTTGTGGTGCTTTGCGGCAAGGGACACGAAACCTATCAGATCATCGGCACGACGAAATATCCGCTCGACGAGCGCGAGGTCGTGCGTGCCTGTTTTGCAAAAGAACAAAGGAAGGACGCCGAATAGATCGGCGAATGGTCAAAAAACATGAAGATCGTGATTGCCTGCATTTTGAGCTTTGCGGTCGCAGCCGCAACGGGAAGGGTACTGATCCCCAAGCTGCGCGCACTCAAGGCCGGACAGAGTATTCGTGAGGACGGTCCGACGTGGCACTCCGGAAAAGCCGGCACGCCGACGATGGGCGGGCTGATGTTCATTGCGGGCATTCTGGTTTCCATCGTCATCTGCGGCTTCCCCGGCATGCTGGCAGGTGATTTCAAACACCTTTACATGTTCGGCTTTGCGCTCATTTTCGGCGTCATCGGCTTTCTGGACGACTATGAAAAGGTAAAGCACCACCAGAATCTCGGTCTGACCGCGCTGCAGAAGTTCCTTTTGCAGCTTGCCGCGGCGGTCGCGTTTCTCTGCCTGATGCGCTATGAGGGAATGCTGACGCCCAGTCTCTACGTGCCGTTTTTCCAGACGCACATCATTCTCTCCTGGCCGGTCTACATGATCTTTGCCGCGTTTGTCATCGTCGGCACGGTCAACGCCGTCAACATCACCGACGGGATCGACGGTCTTGCCGGCAGCGTGACCGTTCCGGTCAGCCTGTTCTTCGCGGTCGTTGCGACGTGGTGGGAGGGCTTTGAGCAGCTCGGCATTTTCTCCGGCGCGCTCACCGGCGGGCTTTTGGGCTTTCTCGTGTATAATTTCCATCCGGCAAAGGTCTTTATGGGCGATACCGGCTCGCTGTTTCTCGGCGGCACGGTGGCGGCGCTGGCGTTCGCTTACGATATGCCGCTGGTGCTGATCCCGGTCGGGTTCGTGTATATCTGCGAAACGATGTCTGATATTCTCCAGGTCGTTTACTTCAAGGCGACGCACGGCAAGCGCCTCTTTAAGATGGCGCCGCTGCACCATCATTTTGAGCTGTGCGGCTGGAGCGAGGTGAAGCTCGTCGCCGTTTTCACAACGATTTCCGCCGTCTGCTGCACGGCGGCGGCGCTGGGCGTCATGGGACGCTATCACTTCTAAGCCGCGCAGCACCGCGGCGTTTTCGCTTCGCACAGAAGACGCCGCCGGCGCACCGTCCGCCGCTGCGCGGCGGGTCAAAACGGTTTGCCGTTCGCATATGGCAAAGGGAAGGGGGAAAACGCAATGACGAGAGAAGAGCGCGCCCTGCGGCAGGAGCAGCGTGAGCGCGCCAGAGCGATCGAGGCGGCGGCGAGAGAAGCGGGCAAGGGTCCCATTGACGTTCCGTTCCTGCTTCTTGTTTTGCTGCTCACCGCGATCGGACTTATCATGCTGTTTTCGGCAAGCTTTCCCTCTGCCTACTATGAAACGGGCAACCCTGCCCATTACTTTGTCCGGCAGGGCATTTTTGCGGTGCTGGGCGTCGCGGCAATGCTTGTCATCGGGCGCATCAACTACGAGCGCTTCCGCGGCGTTGCAAAGCTGGCGCTGTTTTTTTCCATCGCGCTGCTCATCCTGGTGCTGATCCCGGGGATCGGAACGGGCAAGCTGACGCACGGCGCGCAGCGCTGGATCCGCGTGGGGTCTTTCCAGTTTCAGCCCTCCGAGCTTGCCAAGGTCGGCGTGATCCTGTTTTTTGCCGACAGCATCTCCAAAAAGAAAGAGAGGATGCGCACGCTGCGTTACGGCGTCGTGCCGTATGCGGCGATCCTCGGTGTGATCGCGGGGCTGATGATGCTCGAGCCGCATCTTTCCGGCACGATGCTCATTCTCGGCATCGGAGCCGCCATGATGTTCGTCGGCGGCATTCGGAGCTACTGGGTCGGTCTGGGCTTCGGAGGGGTAGCGGCGCTGGTCTTTGCCTATATGCAAGGCTGGATCACCTACAACTCCTCGCGCATCGCCATCTGGCTCGATCCGCTCAACCAGGAGTACATGCAGGGCGCCGGCTATCAGACGCGCCAGAGCCTGATCGCCATCGGCTCGGGCGGACTGCTCGGCATGGGGCTTGGAAAAGGGCGGCAGAAATTCATGTTCCTGCCCGAAGAGCATAACGATTTTATCTTTTCCATTGTCTGTGAGGAGCTGGGGCTCGTCGGCGCAACGCTCATCATGGCGCTTTTCGCGCTGCTCATTGTCCGCGGCTACTGGATCGCGCTGCATGCGCGTGACCGCTTTGGAAGCCTGCTTGCCGTCGGCGTGACAACGCAGGTCGCGCTGCAGGTGTTTTTGAACATCGCGGTCGTATCGAATCTGATCCCCAATACCGGGATCTCACTTCCGTTTTTCAGCTATGGCGGCACGGCGCTGCTCGTGCAGCTTGCGGAAATGGGGCTTGTACTGAGCGTATCGAGGCAGATGCCTGCTTCGTAAGAACAAGAGAGGAGGAAGGCGTATGAAGGTCATCTTTACCTGCGGCGGCACGGCGGGACATGTCAATCCCGCGCTGGCGCTGGCGTCCTACATGAAGGAAAAGGACCCGGGGACAGAGATCCTTTTTGTCGGCGCGCAGCGCGGTCTGGAGCGCGATCTGATCGCGCACACGGACTATCCGTTCCGCACGGTCAACATTTCCTCCTTCCATCGCTCGTTCAGACTCAGGGAGATCCGGCACAATCTGATCTCCGTGCGGAATCTTGCGCACGCGCAGCGCGAGGCGAACGAAATTCTGCGCGACTTTCCTCCGGATCTGATCATCGGCACCGGCGGCTACGCGAGCTATCCGCTCGTGCGCTACGGCGCCAGGGCGGGCATCCCCACGGCGGTGCATGAATCCAATATCGTGCCGGGACTGACGACCCGGCAGCTGGAAGCGCACTGCGACCGCATTATGGTCGGCTTTGAGGACTGCCGCGCACATTACCGCCACCCGGAAAAGGTGTTCGTGACAGGAACACCCGTGCGCGGCGACTTTTTCGCGCTGACCAAACAGGAAGCCCGGCGGAAGCTCGGTCTTGATGACGACCGGCCGCTGATCGTCTCCTTCTGGGGCAGTCTCGGCGCGGAGAGCATGAACCGCGCCATGGCAGAGTTCATCATGCTTGAAAGCGCGCATGAGCCGTTTCATCATGTCCATTCCGTCGGCTCGATCTGCTGGGAGAGGATGCAGCAGTGGCTCAGTGAGTACGGCGTGGAGCGGGAAAAGCATCCTGCCGTCGACGTGCGCGAATATATCTACGACATGGCGGTGCAGATGCGCGCGGCCGATCTTGTGATCTGCCGCGCGGGCGCCTCCACGATCAGCGAGCTGACCGCGCTCGGCGTGCCGGCGATCCTGGTGCCGTCGCCGAATGTGACGAACCATCATCAGGAGAAAAACGCCGGACTTCTTGCAAGCCACGGCGCGGCGCTGGTACTCGCAGAGGACGGGCTCGACGGCAAAAAGCTTTTCGCCGCGGCTGCCGCTGTCCTCAAGGACGAGCGGAAGCTCGCTGAAATGTCGCGGAATATGGCCGCGCTCGGCGTCCGGGATTCCACGCAGAGGATCTACGCGTGCGTGACGGAGCTGCTCAGATGACGGAT
>JAEDKW010000038.1 GCA_016295615.1 Oscillospiraceae bacterium | reverse complement strand
GGCTTTTGCCCATGATCGTGGTGCGCAATACTGCGCATGAAGTTTTATACCGAAATGCATCTCGCGCATCCCCTCGACCTCATCGCAGATGGGCTTGCGCTTTTCCCACGCCGCATGGCGTGCGATTTTTTATTCCGTTATTTTAAACAAATCGTTCGGCGTACAGTCCAAAATCTGGCAGAGAGCTTCCATGTTTTCGTACCTGATCGCCTTGGTTTGATTGTTCACCATTCTGTTGAAATTCTGGTAGCTCATCCCAAGCTGATGATACAGCCAGTATTTTGTCTTTCCCTTCTTCTCCAAAAGGTTTAAAACATCTAATGTTATCATATCTCATGTCTCCGTTCGCTCATGCTGAAGTCAGTGTATAAAAATTTTGCACTTGACAGCAAGACTTATACATTAGCTAATGTATACATTCGATGTTGAATACGGAGGGAAGCCATGGACGAGTACAAAAAGCCTTATCTAACGCTGTGGAATGCTGTGACAGACGCATTGGAACAGCTGAACCGGCAGGATTACAGATGCGCAGAAGAGACCTTGCTGAAAGCTCAGCAGGATGCTGAGGAGATCTATATTTCCAATGAAGCATAAAAAAATCGCACGCCGCATGGCGTGCGATTTTTTCAACGGTAACAGTGAAATTACTTGATTTCGACCTTTGCGCCGGCTTCTTCGAGCTGCTTCTTGAGCTCTTCAGCATCGTCCTTGGAGACGCCTTCCTTAACAGCCTTGGGAGCGGACTCAACAAAGCCCTTCGCCTCGGCAAGACCCAGACCGGTGAGCTCGCGGACGACCTTGATGACCTTGATCTTGGCAGCGGCATCGAAGCCGGCGAGAATGACGTCAAATTCGGTCTTCTCTTCAGCGGCGGCAGCGGCAGCACCGCCGGCAGCGGGAGCAGCCATCGCGGCGGCGGAAACGCCGAACTCTTCCTCGAGGGCGTGGACAAGCTCAGAGAGCTCGAGAACGGTAAGACCCTTGATTTCTTCGATCATAGCAGTAACTTTTTCGCTCATTGTAATGATCCTCCTGATAAGAATATGTTTGTTTTTGGTTGATGATTTTTTGCAGATTACTCTGCGGCGGGAGCTTCCTCAGCGGGAGCGCCCTGCTTTTCGGCGATCTGCTTGAGCACGCAAGCGAGACCGGAAATGGGAGCCAGCATGGTGCCGAGCACCTGGGCCTGCAGCACGGGCAGAGCCGGGATGGAAGCCAGGGCGTTGACCGTCGCCATGTCGATGACTTTGCCGTCCATGAAGCCGCCCTTGATCTCGAACTTACCGTTGAGCTTCTTGGCGAAGTCGGCGATCACGCGCGCAGGAGCGACGGGGTCGGCGGCGATGGCCAGAGAAGTGGTACCGTTCAGCTGATCGTCGAGCTCACTCAGGCCGGCGTTGTTGAAAGCAAAGCGGAGCAGGGTGTTCTTAACAACTGCATACTCGATCTCGTTCTTACGGCACTCGGCACGAAGAGCAGTGTCTTCCGCGACGGTGATGCCCTTGTAATCAATGATCACGCCGGCAGCTGCGCTCTGGAGCTTCTCGGTAAGAGAGGCCACGATCGCCTGCTTTTCAGACAGAACTTTTGCGTTAGGCATTCTTGATTTCACCTCCGTTGGATTTGTGGCGTGCATCCGCACACCGGGGAATGAGAGGCGTTCTAAAAAAGGAAACCGTCCTTATGCTTTCAAGACATAAGGACGGTAAAGCAATCAATACATGTTTGCCATCCTCGGCAGGACTTACGGGGTTTCCCCCACCTGCTGTCTTTGGAACGCATCTGCTATTATATCAGGCTTAACAGGATTGTCAAGCTTAATATCGGGAAATTCCGCCGCTTTTCTTACAGCTTGGCGGTGCTCATCTTGACGCCGGGGCCCATGGTGGAGGCGGCGACGCAGGACTTGATATACTGACCCTTGGCGGCGGCGGGCTTGGCCTTCACGATCGCGCCCATGAGCGCGTTGAAGTTCTCCGTGAGCTTCTCGGGGCCGAAGGAAACCTTGCCGATGGGGCAGTGGATGATGTTGGTCTTGTCGAGACGGTACTCGACCTTACCGGCCTTGGACTCCTGAACGGCCTTGGCGACGTCAGGCGTGACGGTGCCGGCCTTGGGGGAGGGCATCAAGCCCTTGGGACCGAGAACCTTACCGAGACGACCGACAACGCCCATCATATCGGGAGAGGCGATGACGGTGTCGAACTCGAACCAGTTTTCCTTCTGGATCTTCTCAACGAGATCCATTTCGCCAACGTAGTCGGCGCCGGCAGCCTTGGCGGCTTCCGCCTTGTCGCCCTTGGCGAAAACGAGAACGCGGACCGTCTTGCCGGTGCCGTTCGGAAGAACGATGGCGCCGCGGACCTGCTGGTCAGCGTGACGGGAGTCAACGCCGAGCTTGACGTGCAGCTCGACCGTTTCATCGAACTTTGCGGAAGCGGTCTTGCAGATCAGACCGAAGCCTTCGGCTGCCTCATACAGAGTGTTCTTTTCGATCTGCTTGGCAGCGTCCTGATATTTCTTACCTCTAAACATTTCCTACACCCTCCTTATTCTTCGACGACAACGCCCATGGAGCGTGCGGTACCGGCGATCATGCTCATCGCGGCTTCGAGGGAAGCGGCGTTGAGATCGCGCATCTTCATCTCGGCGATCTTCTGGACGGAAGCCTTGGAGATCGTGGCGACCTTGGTCTTGTTGGGGACGCCGGAGCCGGACTCGATGTTGCATTCCTTCTTGATGAGGACGGCAGCGGGAGGAGTCTTCGTAATGAAGCTGAAGGAACGGTCGGCGTAAACCGTGATGACGACGGGGATCAGAAGACCCATGTCATTCTTGGTGCGCTCGTTGAATTCCTTGGTGAATGCTGCGATGTTGACGCCGTGCTGACCGAGCGCCGGGCCAACGGGGGGAGCGGGAGTTGCTTTGCCTGCAGGGATCTGCAGCTTAACGTAACCAACGACTTTCTGTGCCATAACAGGCACCTCCTTACTATTGATGTGGTAACGGCTGACCGAATGTCACGCCGCCCTTGGCGAGACGCTTTGCGCCTCTCCCACTTTTGCCGGAAACCGGCTCATCGCTTTTCGCGAAATTTACTGTTCCACCACTTCGACCTGGTCGAGTTCCAGCTCGACCGGCGTTTCGCGCCCGAACATGGACACGACAACGCACACCTTGTTCTTCTCCGCATCGATCTCGTCGACCGTGCCGAGGAAGGACGCAAGCGGACCGTCGGTGATTTTGACCTGATCGCCGACACGGTAATGCACTTCGATCTCGTGCTTTTCCATGCCGAGAGCCAGGACTTCTTCCTCCGTCAGAGGAATGGGGCTGTTGGCGGAGCCGACAAAGCCGGTCACGCCGCGGATGTTGCGGATCAGATGCCAGGTGTCGTCCGTCATGATCATCTTGACAAGGACGTAGCCCGGAAAGACCTTGCGCTCGACTTCCTTCACTTCGCCGGCGTCGGTCACCTCCGTCACCGTCTCCAGAGGGATCCGGATATCGAAGATCATATCCTCGAGATGGCGGTTGGCCACAAACTTCTCAATCGCGGTCTTGACAGCGTTTTCATAGCCGGAATAGGTATGCGCGACATACCATTTTGCACTCTCAGCCATGACGCGCTCCTCTTAACCCGCAAGGCCGATCAGCAGATGCACTGCGGAAACGGCAACATAGTCGAAGATCCAGATGGCGGCGCCCACAACGAGGGAGAACAGCAGAACGGTGCCGGTGTTCTTCGTCGTCGTCTTGCCGGTGGGCCATACGACCTTCTTCAGTTCGCTTTTCATTTCACGGAACCATTTGGTTCTGTCCTTCTTCTTTTCTTCTGCCATTGTTACAACAACCTTTCCTAAATTACTTGGTCTCGGTGTGAACGGTGTGCTTTCTGCAGAAGGGGCAGTACTTGTTCAGCTCAAGCTTGTCCGGGGTATTCTTCTTGTTCTTGATCGTGTTGTAGTTTCTCTGCTTGCACTCGTTGCATCTCAAAGTGACTTTCACGCGCATTCTAACGGCACCTCCTTGTATTTGACAGTCCTCGGCTTTTCCCGACCCTGCCGATTGCCTCCCTGTATGGATTTGGAGAGGGATCGCCTTCTGCTTGCATGAAAAGCGAAAAAGCGCGCAAAAAGAAAACCCTCTTTCACAGGTAACTAAAAATATAACACAGGGCAACTCCCTGCGTCAAGTACTTTTTTCTTGATTTTTCAAGAATTTCCTGTATCATATAGGCTATGAGAAACGAGGTGTTTTCCATGAAGATCATGGCCATCGATTATGGCGACGCGCATACCGGTATTGCGATCTCCGACCGCACGCTGACGCTGACCGGCTGCTCGACCGTCATCACCGCCTACCGCCCGGACATCGTGATCGCGGAGGTGCAGAAGCTGATCGCGGAACACGGGGTAACGGAGCTCGTGCTCGGTCATCCGCTCAATATGGACGGCACGAGAGGTCCGCGCGCGGAAAAGGCCGAGGGCTTTGCCGAAATGCTCCGGACCGCCACCTCCCTGCCCGTGACGCTTTGGGACGAGCGGCGCACGACCATCGCCGCGCACAACATTCTCATGACCAACGGAAAAAATGCCAGGCAGCGCAAAAAGACGGTGGACGCCGTCGCGGCAAGTCTGATGCTCGAGGGATATCTGACCTTCCGAAAAAAGCAGCTGTAAACCTTTTCAGGCAAAAGTCAAAATCTCCGGCTTGACCGGAGATTTTGACTTTTTTGTTTTCTTTTACATATTATTTATTCTGTTTCTGCTTTGCCGGGTCTGCTTACGCCCTTTTTCTGAGCTTATGCAGAAACTCGGAGATGATGGCTTGTTTCAGCGCAAGGCTCACAAGCACATACACGACGCAGCCGGCTGCGCCGAGCGCACCGCACTTGATGACCAGCATAAGCTTGCTCTCCAGTCCGTTGACCAGCAGCGCATGACCGCCGTAGAGCACGACCGCCATCGCACCGGCGGCGGCAAGTCCCTTTGCAAGCGGCACAATGCGCACGATCTTCCTGCCGCGGAAAAGCTCCGCGATCATCACAAGCGCACCGACCGTGATGGCGGCGGAGGTCGCAAGCGCCACGCCGGAGCCGGTATCGAAAAGGCTGTTGAGGATCAGGTTCAGCACCAGAATGCCGAGGTTGATCAGCAGCGGCACCAGCGTCTTCTTCATTGCGTAGTACGCCTTGTTGAGCAGGTCAAGCACGGCGAAGGCGCTCATTCCGAGCGCGTACATGCCGAAGATATTGCCCGTCACCTCGGTGGATTCCGCCGTGAAGCTGCCGCTTTCAAAGATCACGCGGATGATATCCGTGCCAAACGCGCTCATCATCGCGCAGACGGGGAAAATGAACAGAAGCGTGTTTTCCGTAACATTCCAGATGTAGCTGAGGTAGCTCCCGGTGTCGTCCTTCGTGAACTCGCGGTTGAAGCGCGGGAACATGACGGCGCTGATGCTGTAAAGCACGGTGGTCGTCAGCGGTGTGAAGAGCTTGTCCGCATAGTAGAACGAGCTGACGGCGCCGCTGTCGAACGCGGAAGCGGTCGAGGTGTCGATGAGGTAGCAGAAAAGGAACACCGAGGTCGTCAGCACGCTCACCGCCGCGGTCTTGAAATACCTGCCGATATAGTCCGCGCGGAGATCCAGCGCGGGGCGGTAGCGGTAGTTTTCCTTATGCGCATAGGGAAGGCTCATGCCGAGCTGCAAAAGCCACGCAAAGGTGCTGGCGACCACGATGCCGCCGATGCCGAGCTTTGAGCCGAACAGGAACAGAAATACCGCAAGAAAAACATTGTAGGGGATGCTCATGCTGCCCTGCAGCTCGTAGTGGTCCGTTGCCTGGAAAAGCGCCACCATCAGGTACGCCATCGCCACGATCGGCAGCGCGCAGGACATGATGCGGATATACCCGACAAGCCGCGGCAGCTCACTTTCCGCAACGTCCCACAGGATACCGACAAGCGGCGTGGAGGCCAGCACCTGCCAGACGCCCACCACGCCAAGCGAGCCGAGCAGCGTGATGGTGACAAGGTTGTTCGCCGCCCGGATGCCGCGCTCGCGCTTGGCGGCGAACTCCTGCGTGAGGATCGGTACAGCCGCGATGCAAAGCGCGTAGCACACCGTCGTAAAAAGATAGAGCGTGGAGTTATAGGACGCGGTATAGAGGTCCGCGTCGATGCCGGTGCCGAAATAGTTGGCCTGGAGCATCTCGCGCACGACGCCGAGGAGCTTGGCAACGAGCGTAAGGATGAAGACAAGTCCGATTGCGCCTGCCGTTCTGGTCGATGCGGCTTCTCCGGCGGCGGCTTTGCCTTTCTTCTGTCCTTCCATGATGTCGCGGATCATCTCCTCGTTTGTATCAAGCTCCTTTTGCAGCCTGCGCATGTTTTCCGCAACCGTCGCCGTCTGCTCTTTTCCCGTTTCCAGAACGCGGGCGAACTCCGCCTTGAACGCCTCTGCGCTGAAGGTCTCGCGCGTGCTGAGGCTGTCAAGACCGACCGAGTTCAGAAACGCCGTGCATTTCGGGTCGTAGGAAACGCCGATGATCGGAACGCCCATGATGGCGGCATAGATCATGGAGTGCAGGCGCACGCCCACAAGAACGTCCATATTGCCGATGATCGAGAGCATATCCTCGGAAAGATACTTTTCGCTCAGGCACTTTGCCGCGCCGTTCGTCCGCTCCGCGATCACGGAGCAGACCTCGCGGTCCTCCTCATAATGGAACGGGATCAGGACCGATTCGGCGTCGTAGTTCTCCCTGAGCCAGCGGATACACTCCGTGATCTCGCGCACGAAGGTGCTGTCCCTGTTTTTCTCGCGGATCGCCCAGCCGACCGTCAGTCTGCCGTCCTTTTTGATGCCGGCGCGCGCAAGGATCTCTCTTCCGACCGTCCTGTCCGGTCTTTTCATGCGAATGACCGGGTCCGCCGTAATGACGATCCTCTCCTGCGGAAGACCGATCTGCTCAAGGAGCTTGGCCGAGCGCTCGTCGCGCACGACGATGCCGTCCGCCTTTTTCAGCGCCCGTGCCGTGGCACGGCGGTTGAAGGCATGGTCGATCGGTCCGATGCCCTGCGAATAAATGAACACCTTTTTGCCCAGCAGCTTGGCAAGACGGATGATGAACAGGTAGTAATGGATGCTCTTGCTGCTCGTCACGTCCTGCAAAAGGCTCCCGCCGCCGGAGATGAGCATGTCGCACTGCCTGACCGCGCGCAGGATCGCCCCGGGCGACATGCGCTCCACCGCCTCAACACCGTACTTTTCCCGGGTGGAGGCGGGGTTGTGCGAAAGGACGGTCAGGCGGCAGTCGGGAATTTTTTCCCGCAGGCTCGTGATGAGCGTGCGCAGGATCGACTCGTCGCCGATGTTGTCAAAGCCGTAATAGCCGGAGATCAGAATGTTATACATGGCTGCTCCCAAACAGATTTTTCTTGATGAGCCGGTAGACGAGCTCCGCAGCGAGCACTGCGATCACGCCGATGGCAAAGCCGAACAGCAGACCCCAGCCCGTACGGAGCAGGCTGAGCAAAAACGGCGTGCGGATATGCAGGAACGTGTTGACGACGCTCACAAGCCCGATGCTCATGCCGAGTCCGAACACGAGCGGCAGGAAATTCATATGCCGGCGCAGCGACCAGATGAACAGCAGCAGGCACGGCCAGCCGATGAGCATCTCTTTCGTGCGCGGACGGGCGACGAGCAGGTTTTCCAGCAGGTTGCGCAGCTGCAGCTCCGCCGCCGAAACGCCCATGGAGTTGCCGGTGCGGTAGATATAATAGACGCCGGCGGCGAGCACGAACACGCATGCCACGGCGATCACGACGACCGAAACGAACCAGCTGAGCTTCATCGGACGGTCGAGCGTATCGCAAAGATAGCCGCAGAATCTGCGCGCGCGCCCCTTTTCCCCGCGCTCGCCGATGTTGGCAAGGACGGCGCGCTTCGCGCCCGTCTCCTCATAGGCGTACACCAGAAGATAGGCAAGAGCGAACAGAGCGATGGGAATGAGCTGCATGAGCTTGACGCCGCGGTAGAGGTCGATCTCGATCATGTAGGAAAGCTGGGAAAGGGCGCTCGACGCCAGGAGGGCGCCGCCAAGCGACACCAGCACGGCAAGAAGTCCGGTCCCGACACAGCCGCCGAGGAGCCTGACGAAGCCGACCTGCGGCTCGCTTCTTCTCTTCCCGGCAAGCACGCGGCAAAGTCCCGCGCCCGCGAGCGACGGCATCACGATGCCGCCCGCCATGGAAAGAAGCAGCGGATAGCTTCCCGGCTTGAGGAAAGCCAGCGCGAGCACGCCGAGCATGCCGGCAAGCAGCAGCCCAAAGCGCCATTTGCCGCTCAGGCAAAGCAGCAGGTCAAGCAGCATCACAAACAGCGCCGCCACGCCGAACCCCTCTAACATACGCACAAGCGCGGAGGGGTTGTCCAGCTCCATCGCCGGCACCGTTTCGTTCGTGTAGCCGAGCGCGGACAGGCGCGTATCCAGATCGGTCAGGAGCTTTTCATAGTCTGCCGGGTCGGTGATATAGGTCCACTCCTCTTCCTCCGCGTCCGCGCCGACCTTGTTGTCCGGCTCGAGGATCATCTTGAAGTAAACGACCTTGCAGTTGCGCTCCGCAATGGCGCGGAAGAGCGAATTGGTGATCTCCTCGGGTCCTTCGTAGCCGCAGTAGGCGTAGCGGAACTGGATATAGTCCCACTCGTTGAACACGCGGATGCCGTTGTAGCCGGTCGATTCCAAAAGCTCCTCGATCCCGTCCCAAACCAGATTCTGGCTCTGGTCATTCTGTTCAAACATGCCAACGCCCGTGCCGCTCTCGCGCAGATAGGTTCTGAGGATCTCCTCCCCCTCCCCGTCGTCGTAGCCGAGCAGGGAGTCACCGGAGTTGATAAAATAGGGAGATGCATATTCGCGCAGAACGCCGACAAAGCTCCCGGCAAAGGTCCTGCCGTTCATGCCGTCCACCGTGACGGTGCGCGGCACGACGCTCATGCCGCGGGAGAGCACCAGCTCCGCCGTCTCCGGCCAGATGCCGAGGCACAGATCGAGCACCTTTTCGCCCTTCATGCCGTCGGTCTGCTGCGGGATAAAGATATAACCGCCGCCGTCCTGCTCAAGGCTTCGGCAGACAAGCGCGTCCTTGCGCTCCTGCAGCGCGCTGAGCACCCACTCGTAGGCTTCCTTCGTCTCCGCCGCGATCAGCGCGTCGGCGAGGTCGCCGCTTTCCCTGATCCACTGCACGACCTCCGGCGGATAGGCGAGGTCCCAGCCGTAGCTCTCTTTGATCTCCTTGATGCTCCCGGCGTAAACGGGGATCGCCGCGCTCTCCTGCATGTCGCGTGCGCTCGCTTCGCCGAGCGCGACCTTGTCGATTCCGAGAGAGGCAAACAGGTCGAGCCACTCGCCCTCGCTCAGCTCGCTCTGCCGCGCCATGGCGCGCAGGCTCGAATAGTCAAGGATCAGATCATACTTCTTATTTGCCTCCTCCGCCTGCACGCGCGCCGCGACCGGAAAGAGGGAGGCGATCAGCCCGACGAGGGCAATGACCATAAGAATACGGTTTTTCTTAAAATAGTTTTTCATTCGTTTGCTCCTGATGCGCTTATCCGCATATTTCCCTATTTTGGCATATTATATTGTAGCAAACCCGCCCTTCTTTTTCAATAGGGGCGGGCAAGAAAAAGGTCCGTGCGGCGCACGGACC
>JAEDKW010000132.1 GCA_016295615.1 Oscillospiraceae bacterium | reverse complement strand
AAACCCGCTTTTACGGAAGCGGGATCTCTTTTTTGTCAAAATAGGTTTTGAGCTCTACCGACGTTCTCGAATCGCCGTAGGTCTTGACCTCGGAAAGCAGCTGGTCAAGCTCCTTCGTTCCTTTGACGGCAAACCGCAGCAGGGCGTTGTAGACGCCGATCACGTGGTAATGCTCCGTCACCGCCGGATTCTTCTCGCAGAACTCGCAGAAAGCCGCATACCTCTCCGGCTCGGGCGCAACGAAAATAAAACCCGTCATGCTGCAGTCGAGCAGCGTGCGGTCCACGCTCACGCGGAAGCTGCGGATCACACCGTCCTCCTCCATCTTGCGGATACGCTCGGAAACGGCAGGCGGCGTCAAACCGACCTGTTCGCCGATGCTGCGCAGCGTAATGCGGCTGTCCTGCTGCAAGAGGTTCAGAATTTTATAGTCTGTTCTGTCCATATCGCTCTCCCCTTCTCCCGCCGTCTCAGACAACGGCGCCCTTCTTGATGACGGTGCCTGCAAGGTTGCTGCCTACGCGGTAGCAGATGTAATCGAGGTCGGGCGCATCCCAGATGACAAGGTCTCCCTGCTTGCCCGTCTCGACGGAGCCGACCCTGTCCGCCATGCCGATCGCGGCGGCGCCGTTGAGCGTCACGGCGGTAAGAACCTCCTCGGGTGTGAGCTTATACTTGAGGCAGCCGAGATTGATCACGAACTGCATATTCAGGCACGGGCAGGAGCCGGGGTTGAAATCCGTCGCCATGGCGACGGGAACGCCGGCTTTGACCATGTCGCGCGCGGGGGCAAACACCGCGCCCAGATTGAAGCTGGTGGCAGGCAGCAGGCAGGCGATCACGCCGCCCTTTGCCAGCGCGTCAATGCCCTCCGGCGGGCAGACGATCAGATGCTCGGCAGAGATCGCGCCGATCTCACCGGCGAGGCGGCTGCCGCCGATCGCCTCGATCTCGTCGGCGTGGATCTTGGGTCGCAGACCGTATTTGAGCCCCGCTTCCAGGATCCGGCGGGACTCCTCCACCGTGAAGGTGTCCGCCTCGCAGAACACGTCGCAGAATTTGGCGATGCCCTGTTCCCTGACGGCAGGCATCATTTCCTCGCACACGAGGCGGACGTACGCCTCGCGGTCGTTTTTATACTCAGCGGGAACAAGGTGCGCGCCCATGAAGGTGGCGATGAGATCCATGGGGTGACGGTCGTCGAGATCCCTGATGACCTGCAGTGCCTTGAGCTCGTGCTCGGTGGCAAGACCGTAGCCGCTCTTCGCCTCGACCGTGGTCGTGCCGAAGCCCATCATCTCGTCGAGCGCCTTTTCGGCCTTGGCGCGCAGCTCCTCCTTGCTCGCGCTGCGGGTGGCGTTGGTGGTGGACTGGATGCCGCCGCCGGCGTTCTGGATCTCCAGATAGGTCGCGCCGTGGAGCTTGAGCCCAAGCTCATTCTGCCGCCAGCCGCCGAAAATGAGGTGCGTGTGCGCATCGACAAGACCGGGTGTGACCAGCTTGCCTTCCGCATCGATGACTTCCGCGCCGTCGGCACCTTCCGGGCTGCCGGTACCGACGGCGGCGATCACGCCGTCCTCGATCAGCACCCACGCATTTTTGAGAATTTCGATCTTGCCCTGCTCCTCGCCGCATCTGGCGGCGTTCCCTTTGGGCGTTGCCAGCATACCGATGTTGGAAACCAGCACTTTTTTCATGTTTCTTTCCTTTCACGCACTTGTGGGAGAGGGCAAACGCCCTCTCCCGCAAACCGGTTGTTGTTTACTTCTTCATGCCCTTGACCGCCTCGGCGACGACGGCGTCGTCAGCGAGGTAAGGCATGGTGATGTGATCCTGACCGGCGTACATCTTGTTGTACTCGGCAGCGGTGGTCATGGCGTTTTCATTGCGCGCCCAGCTGCGGCGTGCAACGCCGACCATGGTATCCCACGGCATGCTCATCTTCAAAATGGTATCCACACGCTCAGAGCCGTCGAGCACCATGCCGAAGCCGCCGTTGATGGCGCGGCCGATGCCCGTGCCGCCGCCGTTGTGCAGCGCGATATAGCTCATGCCGCG
>JAEDKW010000037.1 GCA_016295615.1 Oscillospiraceae bacterium | reverse complement strand
CACGATCCGAACGACTTTGAGGTGGGTCTTCGCCACAACCTTGAGGTCATCCGCGTCATCGCCGACGACGGTCACATCAACGAAAACGGCGGAAAGTACAACGGGATGGACCGCTATGAGTGCCGCAAGGCGCTGGTGAAGGACCTTGAGGAGCAGGGCTACCTCGTCAAGACTGAGCCGTACTCCCACAATGTCGGCACCTGCTACCGCTGCCACAATGACGTCGAGCCGCTCATCTCCGCACAGTGGTTCGTCAAGATGGAGCCGCTCGCCAAGGAAGCCATCCGCGTCGTGAACGACGGCACGATCAGGTTTGTACCGGAGCGTTTTACCAAGACCTATATCAACTGGATGGAGAATGTCCATGACTGGTGCATCTCCCGTCAGCTCTGGTGGGGTCACCAGATCCCGGCATGGTACTGCGACAAGTGCGGTCACATCAACGTCAAGCGCGAAGACCCCACTGAGTGCGAAAAGTGCGGCTGCAAGCACCTGACGCGCGAGGAGGACGTGCTCGACACCTGGTTCTCTTCTGCCCTTTGGCCGTTCTCCACGATGGGCTGGCCCGATCAAAACGCCGCCGACCTCAACTACTGGTACCCGACCTCCGTCATGGTCACGGGCTACGACATCATCTTCTTCTGGGTCGCGCGCATGATCTTCTCCGGTATGGAGCAGATGAAGCGTGAGCCGTTCAAGACCGTCTTTATCCACGGTCTCGTGCGCGACGACAAGGGGCGCAAGATGTCGAAATCACTCGGAAACGGCATCGACCCGCTGGAGATGGCGGAAAAATACGGCGCCGACGCGCTGCGCTTCAACCTCATCACCGGCAACTCTCCCGGCAACGACATGCGCTTCTACGTCGAAAAGACGGAGGCGATGCGCAACTTCTGCAACAAGATCTGGAACGCGAGCCGCTTCGTGATGATGAACCTCACCATTGACAAGGTGGAGCTGCCTGAGAAGCTTGAGCTGGAGGACAAGTGGATCTTGTCCAAGCTCAACACGCTCATCCGCGAGGTCACGGACAATATGGACGCCTTTGAGCTCGGCGTCGCGTCCGCGAAGGTGTATGACTTTATCTGGGACAACTACTGCGACTGGTTCATCGAGCTGACGAAAAACCGCCTGAACAGCGAAGACCCCGCCGCGCGCGAGAACGCGCAGAATGTTCTGTGCTATGTCCTGATCGAAACGCTCAAGCTGCTGCATCCGTTCATGCCGTTTATTACCGAGGAAATTTATCAGGCGCTGCCGCACACGGAGAAATTCCTGATGCTCTCGAAGTGGCCGGAGTACGGCGAAGCGCTCAGCTTCCCCGCTGAGGAGGAGGCGATGCAGAACGTCATTGAGGCGATCACCGCCATCCGCGCCCGCCGCAACGAGATGAATGTCGGTCCGGGCAGGAAGGTGCATTATACCATTGCCACCGCGCATTCGGATGAGTTTACCGCCGGCATCCCGTTCTTTACACGTCTCGCTTCCGCAAGTGACGTGACGATCGTCGGCGCCGATGAGATCCCCGCCGCTGACGGTATGGTCGAGGTCGATACGCATGCCGCGCGTATCTTTATGCCGCTCGCCGAGCTGGTCGATTTTGAGAAAGAACTTGCCCGTATCGCCAGGGAGAAGGCAAACGCGGAGAAACAGCTTGCCGGCATTATGAACAAGCTGAACAATCCCGGCTTTATGGCAAAGGCGCCCGAAGCCGTCATCAACGGCGCCCGTGAAGACGCTGCCAAGCTTCAGGCGCTCATTGAGAAGCTTGACGCTTCCGCTGCCGCAATGAAAAAGTGAAATATAACAATAGCGATACCGCTGTAAAGCGGTATCGCTTAACAAAAAGGAGGGTGCTATGCACAAGATAGAGCTGGGCTCGACCGGAATCATCCTTGAGAAAAACGGCTTTGGCTGTCTGCCGATCCAGCGCATCACGAAGGAGGAAGCGGCGCGTCTGCTGCGCAAGGCTTATGACGGCGGTATGAACTTTTTCGATACCGCCCGCGCTTACAGTGACAGCGAGGAAAAGGTCGGCTACGCCTTTGACGGCATGCGCGACAAAGTCGTGCTTGCCACCAAAACGGGCGCTTCGACCGCAGAAGGCTTACGAAAAGACCTTGAAACGAGTCTGCGCACACTGAAAACCGACTATATCGATCTCTACCAGTTCCACAATCCTGCCTTCTGTCCGAAGCCGGGCGGAGAGGACGGACTCTATGACGCGGCTCTGGAGGCGAAAAAGCAGGGGAAGATCCGGCACATCGGCATCACGAATCACCGCCTCGCCGTGGCGCAGGAGGCGATCGACTCCGGACTTTACGCGACGCTGCAGTTTCCGTACAGCTATCTCTCCGGCGTACAGGAACAAAAGCTGCTCGACGGCTGCCGTGAAAAAAAGATGGGCTTCATCGCAATGAAGGGAATGGCGGGCGGTCTGATCCGCGATGGGTTTGCTGCCGCGGCATGGATGGAGCTGCAGGAGGGGGTCGTCCCCATTTGGGGCGTGCAGCATGAATGGGAGCTGGATCAGTTCCTTGCCTGCGTTCGCCAAGGCGCCGTCCTGACGGAGGAGCGCAAGGCGACCATCGAGCATGACCGCAAGGAGCTGACCGGCGAATTCTGCCGCGGCTGCGGCTACTGCATGCCTTGTCCCGCCGGGATCGAGATCAATCAGTGTGCGCGCATGTCTCTGATGCTGCGCCGCGCGCCGGCAGCCGACTGGCTCACGCCGCAATGGCAGGAGAAAATGCACAGGATCGAAAAGTGTATGCACTGCAATCATTGTAAAGTGAAATGCCCTTACGGGCTTGATACGCCGAGCCTTTTGCAGGAAAACTACGAGGACTACTGGAAGGTGCTCGCGGAGGCAAAATAGAATGCCATTTTGCGCGGCATACGCATTACCTCGGTATGTGGTGAATGCGCAAAAGACGATACATAAGCGTGCATTAAAAAACCGGGCAAAAAAGGAAGACCGCTTCGCAGCGGTCTTCCTTTTTGCTTTCATAACTCTTGACAGGTCTTACAGGGGGAGCGGGACGAACGATTACTTCGTTTTCGCCTTGCCGGAAATCGTTTTCACATGGACGGCGAATACAGCGACGGAATTCGCCTGTGCATCGGTAAAGACAAAATCGCGCCCGGTTTGATGGCGCATCAGTACAGAGAGCGCCTGCTTTTTCGCTTCGCCTTCGAGCAGTTCAAATTCTCCCGTGCCGATGACGGAGGAGAAGAGATTGCTGTGGTGGCAGGCCTCCTCATGCGTCTGAAGCTGATAATCGGCGTCCATCTCAAAGCCGATATGCGGGTTTGCGCGCATAACGTCGAGCTTGCGCCCTTCTTTGGCGCTGTGGCAATAGAGTGTGATCTGCCCATCGGTGCAGGTGTAACCGTAGTTGAGCGGGACAATGTAAGGCTCCTGCCCGTCGATCATGGCAAGACGGACGATGCGGCATCGGTCAAGCAGAGAAAGAATCGCAGGAAAGTCAAGTTCGCGGTCATTACGGCGCATCATCGTCAACCTCCTTTTTCAGATTTTCTTTATTTTATGGCGAAAGCGGCAAAAATGCAATAACAATCATGAAAAAGCGCGGCAAATACACACAAAAAATAATCTTGTCTGTGACATGTTTCAGCATAAATCTTGCCGTTGGGCAAGCTATACTCAAAACCGTACCGATGGGCGGAAAAATGCCCGGAAGTACGGTTTCATTTATTTTTCGGGGAGGAAATCGAAATGGAAGTGATTTCCACAAATAAAGAGCGGATCTATACGCTTCAATTCCGCGGGGAACTGGATCACCATAACGCGAAAGAGGCAATTCGGCAGATGGAGCTGAAGCTTGGCGCAGCATTGCCGAAACAGCTGCTGCTGGACTTTGCCGGTGTTACGTTCATGGATTCGTCAGGCATCGCCCTTGCCGTGCGCGCCCAGCGTCAAATGACCGCGTTGGGCGGAAACGCCGCGCTGTGCAATGTGCCGCCGCAGGCAAGAAAAGTTTTTGACGCCGCGGGAATCACCCGTATGGTGCCCATCTTGGAGGAGGAAAAAGGAAAATGAAAGTGAAGCCGAATAATTACATAGCCATGGAGTTTTTGAGCCGCAGCGTCAACGAGGGCTTTGCCAGAACGGCAGTTGCCGCATTTGCCGCGCAGCTGGATCCGACGCTTGAGGAGATCGGCGATATCAAAACTGCGGTGAGCGAAGCGGTCACCAACGCGATCGTCCATGCGTATCCGGATGAGCTCGGCAAGATCAGCGTCCGTGCAGCTGTTTTTGAAGGAAATGTGCTGGAGATCACTGTGCGCGACTGGGGCTGCGGCATTGCGGACGTGGAAAAAGCACGCCAGCCGCTTTACACGACCGGCGGCGAGGAACGCAGCGGCATGGGCTTTACGATCATGGAAAGCTTTATGGATGCGCTGATCGTTCGCTCGAAGCCGCAGAAGGGAACGGTCGTGACAATGAAACGCAAGATCGCGATTCGGTCAGGACGCCGATGAGCGAGACATTTGCACTTTTAGAGGCTGCGCAGCAGGGAGATGAGAGTGCCTGCGAACAGGTGCTGACGGAGAACAACGGTCTCATTTGGAGCGTTGTGCGCCGCTATTACGGACGCGGTATTGACCCGGACGATCTCTATCAGCTCGGCTGTGTGGGCTTTTTAAAAGCGGTGCAGGGTTTTGACACCAGCTACGGTACGCAGTTTTCCACCTACGCCGTGCCGAAGATCGCAGGCGAGATCCGAAGATTTCTTCGCGATGACGGCGCGGTCAAGGTCGCCCGGAGTCTGCGTGAACAGGCGATCTCCGTCTTCAATGCGCGGGAAAAACTGAGAACGGAGCTTGGTCGCGAACCTCTCATTTCAGAGATTGTAATGGAAACCGGCTTTACAGCCGAGGAAATCGCGCAGGCAGAGCTTGCCGCAGCCGCGCCGGAAAGCTTACAGCAGGAAACGGGCGAGGGTCTGACGCTTGAGAGTATGCTCTCAGGCGACTCGCCCGAAGAAAGCATGGTGGAAAAAATCGCACTGCGTCAGGCGATCGACGAATTGCCGGAGCGTGAGAAAATGACGATCCTCCTGCGCTTTTTCAAATGTCTCACGCAGGAGCAGACGGCGCGCATCCTGTCGGTTTCTCAGGTGCAGGTGTCGCGGCTGGAACGCAGGGCGCTGGAGCGGCTTCGACGGAGCCTTGCGAGCGGGGAATGAAATCATCCTCCTTCTGAAACTCTGTCATCGTGTTCCAATAGCGCTTGGGCATATGCGTCATGCGCAGCTTATGGTTTTCGCGCTCCCTGATGGCGATCGTGTCGTAAAATCTTCGCCATAAGCGGCGGTAATTTGCTTCATGTTCATCGGGCGGCGCCATCTCAAACTGCGCAAGAGGGACAATGCGGGACACGCCGTTTGCATACAGCAGCGCTTCGCGGTGCGTGCGGTCATAAATGAAAAAGCTTTCGTTATGATACCGGTCGCAGAAGTGTTTGCGAAGCATGGGAAGAATGCGGTTTTTCGGCTCGATCTCCGCACCCAGCACGCCGCTCAGCTCCGAAAAACGGATAAAGCCGCGCAAAGCCTCCGCCTCGCCTGACAGCTGCCGCACCGCCCTGAGCAATGGGTGATAGGTCTCGTCGGAGAGCCTTGTCAAAAGCGGGGCGCCATCACGGTAGAGCTTGACAATAAAGCGATACATCGCCATTTCTTTATCGTCCATACAGGTGAGAAAAACACGCCGCAGGAAGGACCCGACGTCCGGCGAGATCTTAAAAAAACTGCGGTACACGCGCTTTGCGTGCGCGCGGTCGGTCAAAACGGCGCGAATTTCAAACAGACCCGGTTCATCGTCCCCATCGCAGAGGATTGCGGTGGGGCGTTCTTTTTGCGTGTAGCTTTCGTAAATGCAGCACAAAAAGCCGTCAAAGCTGCCGTCGTATTCATAAATGATCTCGCGCCATGCCATAAGCCTCTGTTCACCCGACCTGGTCAAAAAGAGATAATTGCTCCATCTGCGATGCGGGAAGCGCGCTTCGCTCGACAGCCATAAGACTCGACAGGATGCCGCCTTGCGAAAGCCTGAGCGGTGTTGCAAGCTGCCCGGAGCAAGTGAGAAAATACTGCGCGCGCTTCATCACGACGCCGAGCTTTTTCAGCTCGTCCGCGTGCAGCGGACCCGTGCGCCGCGCGACAAGAATGCGCCTGGCGGAAACAACGCCGATGCCGGGGACGCGCAGCAGCGCCTCATAATCGGCGCGGTTGACCTCGACAGGAAAGAACTCCGGGTGCCGCACTGCCCAGCAGCACTTGGGATCCAGCAAGGGGTCGAAGTCCGGCGCGCTCTCGTCGAGCAGCTCATGTGCGCGAAAGCCGTAAAAACGGAGCAGCCAGTCCGCCTGATAGAGCCGGTGCTCGCGCAGGAGCGGCGGCTTGGTGTCGAGCGCGGGCAGAAGCGTATTCTCTACCACCGGCACATACGCGGAGTAAAACACGCGCTTGAGCCGGTATTGATCGTAAAGCGACTGCGTGAGGTTCAGAATGTGCAGGTCATTGTCCGGCGTTGCGCCGACGATGAGCTGCGTGGACTGTCCGGCAGGCGCAAATTTCGGCGCATGGCGGTACTTGACGAGCTCCTGCCGGTTTTGCACGCCGCGGTCGCGGATCTGTGTCATGGGGCGCAGGATGCTCTGCTTCGTCTTGTTCGGAGCGAGCGTTTTGAGACCCGCTTCGCTTGGCAGCTCAATATTGACGCTGAGCCTGTCGGCAAGAAGTCCAAGCTGTTCGATCAGCTCCGGCGACGTGCCGGGGATCGCCTTGGCGTGGATATAGCCGTTGAAGCGATACGCATTGCGCAGGATCGACAGCGCGCGGATCATCAGCTCCGTCGTGTAGTCCGGAGAGCGCAGGACGCCGGAGGAGAGGAAGAGCCCTTCAATATAGTTGCGGCGAAAGAAGCCGATCGTCAGCTCCGCAAGCTCTTCCGGCGTGAAGGTCGCGCGCGGCGTGTCGTTCGTGCAGCGGTTGACGCAGTATTTGCAGTTGTAGCAGCAGTCGTTTGAGAGCAGCACCTTCAGCAGCGTGATGCAGCGTCCGTCCGCAGAAAAGCTATGGCAGCACCCTGCCATCGATGACGAGGTGCTGCCGATTTTTCCTTCCTGATAACCGCGCCTGACCCCGCTGGAGGTGCATGCGGCATCATACTTGGCGGCATCCGCCAGGATCGTCAGCTTCTCCAGCAGGTCCATACCGGCTCAGCGGGCGCAGCGCGGATGACGGGACTTGGGCTGGTCGAGCCAGAGGATCGCCTTCATCAGACTGCCGGAGACGAAGCCGACACCGATGAGAACAAAAAACAAAGTAGAAGAAGCCATATCAAAACCTCCTGAGAGTAAAAACTACATTAGAACTTCTGTTCGATTATGATTATAAATCGAACAACCGTTCTTGTCAAGCGAAATCGAACAAATTTTCTAATTTTTTGAAAAACGGTTGACCGTGGTGGGTCTTTCAGGTAAAATACAGGCAGCTTATCAAAACGAATGAGACGAAAAGGTGAGACCGAAATGAACGATTTTCATACCCGTTACGTCTCCGCCCGCAGGGCGGCGATCGCGCGGGATTTTCAAAAACTGAACCCGGAGCAGAGGGAAGGCGTGCTGACCACGGAGGGAGCGCTGCTGCTGCTCGCCGGCGCGGGAAGCGGCAAGACGACCGTACTGATCAACCGCGTGGCAAACCTGCTGACCTACGGACGCGGCAGCGACTGCGGGGAGGTGCCGGAGTGGGCAAGCGAGGAGGATCTTGCATTCCTCGAAAGCTATCCGCAGCATCCCACCGCGGAGGAGCGGGCGCGGATGATCCGTCTGTGCGCGGTCGAACCGGCGGCGCCGTGGTCTGTTTTGGCGGTGACCTTTACCAACAAGGCGGCGGGCGAGCTGCGCGAGCGGCTTGCATCGTTCGGGATTCGCGGCGCGGAGAGCGTGTGGGCGATGACGTTCCACTCCGCCTGCGTCCGCATTTTAAGACAGTATATTGACCGCCTCGGCTTTTCCAACGACTTTACCATTTACGATACCGACGACGCAAAGCGCGTCATTAAGGATATCGTCAAGGAGATGGAGCTTGACGAAAAGTCGTTTCCGCCGCGTGAGATCCTCGCTGTCATCTCAAACGCCAAGGACGCGATGGAATCGCCGCAGGACTTTGCACGCAGGTGGAGCGGCAGCGGCGACTGGCGCAAGGAGCGCATCGCAAAGGTCTACGCGCGCTATGTGCAGGTTTTGCGCGAGGCGAATGCCCTCGATTTCGACGACATCCTGTTACATACCGTCACGCTTCTTAAGAGCGACAGAGAGGTGCGCGATCATTACCGCAGCAAGTTTCGCTACGTGCTCATCGACGAGTATCAGGACACGAACCGGCTGCAGTATCTTCTCATGAAGCAGCTCGTCGGTGAGAAGGGCAACATCTGCGTCGTCGGCGACGACGACCAGAGTATTTACAGATTCCGCGGCGCGGATATCACGAATATCCTCAATTTTGAAAAGGAATACCCCGGTACGCGCACGATCCGTCTGGAGCAGAACTACCGCTCCACGCAGCACATTCTGGATGCGGCGAACGCGGTCATCAAAAACAACACCGGCAGAAAAGGGAAGACCCTGTGGACCGACGCCGGCAAGGGTGAGAAAGTGCTCATCAAAACGGTCTTTCATGAGGCGGACGAGGCGAACTTTGTCGTCTCCTCCATTATGATGGACTATAACCGCGGAAGAGCCTGGCGGGACAATGCGGTTTTGTACCGCATGAATGCGCAGTCGAACGCGCTGGAATATGCCTTCAAGCGAAACGGCGTGCCGTATCAGATCATCGGCGGCATGAAGTTTTTTGAGCGTGCCGAGGTCAGGGATATGCTGGCCTACCTTGCGGTGGTCAACAACCCCAGCGACGATCTTCGCCTGCGCCGCATCATCAACAATCCGCCGCGCGGCATCGGTGCGAAAAGTGTCGAGACCGTGCTTGCGCTCGCCGGTGAGCGGGGTGTGCCGATGATCGAGATCCTGCGCCATGCCGGTGAGTATGCGGAGCTAAAGAGCGCGGGCGCCAAGCTCGAGCGCTTTGCCTCGCTGATCGATGAAATGCGCGAGGCGGCGGAGACGATGGAGCTTGGCGAGTTTTACGATCATGTCTGCGAAAAAACGAATTATGTCCGCGCGCTGGAGGAAAAGAACGATATGGAGAGCCGCGGCAGACTCGAGAACGTGCAGGAGCTCAAGTCCAATATTGCCGCGTTCCTTGCCAACGATCCGGAGGACGCGACACTCTCCGGCTTTCTCAATGAGATCGCGCTCTACACCGATCTTGACAGTGCTGTGACAGACAACTGCGTGACACTGATGACGATGCACGCTGCCAAGGGGCTGGAGTTCCCCTGCGTCTATGTCGTCGGCATGGAGGAGGGCGTATTCCCCGGCGAGCATGCGCGCTGCCATGACGAGGAGCTCGAGGAGGAACGCCGCCTTTGTTATGTTGCCATGACGCGCGCACGCGAGCGCCTGACGCTGACCAACGCAAGGCAGCGCATGCTCTTCGGCCGTACGACGCCCAACGCGCCGTCCCGTTTTTTGGCGGAGATCCCCGGCGAAAATGCCGACTGGGTTGGAAAGCCTGAGCCGAACCGCCGCGCATACGGTTTTGCCGACGATGATTTTGCCGGCAGTTCGTATTCCTCCGGATTCGGCGGCGGATATGGCGGAAGCCTGGCAAGCGGCGGTCATGTCCGCACCGGCTGCGATTACGCGCAGATGAGCCGGCAGAGCTCCGCAAAGCCGTCATCCGTTGCTCCGAAGCCCGTCGCTTCACCGGCGCTTCTGAAGCTCAATGCCGGCGATCAGGTCAGCCATAAGGCGTTTGGCAACGGCATGGTCCTTTCCGTCACGCCGATGGGCGGCGACGCGCTGCTGGAGATCGCGTTTGAC
>JAEDKW010000036.1 GCA_016295615.1 Oscillospiraceae bacterium | reverse complement strand
AAGTTCACATAATTTTTTCAATAATCAAATTCTACAGTGAGTTATCCACAGTTTCCACAGCTTTTTCCACAGTTTTGCGCGCGCAATTTTTCTTTGTTTTTCTGTCACTTTTTCTATTCATGTAAAATTTCAGAAAAAAGATACCGTTTATCATAGGTACATTTTTAAATTTACATAATATTTCATTTTCCGCCAAATGAGCGGAACATTCTTTCGATTTCTTTCCATAACGCCAAATTTATGCAATTTTTATTTTCCGTCCTTCAAAAAGGAAAGCCGCAGCCCTTGACAGGCTGCGGCGAAAGCTTCAGCATCCCTCTATTGTTTGCTGTAAGTGCAGATCGGGTCGTCAATATCACGCGTGGCATAGGCGTTGAGCGACATGTCCGCACGCGCGCCGGCAAGATACTCATAGTAGCCCTGCGCGCCGATCATCGCGCCGTTGTCGCCGCAAAGCCTGAGCGGCGGCAGATACAGCCGGTAACCGCGCCTGTCGCACTCGCTTTGCAGCGCGGCGCGGATAAACGAGTTCGCCGCGACGCCGCCGGCGGCAACGATCGTGCTGCGTCCGCTCAGTTCGGCGGCGCGCATCGTGCGCGGCACCAGCTCGTCGATGACGGCCTGCGTGAAATCGCGTGCCAGCGCCGCCCGGTCGAGCGGTCTTCCCGTCTGTTCCGCGTTATGGGCAAGATTGACCACCGCGGTCTTGAGCCCGGAAAAGCTCATATCCAGCTCGTGACCCTCCACGCTCGCGCGCGGCAGGTCATATACGCCGCCCTCGCTTTGCTGTGCCAGATCGTCCATCGGCTTGCCGCCGGGATACGGCATGCCGAGCACGCGCGCCGCCTTGTCGAAGCACTCCCCCGCGGCATCGTCGCGCGTTGCGCCGAGAAGCG
This sequence comes from Oscillospiraceae bacterium, assembly GCA_016295615.1. Classification (GTDB taxonomy): domain Bacteria; phylum Bacillota; class Clostridia; order Oscillospirales; family Oscillospiraceae; genus Hominicoprocola. The sequence goes on along the minus strand of JAEDKW010000036.1, from coordinate 9,158 downwards.
CAAAATCGGTATAGGTTTTTACATCGACCAGCAGCGTGTTGCCGCCCGACATGCACAGCGCCAGAAACGGCGGCTCCAGCTCCGGAAACGCCAGATAGTTCGCCGCAATGTGACCGCGGATATGGTGGACCGGGATCAGGGGCACACGCAGCGCGTAGGCGACGGACTTGGCGAAATTAAGCCCCACCAGCACCGCGCCGATCAGTCCCGGCGCGTAAGTCGCCGCGACGGCGCCGATCTGCTCTCTGGTGACGCCCGCGTCCCTGAGCGCCTGCTCCGTCAGCGCGGCGATCGCCTCCACATGCCGGCGCGACGCGATCTCCGGCACCACGCCGCCATAGAGCGCGTGCATGTCCGCCTGCGACAATATGGCGTCGGATAGCACGCTGCGCCCGTTCTCCACCACCGCGACGGCCGTTTCATCGCAGGAGGATTCAAACGCTAAAATCTTCATGTACTCATTCCTCCCAGGGAATCTTTTTCGGCACGCCCATGGAAATATCCCACGGGATCTGAATGAATCTTCGGTAGGCGGACGGCGGGAAGCGGTCGTGATACGCCTTTTGGTGCGCCGCCATGAGCTCACCGTCCGTCACGGCACGCTCCGCCCAGAAGAGCGTATGGTACGGAACGCCGAAAACCGCGGTGTCGTACGCCGCCTGCTGCGCGCCGTTGCGACGGTAGAACCGCAGTCTGCGCCGCGCCATATCAGGATCCGGCGCATAGTCCGGGATCTCCGATTCGCCGAAAACGACATTTCCCCGCTCCGCTTCCAGCAGCTTTGCGATCAGCTTTGAGCCAAGCCCGTCGTTGCGGCGCGAGGCGTCGACGCAGAGGTAGTCGAACAGCGCCCAGCCCGGCGCGAAGCCCAGCACGAACGCTTCTCCGACGATCTCCTCCCCGTCAAAAAGACACCACGGGCGATAGGTGCCCCCGCGCGTCAGCGTGCAGATCACGGGCAGCGGACGCAGCTCCGCCGCCGGAAAAGACATCTTTAAATCTCTCTCATAGACCCGCCTGAGCTGCTGCTCAGTCGGCAGTCGAAGTTCCATCGTTTGCAAACTCCCTTGTCATGATAATGGCATCCTCCTTCGGATGCTCGTAATAGTTCCTGCGCCGTCCTGCGCCGCGGAAGCCGCGGCTGCCGTAAAGCGCGATGGCGGCGTAGTTGCTCTCGCGCACCTCGAGTGTCAGGAAGGCAAGCTTGTTGGCCCCGGCAAAGTTCAAAAACACATCGAGAAGCTGTCCCGCAACGCCGCCGCGGCGGCTTTCGGGACGGACTGCGACGTTGGTGATATAGCCCTCGTCCGCAATGACAAGCAGTCCCGCATAGCCGACGACGCTCCCGTCTTCGGGATCGAGCGCAACAAGAAACGCGGAGCAGGCGTTATCCAGCTCCTCGGCGAGCATGTTGCGCGACCAGGGCGTGGAAAAGCAGATCCGCTCCAGGTCCGCGACCTCGTCAAGATGCGCGCTCGTCATGGGGACGATGCGCACTTTTTTCTTCAGATGTTCCATCGGTTTCTCTCCTCACCCCTTGGCCTCCAGCCAGTTTTTCCCGCAGTGCGCCTCGGCTGTCAGCGGCACCGAGAGCTGCGCGGCGTTCTGCATTTCCTCCGTCAGGAGCTCCGCCACGCGCTGCGCCTCCTCTTCGGGACACTCGACGAGCAGCTCGTCATGCACCTGCAAAACAAGCCTGCCCCTGAGCCCCTCGGCGCGCAGCCGCCGGTCGACACGCACCATGGCGAGCTTCATAATATCCGCCGCAGTGCCCTGTATGGGCATATTGAGCGCCACGCGCTCGCCGAAGGAGCGCGTCGCAAAATTTGCCGCCGTCAGCTCCGGAAGATTTCTCCTGCGGTGCATGACCGTTTCGACATAGCCGCGCGCTTTTGCCTGCTCGACAACGTCCGTCATGTAGCGGCGGACGCCGGAAAAGCGCATCAGATAGCTCTCGATATACGCCTTGGCATCCGCCACGCTCACGCCGATGTCCTGCGAAAGCGAGAAAGCGGAAATGCCGTAAACGATGCCGAAGTTGACCGCCTTGGCATTCGCGCGCATCTGCTTCGTCACGCGCTCCGCCGGCACGCCGAACACCTGCGAGGCGGTAACGGTGTGAATGTCCTCGCCGGAGTTGAATGCCGCGCGCATGGTCTCGTCGTCTGCGATGTGAGCGAGCAGGCGAAGCTCGATCTGCGAGTAGTCCGCATCGACAAGGACGCAGCCGCTGTCGGGAATGAACATGCGGCGAAACTCACTGCCGAGCTGTGTGCGTGTGGGGATATTCTGCAGATTCGGCTCCGTGGAGGAAAGCCGTCCCGTCGCGGTGACGGTCATTTGGAAATTCGTATGGATCCGCCCGTCGGAGGCGATCTCACGCGCCAGACCGTCGCAATAGGTCGACTTGAACTTGGCGTACTGGCGGTACTGCAGCACGTCGGCTACAATGGGGTTTTCCCACTTGAGCTTATCGAGCACGTCCGCATTCGTGGACCAGCCCGTCTTGGTCTTCTTCCCGTGCGGCAGGTGCAGGCGCTCAAAAAGCACCGTGCCGAGCTGCTTGGGGGAATTGATGTTGAAGCTGCCGCCGGCAAGCTCGTAAATGCGCGTTTCCAGCGCGGCAAGCTCCTGATCCAGCATGCTGCCGAACCCGGCAAGCGCCTTGCTGTCCACGCGCATGCCGCGGTGCTCCATGCGGGCAAGCACCGCGCAAAGCGGCAGCTCCGCCGTTTCGTACAGCTCGGTCATGTTCAGCTCCGCAAGGCGGGGGCGCAGCGCTTCCTCCAAACATGCGATCCCGGCTGCGGCGGAGGCAAGCTCCGCGTTCTCCTCCGCCTTGCTCACGTCCGGCGCATCGAGCAGCGACAGCTGCTCCTGCGCGCCGTTCTCCCCCGCCCTCCAGGGCTTGAAGCCGCAGTACTTGGCGCACAGCCAGTAAAGATCGTAGTTCCCCGCCGTCGCGTCCGCAAGGTAGGCGGCCAGCGCGCTGTCAAACACCCAGCCCTCCGGCTCGACGCCGAAGCCGAGCAGCTCACGCTGCAGGTCCTTGATGTTGTGCCCCGCCTTGGGAAGGTCGGCATCAAAGAGGACACGCAGCGCCGCGCCGTAGTCGCCGCGGAAGGTGTCGCGGCGCAGGATATAGGCGATCGCATCTTTGTCCGCATCGCCGTGGAAGGCGATCTTATCCGGCGTGGGCGCGAAAATACAGACCGTCCTGCCAAGCGAGCGCAGCTCCCGCGCGGCAGACTCAGCGCCGGCAGGATCGAGCACCTCCGTCATGGTGCAGGTGCCTTCAAACATCTGCGGCTCCGCCTGCGCGCCGGCTGCGGGCTTGAGACCGTATTTTTCAATGAGCTTATTGAATTCGAGCTTCAGAAAAAGGTCGTACAGCCCGCTTTGATATGCTTTTCTTATGTTTTCCTCCGGCGCGAACTTGAGCGGCGCGTCGGTGACGATGGTGGCGAGCCAGTGGGAATGACGGGCGCTCTGCTCGCCGTCTGCAAGCTTTTTCAGCACCGCGGGCTTTGCGTGGACGTCCGGCATTTTCGCATAGAGCGCGTCAATACTCTGATACTCCCGCACCAGCGCCGTGGCGGTCTTTTCCCCAATGCCGGGAACGCCCGGAATATTGTCGGAGGCGTCGCCCATGAGCGCTTTCAGATCGATCATGTGAATGGGGGCAAAGCCATATTCCCCGGTAAAGGTCTCCTGCGTCATGTCGCGTGTGGTGGTCTGCCCCATGCGCGTGGAGACCAGCTTCACCTTCGTATGCTCCGTGATGAGCTGCAGGCTGTCCTTGTCGCCCGTGACGACGGTGCATTCCCAGCCCGCCGCCTCGCACCTGCGCGAGATCGTGCCGATGAGGTCGTCCGCCTCGTAACCGGCAAGCTCGTAGCGCCTGATGCTCATCGCATCAAGCACATCCTTCAAAACCGGCAGCTGCATGGCAAGCTCCTCCGGCATTTCCCTGCGGGTCGCCTTGTAATTCTCATCCGCCTTGTGCCGGAAGGTCGGCTCGCGGCGGTCAAACGCGACGCAAACGGCTTCCGGCGCCTCCTCGTCCAAAAGGCGCTGGAGCGTCGTAAGAAAGCCGAAGATGGCATGGGTATAGAAGCCGTCCTTTGTCGTCAGCGGGCGGATCCCGTAGTAGGCGCGGTTGATGATGGAGTTGCCGTCGAGCACCATCAGCTTCACATTCAGTTCCCCCAAATCGTAAAATAATACGAATATAGTATAGCGCAGGGACTTGAAAAAAACAACACAAAAGAAGACCTGCCGGGCAGGTCTTCTTTTACGGTTCCTCTTTCGGCAGCGGTTCGCCGATCTCCACTTCGCCGAGCTGCTCCGCAGTCTCGCCGTCGAGCAGGATCTGCACCTGCTCGACGCCGCTGAGAGAGCACAGCGACTGCACCAGCGAATCGAGCATTTGCCTCTGCGCTTCTTCGTCCTCAGGCAGCGTCAGCCTGGGCGAAAGGTTGAGGTAGCAGATCCCGTCCTCAATGCGGGAGGAGAGCACCAGAAGATCCTCGGGAAGCAGACAGGTAAGCGTTTCGTCGCCCTCGGGTCCAAGACGCATCGCTTCCAGCACGGCATTCACGCGCGTCTGACCTTCGTACAGCGCAAGCGTCTGCTGCTGCGCACGCAGCTCGCCGGTTTCGGTATCAAGGAAATAGAGCAGCACCGTGATCGGGCGCAGCGCATCCTCGCGGCTGCTCAGCAGCGTATCTGCCGCCGTCATGAGCTGCGTTTTCCGGTATGGGAGTTCGCGCCCGTTCGCCGTGATGGTCACGGCATTGATGCCGTCAAGCTGCGTGAGCGTCAGTGTAATGCAGTAATCGGCAAGGGAAAGGTCAACGCCGGACAAGCGCGCATAGTGCGCCGTTAAACTGACGTTCGCACGCCTGCCAGAAACCGTCACCTCCTGCAGCTGCGTGCCGCTCGGAAACGGCGAGGTGAGCCGGGGATCCTCCGGCGGAAGCAGCAGCGCCTCGAGCAGTGTCTGCGCAAGCTCCTGCGTGGTCAGATTCTGCTCGTCTTCGATCTCAAGCGGGCATTCTCCGATGGCGTCTGCGCCTCTTGCCGTCTCCGTCTGCGTCGTGTAATAAAGCTGATAATTGCTCTCCTCGCTCAGGTTATCCTGCGCGCAGGCGGCAATCAAAAGCGCCGTGAGAATCAACAACGCCGCGGTCAGAGCTCTCTTTTTCACGACTTCTCACCGCCTTCCTCACAGCGCGGCAGACACACGGTGAAGACGCTGCCGCCGCCTTCACGGCGTTCGGCTTTGATCCTGCCGCCGCAGCGCCTGACGGTGTCGGAAACGATGGAAAGTCCGAGACCCGTCCCGCCGTATGCGCGCGAGCGCATCTTGTCCACGCGGTAAAAACGGTCGAAAATGCGCGGCAGATCCTCCTCGGGAATCCCGATGCCGTTGTCGGTCACCGTCAGCACGCATTCCGTTTCGCCGCCGGAGAGTTCAATGCGGACATAGCCCTCCGGTCTGTTGTATTTGATCGCGTTCTCCGCCAGATTGTAAACGATCTGGTGCAGGTCGTCTTCGTTGGCAAGCACCACGCCCTCGCGGTCGATGTGGTAGGAAAGCGCGACTTTCCGCTCCTCGGCTACAAGGCGCAGCATGCGCACCGCGCGCTCGATCACGGGCGTTATGGCGGTGGGGACCGGCTTTTCGGCAATCTCGCTGTCAAGGCGCGTCAGGCGCAGCAGGTTTTCCGTAATGCGCGTCAACCGCTCCGCCTCATGCCCGATATCGCCGACAAACTCGCGCACGGTGCCTGCATCCATGTTCTCCGTCTGTAAAATGGAATCGGACAGCAGACGTATGCCTGCAAGCGGAGTCTTCAATTCATGCGACGCATCGGAAACGAAGCGGCGGCGGGCGTCCTCCGTTGTCTGCAGGCGGTCGGCAAGGCTGTTGAACTCCGAGGCAAGCTCGGCGATCTCGTCGTGTCCGCCGACCTCGGCGCGGTGGCTGTAAGAGCCGGCGCGCATTTTTTTCATGGCGTCGGCAAGAATGCCGAAGCGGTGTGTCAGCACGCGCGAGAGGATCATGCCCAGAAGCACGGCAAAGACCAGGACCATGGCGGAAATCGTCAAAAGCGTTATTTGCAGGCTCTCCAAAATTGCCGCCTGTTCCTTGTCATATTCATAAGCGTATACCGCGCCGATCGTCTGGCTGCGGTAAATGACCGGCGAAGCCGCGCGGCTGATAAACGCGCTGCCGGCAAATTCGGAGTAAAAAACATCGTACCCGCGCAGCGCCTGCACGATCTCCGTGTAGAACGCATAGCGTCCCAGCGCGCTGTCGGTCTCGCGCGTATCGTAGAGAATGCAGCCGGCGGCATCCGTCACCAGGATGCGGGAGATCCCCGTCTCCTCCACCAGTGTCATCGCCGAAGCGACATTCTCCTCATTGAGCTCTTCCAGTCCGGAAAGCGCCGTGACCATAACGGAAACGCTGTCCTGCAGGGTCCTGCCCTTGGAGCGAAACGTCAGATCCTCCGACACCGTGAGCGGATAGGTGTTCATCAGCAGCAGCACCGCAACGATGATCGCGATGTAGCTGATGCTGAATTTCGCCTGCAGCCCCAGTCCCTTTTTCATTGCGGCACCCCCTCTCCCGTGTGCGTCCGACCGGCGCTATCCCTTGAGATAGTAGCCGACGCCCCATTTTGTCATGATATATTCCGGCTCCGCCGGATTGTGCTCCAGCTTTTCCCGCAGGCGGCGGATATGGACGTCCACGGTGCGAAAATCGCCGGCATAGGTATAGCCCCAGACCAGATCCATCAGATTCTCGCGCGAATACACGCGGCGCGGATTTTTCATCAGAAGCTTAAGAAGATCGTATTCCTTCGCGGTCAGATCGACGGTCCTCCCGTCGCAGATGGCGACGCGCTGCCCGCTGTCAAGCACGATATGCCCCACGCTAAGCTGTTCTTTCTGCGCCGTTTTCTCAGAGGCGGCGCCGGAGCGGCGGAGCATGGCGCGGATACGCGCCTTGAGCTCCAGAATATTGAACGGCTTGGTCACATAATCGTCCGCGCCGGACTCAAAGCCCATGATCTTATCGGCGTCCTCGCTCTTGGCCGTGAGCATGATGATCGGGACGTTGGAAAACTCGCGGATCTTCATGCAGGCGGATCGTCCGTCAAGCTTCGGCATCATCAGATCGAGAATGATGAGGTCAAAATCATTGCTTTTGGCAAGCTCGACCGCACTCTCGCCGTCGTAAGCCGTCTCCACGGTGTATCCCTCATTTTCAAGGTTGAACTTCACACCCTTCACAAGAAGCTGTTCATCGTCAACGACCAGTATTTTCATTGGTTTCACTCCTTCTTTTTCAGAATGTGATCTCCGCGCGGATGTCCGCAAGCTTCGCTTCGCCGATTCCTTTTACCTTCAGCAAATCTTCCGCCTGCAGGAACGCTCCGTGTTCGTCCCGATAGGAAACGATCTCCTGCGCCAGTGCCGCGCCGATCCCCGTAAGCGCCTCCAGCTCCTGCGCGGATGCGGTGTTGACGTTGATCAGCCGTCGTTTCGGCGCGGTCTCCTCCGCCGTTTCGTACTGCGTCTGCACGGTATAGCTGCTCTCCTGCCGCAGCTGCCGCTTTTCATGGGCGCGCAAAGCAAGGACGCAGAGGAACGCGGCGGTCAGGGCGAGCAAGACAAAATAAATTTTGGCTCTTTTTTCTTGCCGCTCCACGGTTGCACTCCCCCTTCTTTTTTGCTATACTGTCCGCAGAACCTGTCGAATTTGATCGAAACTGTTTTTTTACATAAGTACTATACCACAGACTACGAGGTATTTCCATGAAAAAACGGCGCTTTTTATCTCTTTTTTTGCTGCTTTCGCTGCTTCTCTCCCTGTTTCTGACGCCGAAGGCGGGCGCGTTCGAGGAGTTTGACCTTGACGCCAGGGCAGGACTTCTCGTTGAAGCCTCCACCGGCGAGGTTTTGTTTGAGAAGAACGCGCATCAGGAAAACTATCCCGCCTCCATCACCAAGCTCATGACGGCGCTGCTGGTGTTTGAAGCGATCGACAGCGGCAGGCTTTCCCTCACCGACCCCCTGACGGCGAGCGAATCGGCGCTCAGCGGTCTTCCCCGTGACGGCAGCACCGCCGATATCAAGGTCGGTGAAACGCTGACGGTCGAGCAGCTTCTCTACTGTATGCTGGTCGTGTCTGCCAACGAAGCGTGCAACATCCTCGCCGAAGCAGTCTGCGGCAGCATCGATGCTTTCGTTGCACGCATGAATGCGCGCGCCGAGGAGCTCGGGTGCGAAAATACGCATTATGTAAACACCTCCGGTCTTCATGACCCCAGTCATTATTCCTCCGCATGGGATATCTACCTCATTACCTGCGAAGCGATGAAGCACGACCTTCTTATGACGATGTGCAATTCCAAGTCATACGAAGTCCCCGCCACCAACATGACGGACAAGCCGCGCACGCTGCACTCCACCAACTACCTGATCTCCAACTGGCGCGCCATCGGTTATCTGTACCGCGACGCGCAGGGGATCAAGACGGGCTCCACCCCGGAGGCCGGCTACTGTCTCGTTTCCTCCGCCGTGCGCGGCAGCCGCACGCTGATCTCCGTCGTTCTCGGCGCCGAGCGCAGAGAGGACGCAGACGGCGTCACGCGCACCTACAGCTTTATCGAAACCTCGCGTCTATTCGACTACGGCTTCGACAATTTTGTCGAGCGCAGGATCATTTCCTCCGACGAAGCGATCTGCGAAGTGCCGGTCGCGCTCTCCGGCGAGACGAACTACGTCGTCGTCCACCCTGCCGGCGACGTTACGCGCATGCTCCCGATCGGCCTTGCGCCCGAGGAGCTGGAGCGCACGGTCACGCTTTATCACGATACCGTCTACGCTCCCATCGCCGCGGGAGATGAGCTTGGCACGCTGACGCTCTCCTATCAGGGCACCGTGTACGGTGAAGTGCCTCTGCTCGCGCTTGCCGACGTCTCCGCTTCGTGGTTTCTCGTTGCGCAGCACAGGGTGATGGAGTTCTTTTCCCGAACGGTCGTCCGGCTGGTCGCGCTTGTCCTGCTTGTGCTGATCGCCGCTCTGGTCGTCTACCGGCTTGTGTTCGCCCGCCGCCGGCGCTATGGGCGAAGCCGCAGCGG
>JAEDKW010000131.1 GCA_016295615.1 Oscillospiraceae bacterium | reverse complement strand
AAAAGAGAGGGCGTCTGCCCTCTCTTTACTCTTTGGGATGGAGCTGCGTGCCGTCAGGCAGCACAAACGCTTCTTCCATCGCATTCTCGGTATCCGCGTTCATGCTCGCCATGCGGTAGACGACTTCCTCGCCGCAGACTTTCTCCGCCGCGACGAGCAGACCGTCGCTCACGCACACCCAGTAGCGCTCGACGTATCCACCGCCGTCCGGTACCGTTTCCACATAAATGCAGTCCTTGGTATCAAGCAGACGATAGTCGGCGAGCGCGATACGCTGCACGTCCATGCGCAGGATGTCCTCATAGGTCGGAATGCTCTGCTCCTCATCGGCGCTGAGCGAGGATGCGCCGGTATAATAGCTCTTGCTGCCGCCATACCAGATGTAGCTGGTTTTTCCGTTGCTGATGACGTGCCGGCTTTCCGCGCCGTCCTTCGTCAGATCCACGCGGGTCCAGCCGCCGCTGACAAAAACCTCAGCCTGCTCGATACAGCTTCCGCCGGAATAGTACCGCTCGATCACGATCGTGCGGTAATACTGCTGCGGCCGCTCGAGGACGGCAATGGCGTCCTGCACGGTCGAGGGTCGGATGTCAACGCGGTTGATCGCGTCATTTTCGCCGTCATCCGCTCCGCTGATGTTCTCCCCATTTGCCGTCTCTTCCGGAAGCACCACGCGCGCAGGTCCGCGCAGACTGCCGCGCAGCATAAAAATGAGGACAAGCAAAATGAGCGCAATGACAACCATACCGACCGGCTTTAAGACCTTTTTTCCCATTTTGCTCCCTCCTCCGTTCGGTTCGTTTCTGCTTTTCCGAGATCAGACTTCAAAATCCGCGGGACGCTCGCTTCTGCGCCCGAAGTGCCACTCGATCGCGTCGGCGATACGCGCGCACGCTTTGCCGTCGCCGTAGGGGTTGACGGCGTGCGCCATCTTCTCATAGGCGTTCCTGTCGCGAATCAGGCGTTCCGCCATGGTGACGATGTCATCCTGCACGACGCCGCAGAGCTTGACCGTTCCGGCTTCTACCGCCTCGGGACGCTCCGTTTCGCGGCGCATGACGAGCACAGGCTTGCCGAGTGCAGGCGCCTCCTCCTGGAGTCCGCCGGAGTCGGTGAGCACCATATAGCAGCGCGCCATGATGTTGTGCATCTCATCCGCCGGCAGCGGCTCGATCAGATGCACGCGCGGCGCTCCGCGCAGATATGCATCCACCGCCTCGCGCACAACGGGGGAAAGATGCACGGGATAGACAAGCTCCACATCCTCATTCTGCTCTGCGATCTGACGCAGCGCAAGCATGATGTTCCTCATCGGCTCGCCGTAATTTTCGCGGCGGTGGCAGGTGACCAGAATGACCTTTCTGTTTGCATAGTCCAGCTCATTGAGCTTCTGCGTGGCAAAGACATAGTCGCTGCGCACGGTGGTCCTCAGCGCGTCGATGACCGTGTTGCCGGTAATAAAGATGCCCTTTTCGATCCCCTCCTTGAGGAGGTTATCGCGGTTATTCTTCGTCGGGCAGAAATAAAGATCCGCGATGGCGGTGACCAGCCTGCGGTTCATTTCCTCAGGAAACGGAGAATACTTGTCATAGGTGCGAAGTCCCGCCTCCACGTGTCCGACCGGCACCTGGTGATAAAACGCGGAAAGCGCGCCGGCAAAGGTCGTTGAGGTGTCGCCGTGCACGAGGATCATATCGGGCTTGAGCCGCTCGATCGCCCCGTCCATGCCGGTGAGGCACTTGCTGGTGATGCTTGAAAGTGTCTGGCGCGGCGTCATAATGTCAAGGTCGCAGTCCGCCCTGAGGTCAAAGACCTTCATCACGGAATCGAGCATCTGGCGGTGCTGCGCCGTCACGCAGCAAAGGCTTTCGATCTCCTCGCGGCAGGCAAGCTCTTTCACCAGCGGCGCCATCTTGATGGCCTCCGGGCGCGTGCCGAACACGCTCATAATGCGAAGCTTTTTCATCAGTTCTCTTCCCCTTTATTTGCTTCGTTGGTGCCTTCCCCTTCCCTGACTTCCTCAACCGCCGCTTCCGGCACGGGAAGTTCCTGCTCGGGCGCGTCCTCTTTCTGTTCTTCGGTCTCTTTC
>JAEDKW010000035.1 GCA_016295615.1 Oscillospiraceae bacterium | reverse complement strand
TTCCCGCCTACACCGTCGGCATGGTCTGCGGCTCCGGCATGAAGTCCGTCATCGAAGGCGCGCGCGCCATCCTTGCCGGCGACGCCAACATTGTCGTCTGCGGCGGCACCGAGAATATGTCCATGGCTCCCTTTGCCTCCTTTGACGCCCGCTGGGGCGCCCGCATGGGTGACAAGAAGCTGGTCGACACGATGATCAAGGACGGTCTGTGGGACGCGTTCAACAATTATCACATGGGCACCACCGCCGAGAACATCTGCGACGTTTGGGGCATCACCCGTGAGGAGCTTGACGCGTTCGGCGTTGCCTCCCAGCAGAAGACCGAAGCCGCTCAGGCTGCCGGCAAGTTTGACGATGAGATCGTTCCCGTTCCCGTCAAGGTCAAGAAGGAGACCGTTGAGTTCAAGCGCGACGAGTTCCCCCGCGCCGGCGCTTCCATGGAAGGCATGGCAAAGCTCAAGGGCGCATTCCCCGTCGGTCCCGACGGCGTTGAGGACGAGATCGTCCACACCTTCGAGCCCGCCGGCATCCACGAAGCCGACACCAGAAAGCATGTTCAGCGCGTGACCGCCGGTCAGTCCTCCGGCATCAACGACGGCGCTGCCGCCATCGTTCTCGCCTCCGGCGAAGCCGTTGAAAAGTTCGGTCTCAAGCCCATGGCAAAGCTCATCGGCTGGGGTCAGGGCGGCGTTGACCCGAAGATCATGGGCGTCGGTCCCGTTCCCGCTTCCCGTCAGGCGATGGCCAAGGCCGGCGTGAGCATTGAGGATATCGACCTCGTCGAGGCCAACGAAGCCTTCGCCGCGCAGTCCATCGCGGTCGCCCGCGAGCTCGGCTTCGACATGAGCAAGGTCAACGTCAACGGCGGCGCGATCTCCATCGGTCACCCCGTCGGCGCCTCCGGCGCCCGCATCATCGTCACGCTGCTGCATGAGATGATGAAGCGCGACGACGCCAAGAAGGGTCTTGCCACCCTCTGCATCGGCGGCGGTCAGGGCGTTGCCACCGTGTTTGAGAAGTGCTGAGCGCCCTGCAAAACCGCAATCCCGCACCCGCCCCGCGCACAGCGGCAAAACGGTCCGGCGCGACCGGTTAACCCAACCCATATCAACAAAGCCTCCGTATCGGTGAAGCGATACGGAGGCTCTTTTCTTTACCGTATTCAGATAACGGCGCTCCCCGACTCCCGAGCGCGCGGATGCTGGGTTATGACCGCCGCCTGCCGTCTTTTGGCGGGAGGGCGCGGCTTTGCCGGTCAGAAGTCCGTCGCAGACGGCTTTTGCGGCGGCTCATCGGCGGGAGCTGCCGTCAGGCGGACGAAATAGACCGTGTGGGCAAGCTCCATATAGGGCATGAGAAAAACGGTGACCGCCGAGGTGATCACGAACGCAAAGAGTGAATAGAGCAGATCGCCGGAGAGCGTGTACGCGAACAGCGGCGAGAGCAGCATCGAAACGGCGACTTCCGCTGCGAGAAGGAGAAGGATCAGCGGCAGAAAGCTCAGATTCAGCAAAAACAGCTCCATCTTGCGCCCGTCCGTCTGCAGCCGGCTGCGCTTCATGGCCTCCCAGATGCTGATCGACGGATCGGTGCAGAGATTGTAGAGCGCGAAGCGGTACATGAGGAAAAACAGGATACCGGGCAGGAGGAAAAAAGACAGACCGACGCCGATGAGCAGGAGCATCAAAAAGGTCAGGGCAAGGACCTTTCCGACGAAGGCAAAGCCGTCAAACAGACTCTCATACGGCGTGAGCTCCCCGCGCGAAACGCCGAGACAGTAGCTGCTGTAACCGGCTTTGAGCACCCAAAGCAGGAGACTGATGAAGATCGAGAGGAACAGCACCGTCCACTGGATCGGCGTGCGCGCGATGAAAAACGAAGCGAAAAGATCCAGAAGCTCGTCGGGCGTTATGGTCGTCGGATCGAGCGCGGCGGAGGACTCCTGCGTCAGGCGGTCGAGCGCGGTGCCGATCTCACTGAGCAGCAGCTCGATGGCGAGATAGAGCAGCGTCAGACGCAGCGGAGAGACCTTCGCGCTGCGCAGCAGCGAGCGCGCTTCCGCTTTGGCGGTGCGGCGGTCTATCGTAGTCGGCGGCATACAAAATCTTCCTTTCTGAAAAGCCGAGCAAAGGGGGCACGGAATGTGTATTCACTATAACATAGAGTCAAAACGCTGTCAAACCGGTCGAGACATTTTCAGCATCTGACAGACATAGAGTATAGGGACGAACCGTGTTTGCTTCAAAAATGTCAAAAAAGCACGAAAAATGCAAAAATATGCAAAATTGGCGTCAGATTTGACTGGACATTCGTTGTGCTTTGGTATATAATTCGAACGATTATGGAGTAGTGTCCATACTGCTCTGGTAGTAAAAAATGAGGTGAAGACAATGGCACATGCATTCTTTGGCGGCGTTCATCCCAACGACATGAAGGCTGCCACCAATGAAAAGGCCATCGAACAGCTGGCGGCGCCGGCTCAGGTGGTCATTCCCATGTCTATGCACTTCGGCGCACCTTGCACTCCCCTGGTAGCCGCCGGCGACTATGTTAAGGTCGGACAGAAGATCGGCGAATTCAGGGGTCTCGGCGCCCCCATCCACGCCAGCGTTTCCGGTACGGTCAAGGCGGTGGAGCCGCGCCCCTATTCCATGGGCGGCAAGATGATGTCCGTTGTCATTGACAATGACTTCAGGAATGAGCTCAGCGAGGAAGTCAAGGCTCCTGCCGATCCGGACGCACTGACTCCGGAGGAAATGGTCGAGATCGTCAAGCAGGCCGGTATCGTCGGTATGGGCGGCGCCACGTTCCCGACGCACGCCAAGATCTCCAGCGGCATCGGCAAGGTCGACACCGTAATCATCAACGGCGCCGAGTGCGAGCCGTACATTACCGGCGACCACCGCGCCATGCTTGAGCGCCCCGAACAGATCATCGGCGGCTGCTGTTACCTCGCCAGGATGTTCGGTGTGGCGAAAGTCATCATCGGCGTAGAAGAGAACAAGAAAAACGGCATCGAGTCCATGCAGAAGGTCATCGATGAGCAGAAGGCTCCCGTTGTGATCGAGCCCCTGCACTGCCGCTACCCCCAGGGCGGTGAAAAGCAGCTCTGCCAGGCGATCACCGGCAAGCAGGTCCCGCCCGGAGGTCTGCCCTCTCACATCGGCTGCGCCGTGTTCAACATCAACACCACCATGGCGATCTACCGTGCCATTACGACCGGCATGCCCGTTGTGAACAAGGTCGTCACCGTTTCCGGCAGCGGCGTGGTCGAGCCGAAGAACCTCGAATGCCCGATCGGCACCCCGGTTTCCCTGCTGTTCGACGCCTGCGGCGGGCTGAAGGACGAAACCTTCAAGCTTGTTGCCGGCGGTCCGATGATGGGTATGGCACAGGCTTCCGCCGACTTCCCCGTCGCCAAGGGCACCGGCGCCGTCCTCGCATTCGCGGGCGACGAGAACAAGACGGTCGAACATCCGACCTGCATCCGCTGCGGCCGCTGCGTTGAAGCCTGCCCGATGCACCTTGAACCGCTCTATCTTTATATGTACCAGCAGAAGGGTATGATCGATGAGATGAACGCCGCCAACATCATGGACTGCATGGAATGCGGCGCCTGCTCCTATATCTGCCCGGGTCGTCTGCACCTGACGCACGCCTTCAAGGCGGGCAAGCAGATGGTCAAGGATGCTGCCGCAAAGGCCAAGGCCGCCGCAGAAAGCGCCAAGGCCGCGGAAGAAGCCAAGAAGGAGGCAAAGTAAGATGATCAATGATTATAAAGGTCTGAAGCTCATCGCTTCCTCCAACCCCCATATCCGCAACAATGAGGACACCCGCAGCCTGATGCTCGATGTGATCATCGCGCTTATGCCTGCGCTTGCCATGTCCGTGTATGTATTCGGTGTGACCACGCTGATCTCCGCCGTCGTTTCCGTTGCCGGCGCTGTGTTCTTTGAGTGGCTGTACCGCAAGCTTCTCAAAAAGCCCCAGACCATCGGCGATCTGTCCGCCGCGCTCACCGGTCTGCTGCTGTCCATGGTCTGCCCCCCGACGCTTCCGTACTGGATGCTTCTCGTCGGCGACTTCTTCGCGATCTTCGTCGTCAAGCAGCTCTACGGCGGCATTGGCAAGAACTTCCTCAACCCCGCGCTCGCCGGACGTGCGGCGCTGGTTGCCTGCTATGCGTCCCAGATGACCAGCTGGGCGGCGCCGCGCACTGTGGACGCCGTCACCGCTGCGACTCCGCTTGCCATGATGAAGGCCGGCGAGTTTGAGGCGCTGACCGCACAGTATTCCCTCAGCGATATGTTCATCGGTCTGATCGGCGGCTCCGCCGGCGAAGTTTCCGCCATGATGCTTCTCATCGGCGGACTGTACCTCATCTTCCGCAGGGTCATCTCCTGGCATACCCCCGTCGCCTACATCGGCACGGTCGCCGTGCTGACCTTCCTGTTCCCCCAGGGCAACGACGCGCTGACTTATATGCTCTACAATGTGTTCGGCGGCGGATTGATGCTCGGCGCGTTCTTCATGGCGACCGACTATGTCACCTCTCCCGTCACCAAGGAAGGTCAGCTGATCTACGGCTTGGGCTGCGGTCTTCTGACCGTGTTTATTCGCTACTTCGGCTCCTATCCCGAGGGCGTGTGCTACTCCATTCTGATCATGAACTGCCTGGTGTGGATCATTGACAAGTACACCAAGCCCACCCGCTTCGGCGTGGACAAGAAGAAGGAGGGTGCTGCAAAATGAAGATCGACAGCAAATTCATTCTGAAGGTTGCCGGCACACTCACAGCGATCTCTCTTGTGGTCGCGGCGCTGCTCGGCCTCGTCAACCAGCTTACTTATCCCAACATTTCCGCCATCAACAAGGCAAACACCGAAGCGGCGCTTGCTGCCGTTGTTACCTCTGATGAGAGCACCTTCCCCGCTATGGAGATCACCGACGAGATGCTTTCCGCAGCCACCGCGCAGGGCGGCAAGCTGACGGAGGCTTATGAAGTGCGCCTCGGCGGCGAGACTGCCGGTTATGCGTTCAAGATCGTTGCCGCCGGTTCTCAGGGCGACATCGAAATGATCGTCGGCGTGGACGCTGACCTCGCAGTGACCGGCGTGTCCATCGTTGACAACGCCGAGACCTCCGGCATCGGCTCCAAGGTCATGGACAATATGCCCACCGCGAAGGGCGTGGGCGTGCTTGACCAGTTTGTCGGCATGAGCGGTGCAGGCAGCCTTTCTGTCGGAAGCAATGTTGACGCGATCTCCGGTGCAACGGTCTCTTCCAAGGGCGTGACCAAGGGCGTCAATACCGCGCTTGCCGCCGCGGAAGCGATCGGCTAAGGAAGGAGGAGTACAGTCATGAATTTTAAAAGACAGTTAAAGGAAGGTCTGATCACGCAGAACCCGGTCCTGGTGCAGCTGCTCGGTATGTGCTCCACCATGGCCATCACGACCTCCATCTCCAACGGTATCGGCATGGGCATCTCGGTGCTCATCATCCTGACGCTTTCCAACATCTTCATTTCCCTTCTGCGCAAGATCATCCCCAACGAAGTCCGTATCGCGTGCTACATCGTCGTCATCGCCGGCTTCGTCACCATCGTTGACCTCTGCCTGCAGGCGTTCTTTCCCGCGATCGCCAAGTCCCTCGGCGTGTTCATTCCGCTGATCGTCGTCAACTGCATCATCCTTGGCCGCGCCGAGGCGTTTGCCAACAAGAACTCCGTTCTTGCTTCCGCGGTCGACGGTATCTGCCAGGGCATCGGCTACACCATCGTTCTCGTGATCATGTGTGCGGTCCGCGAGCTGCTCGGCAACGGTACGCTGCTCGGCTACCAGATCATGCCCGCGTCCTACACGCCGGCGCTGATGCTTGTGCTCCCCGTCGGCGGCTTCCTGTGCCTCGGCACGCTGATCGCCGTGATGCAGTGGGCGCTTGCCAAGAGCGAGAAGAAGGCTGCTGAGAAGAAAGAAAAGGAGGGCAATGAATAATGAGTGTGACAAGACTGCTCGCTATCTCCCTCGGTGCAATTCTGACGAATAACTTCATTTTTGCACAGTTCCTGGGTATCTGCCCGTTCCTCGGCGTTTCCAAGAAGTCCGATACCGCCGTCGGTATGGGTCTGGCCGTTACGTTCGTTATGGGTCTTGCTTCCGCCTTTACCTACGGCGTGAACATCATCCTTGTCAAGCTCGGTCTTGAGTATATGCAGACGGTCGCGTTTATTCTGGTCATCGCCAGCCTCGTGCAGTTCATCGAGATGTTCCTCAAGAAGTCCATCCCGACACTCTATACCGCGCTCGGCATCTATCTGCCGCTGATCACCACGAACTGCGCCGTGCTCGGTGTTGCGCTGCTGAACGTCCAGAACGGCTATAACTTCATCGAATCCGTGGTCTACGGCATCACCGGCGGTCTCGGCTTCCTGCTGGCGATCTATCTGTTCGCCACCGTCCGTGAGCGCGTGCAGTTCGCGGACTATCCCAAGTCCTTTGAGGGCTTCCCCATCGCACTGATTACCGCAGGTCTGATGGCTCTTGCATTCATGGGCTTCTCCGGTCTGCAGGTATGGCCCATGTAAGAAGGAGGTACGAAGATGAATATTGTGTATGCTGTCCTCGTTCTGGGTGTTGTCGCCGTCATTTTTGGCATCGTTCTTTCTGTTGCCGCCAAGGTTTTTGAGGTCGAGGTCGATGAGCGTCTGCCCAAGATCCAGGCCTGCCTCGCCGGCGCCAACTGCGGCGGCTGCGGCTACCCCGGCTGCGGCGGCTGCGCGGAGGCGATCCTTGCCGGCAAGGCGCCCGTCAACGCCTGCGCGCCTGCCGGCGCGGAAGGCGCCGCCAGGATCGCTGAGATCATGGGCATGGAGGCTCCCTCCGGCGAAAAGATGGTCGCTCATGTGATCTGCAACGGCGGCGAAGCCGCCGTCAAGCAGTTCGACTATGTCGGTATTCAGGACTGCCTCGCCGCCACCAAGGTCGCCGGCGCTCCGCTCGCCTGCGCGTTTGGCTGTCTGGGCTACGGCTCCTGCGTCAAGGCGTGCCAGTTTGACGCCATCCATATCGGCGACAAGGGCGTTGCCGAGGTCGATAAGGAAAAGTGCACCGACTGCGGCGCCTGCCGTGAAGCCTGCCCGCGCAAGCTGATCGTCGAGGTTCCCTACAAGCAGAAGGTGTTCGTCAACTGCGCCAACAAGGAAAAAGGCGCCGCTGCCATGAAGGTCTGCGCCAACGCCTGCATCGGCTGCGGTCTGTGCGAGAAGACCTGCAAGTTTGACGCCATCCACGTTGTGAACAATGTTGCCGTCATCGACTACAGCAAGTGCAGGAACTGCACCATGTGCGCCAAGGCATGCCCGAAGAACGCCATCGAGCCGATCCCGACCGCCGAGGAGAAGGAAAAGTTCAAGGCCGCTCAGAAGGCGCTTGCCGAGAAGAAGGCAAAGGAAGCCGCTGAGAAGAAGGCTGCCGAAGAGGCTGCCAAGGCAGAATAAGCTTTATCAGGCAAAAAGAAGTCCGACCGTAAGGTCGGACTTCTTTTTGCGCCATGTCTGCAAAGCGGAAAGAAACGGCTTGTACCCGTTCTGCGTCTGCAGACAGAACGGCTCGAAAAGCATGAGCGCAAGTTCATAATTCTTTTACATATGAAATGATTGACAAGCGAGGTATGCGGTGGTAAACTGAATTAGCACTCAGAAGAAAGGAGTGCTAATCCCGCGGAAGAGGAGCGCAGCGCATGGAATTGACTGAACGCAAAAAGCAAATACTCAAGCGTGTGGTCGAAGATTACATTGCTGCTGCCGAACCGGTCGGCTCCAAGGTCCTGTGCGAGGAGATGGGCGGAAGCATCAGCTCCGCGACGATCCGCAACGAGCTTGCCGATCTTGTGGAGATGGGATATCTCGAACAGCCGCATACCTCCGCCGGCCGCGTGCCGTCTCCCAAGGGCTACCGCCTGTACGTCAACGAATTGATGGAGCAGCATGAGCTGAGCGAGGCGGAGACAAGGAAGATCAACGAAACGCTGCACGGCAAGCTCGCCGGCATCGACAATGTGATGTCGCAGGCGGGACAGATGGTTTCCTCCATCGTCAATTACCCGACCTACACCGTCACGGCGGGCAGAAAAGAGCTGAGCGTCAAGCGCTTCGAGCTGGTCAGTGTGGACGAGAAAAGCTTCATCGTCGTCGTGATGACGGAGGACAGCCGCGTCAAGTCCCGGCTGCAGCAAGCGGAGCTGCCGTTTGACGCCGAGCGGCTGGGCGATCTGAGGAACCTGCTCAACACGCATTTCACGAACCGCAGCCGCGAGGAGATGAGCGCGCATCTGATGAGCGTTTCCGAGCAGCTTCCCCCGGAGCTGTTTCTGGTGGTCTCCAAGGCGGTCGAGTATGCGATGGAGGTGCTGGAGGAGAGCGGCAGGCGCGCCGTGGTCACCTCCGGCGCCAGCCAGATCCTCAAGATGCCGGAGTACCGCGATGTCGACAAGGCGCACGAGCTGGTGACGTTTCTGGTCGACAACAAGGAGAGTCTTCCCGTACCGGAGGACGACGCCCCGCTCAAGATCCTCATCGGTCCTGAAAACGTGAGCGAAGCGCTCAAGGAAACCAGCGTGGTCGTCGCCAGCTACGATATCGGCGACGGAATGCGCGGACTCGTCGGCGTGGTGGGACCTACGCGCATGGACTATGCGACGGTCACCGCGAGATTGAGCTATTTTGCCGACAGTCTGACGCGCATGTTCGGCAAGAACGAGCAAAAACAGCTTCCCGGTGAAAATACGCAGGAGTGAAAGCGAAACAAAGACTCCGGCTTTTACAATACCGTTTTCCCCGCCGCTTATGCGGCAGGGCGAAAACACGGCGCGCGGTGACCGCACGTTTTATGGTCATTTGCGCCTTACAGCAAAGCGGAAAGGAATGGTCATAACAAAAGATGGCAAAGAAAGAGGAAAAGAAGCCTCAGCAGCCTGCCCCCGAAGAAACCAGGGCTGAGGAGAAAAAAAAGGAAGAAACAAAAGCGGAAGCAAAGCAGGAGGCGGCGCAGGAGACCTTCACGCTCACGAAAGAGCAGATGGAGAAGATGGAGGGTCTTGCGAAAGCCCTTGCCGACGAGCAGGACAAATATCTGCGCCTTGCCGCCGAGTATGACAACTACCGCAAGCGCACCGCCAAGGAAAAAGAAGCGATCTACACCGACGCCAAGATCGACACGATCAAAAGCATGCTCGGTGTGTACGATAATCTGGAGCGCGGCATTGCCCAGTACGCGGACGAGGAATCGCCCCACCGCAAGGGTCTTGAGATGGTGTTCAAGCAGTTCAAGGAATGTCTTGCCAAGCTGGACGTCAAGCAGATGGAAGCCGTCGGAAAGCCGTTTGACCCGGAAAAGCACAGCGCAGTGGTGCACGTGGAAGACGAGCGGTACGGCGAGAACGAAGTGGTCGAGGTCCTGCAGCAGGGCTTCACGCTGGGTGAAAAAGTGCTGCGGTTCGCCATCGTGAAAGTGGCAAACTGACAGAGCGGATAAACAGTCAACAAAATCTATTTACAATATAGGGAGGACACAAACTATGAGCAAAGTTATCGGTATTGATCTTGGTACCACCAATTCCTGCGTTGCCGTAATGGAAGGCGGCGAAGCAGTTGTTATCGCCAATGCGGAAGGCAACCGCACCACTCCGTCCGTCGTCGCGTTCAGCAAGAACGGCGAGCGTATGGTCGGTCAGGTCGCCAAGCGCCAGGCCATCACCAACCCCGAGCGCACCATCTCTTCCATCAAGCGTGAGATGGGCAGCGACCACAAGGTCACCATCGACGGCAAGAAGTACACGCCGCAGGAGATCAGCGCCATGATCCTGCAGAAGCTCAAGGCCGACGCGGAGAGCTACCTCGGCGGCACCGTCACCGAGGCGGTCATTACGGTTCCCGCCTACTTCACCGACGCGCAGCGTCAGGCCACCAAGGACGCCGGCAAGATCGCCGGTCTTGAAGTCAAGCGCATCATCAACGAGCCGACCGCCGCCGCGCTTGCGTACGGCGTGGATAAGGAGCAGGCGCAGAAGATCATGGTCTACGACCTCGGCGGCGGCACGTTCGATGTCTCCATTCTCGACATCGACGACGGCGTGATCGAAGTTCTTGCCACCGC
>JAEDKW010000034.1 GCA_016295615.1 Oscillospiraceae bacterium | reverse complement strand
ACCTAAATCCCGCATGTCTGCCAATTCCATCACAGGCGCGTATTCCATTCAGGGACGGGCGGCGCGGCATGCAAACCCATTACAGCAAGGTGACAGCACCGCGCGCCGGCAACGCAACTATCATAGCACAACTTTTCCGATGCGACAATAGAAATTTTCGCCGAAGGGCGGCTTCTGTTTCGCTGCCGCGGGGCAAAACCGGCGCAGCTGCACACGTTGTATGAGCATTGCGTACAGCATCTTCCGCCGCAAATGCGCGTAAAGCTGTATGCTTTTTATATTGACAACGGCTTTTTGCATTATTATAATAAGCCATAATAGAATCATAGAATTCACTTTCAGGAGTGTCTCTTATGTTCAAGTCCATTCTTTTTGCATACTATTATTACTTTACCGCTTCGTTGGGGTAAGGCTAATTTGTGCTGCGGAAGTTGGACATAACAGTATCCTATTTCTATTACGCCACACAGGTTAGTCCTGTGCGGCGTTATTTTTTCAAAGAGGAGGAAACAGCAATGATTGTTGTGATGAAGCCTGGTGTGACAAAGGAAAGCCGGGATCAGCTGATTCACTGGCTGAAAAATCTCGGGCTGGATATTCATATTTCGGAGGGTGCCTATCAGACGGTGCTCGGTCTTGTGGGCGACACCACAAAGGTCGATATGGACCTGGTGAGCAGTCTTGAGATCGTGGACTCCGTCAAGCGGGTGACCGAGCCGTTTAAGTGCTGCAACCGCAAATTCCATCCCGAGGATACCGTGGTTGAAATCGGCGATGTAAAGGTCGGCAAGGGGCATTTCTGCATGATTGCCGGTCCCTGCTCGGTGGAGAGTGAAGAGCAGATCGTTGCGGTGGCAAAAGCCGTCAAGGCTTCCGGCGCGGATATGCTGCGCGGCGGTGCGTTCAAGCCGCGCACCTCTCCCTATGACTTTGACGGTCTGAAGGCAACCGGTCTGGAGCTTTTGAAGATCGCCCGCGCGGAAACGGGTCTGCCCATTGTTTCGGAGATCATGAGCACGGAGGCGCTCCCGCTTTTTGAAGACGTGGACGTGCTGCAGGTCGGCGCGCGGAATATGCAGAATTTCGATCTGCTGCGTGAGCTGGGCAAGACGAACAAGCCGATCCTGCTCAAGCGCGGTCTTGCCAATACGCTCAAGGAACTGCTGATGAGCGCGGAATACATCATGGCAAGCGGCAATGAGCGCGTCATTCTCTGCGAACGCGGGATCCGCACGTTTGACGATTACACGCGCAACACGCTCGACCTTGCCGCGGTTCCGATGCTTCATGAGCTGACCCACCTGCCGGTCATTGTTGACCCGAGCCACGCCACCGGCGTCAATCGCCTTGTTCCGCCGATGGCAATGGCGGCGGCCGCCTGCGGCGCGGACGGTTTGATCATCGAAGTGCACAACGATCCGATACACGCTCTTTGCGACGGCGCACAGTCCCTGCGGCCGGAGCAGTATGAAGAGGTGGCGGAGAAGGTGCGTGAAATTCGCCGGGTGATCGCGAAATGACGGTCGGGATCGTTGGGCTCGGGCTGATCGGCGGCTCCTTTGCAAAGACCTTTCACGAGCAGGGACATCGCGTTCTGGCCTTTGATACGGACCGCTCCGTCTATGACTTTGCCGCGATGTACGGCGCCGTGGACGGACCGCTGACGGAGGAAGCGCTTTCACAGTGCGACCTCATTCTCATCGCCGTGTACCCCTGTGCGGCGATCGACTATCTGAAGGAGCACGCGCCGTTTTTCGGCACGAAGCCGGTCGTGATCGACTGCTGCGGTACAAAACGCGTGGTATGCGAGGCGGGCTTCGCCCTTTCCGAGCAGTATGGCTTTACCTACCTCGGCGGACATCCGATGGCGGGGACCCACTATTCCGGATTCAAGTTTGCCACATCTACGCTGTTTCGCAGCGCGCCGATGGTGCTTGTGCCGAAGGACGCAAACGACATCGCGCTGCTGGGCAGGGCAAAGGAACTGCTCGCCCCGGCAGGCTTCGCCCGCTTTTCCGTTACCACCGCGGAGCAGCATGACCGTATGATCGCCTTCACCTCGCAGCTGGCGCATGTGGTGTCCAATGCCTACATCAAAAGCCCGACTGCACAGACGCATCGGGGTTTTTCCGCAGGCAGCTACAAGGACATGACGCGCGTTGCATGGCTCAATCCGCCAATGTGGGCGGAGCTGTTCATGGAAAACAGGGACTTCCTGCTTGACGAGCTGGACACGCTGCTTGACGAGCTGCAGAAATACCGCCGGGCAATGGAAGCGGACGATCTTCCCGGTCTGATCGCTCTGCTGGAGGATGGAAGACGGAAAAAAGAGGAGGTCGACGGACATTGAAGCGCATACACATTGAAGCGTCCCATGCGTACGACATTCTGATCGGGCGCGGGCTTTTGAATTGCCTTGGACAGAAGACGGCTGAGTGCGTCGGCGTCTGCACCGCTGCCGTGATCGCCGACGATACGGTCTTTTCCCTCTACGGGGAGCGGGCGGAGGAGGCGCTGCGCAGCGCGGGCTTTCGCGTGGTGCACTTTGTGTTTCCGCACGGAGAAGCCTCCAAAACGCTGGAGACCTACGGCCGCGCGCTCAACGCCCTTTGCCGGGAGCGTCTGACGCGCAGTGACGTCATCGTCGCGCTCGGCGGCGGCGTGGTCGGCGATCTTGCCGGCTTTGTCGCGGCGACCTACCAGCGCGGCATTCGCTTCGTGCAGGTGCCGACGACGCTTTTGGCGATGGTGGATTCCTCCGTCGGGGGAAAGACCGCCGTCGATCTGGACGCGGGGAAGAATCAGGCGGGCTGTTTCCACCAGCCGTCTTTGGTGCTTTGCGACCCGGAGCTTCTTGCGACGCTTTCGGAGGAGGAGTATCGCTGCGGCTGTGCGGAGGTGATCAAGTACGGCGTTTTGGGCAATGCCGCCTTTTTTGAACAGCTTCGGCAGACGCCGATACGCGAACAGTATGAACGGGTGATCGAAGTCTGCGTCACGATGAAACGGGATTACGTGATGGCGGATGAGTTCGATTTCGGTCGCCGCAGGATGCTCAATCTCGGGCATTCCGTCGCTCACGCGATAGAAGCCTGCAGCGATTTCGGCATTCTGCACGGGCAGGCCGTGGCGACCGGCATGGCGGTCATCGCCCGTGCCGCCGCCGCAAAGGGGATCTGCACGGAGCAGACGCGCGACCGCCTGCTCGAAATATTGAAGCAATACGACCTTCCGGGCGAGACGAAGCTGCCGCTTGACGCGCTGTATCAAGCGGCGCTGTCCGACAAAAAGCTCTCCGGCGCAACGATGCATCTCATCGTTCCGGAGGAGATCGGGCGCTGCCGGATCGAGAGCATTCCCGCTTCGCAGATCCGCGACTGGATGTATGCCGGAGGGATCCGATGAACAAGACGATTTTACCGGGGGCGCGCACCGGCGAGGTGCATATCCCCGCCTCCAAGTCACAGGCGCACCGGATGCTTTTGTGCGCCGCGATGGGGGAGAACGAGGTCACGCTCCGCTGCCGCGGACTGTCGAAGGACATCTTAGCAACGGTCGCCTGTCTCAAAGCGCTGGGCGCCTCGGTCGATGCAGAGGGCGAAGTGCTTCACCTGCGCCCCGTTTCCGCGCCGCCGCCGGGGCTTTGCCTGCTCCCGTGCGGTGAGAGCGGTTCTACCCTGCGCTTTTTGCTGCCCCTGGTGGGAGCGCTGGGCGCTTCGGCGGTATTTGAGCGGGAGGGGCGGCTGCCGGAGCGTCCGATCGAGCCGCTGGGTCGTGAGCTGTGCCGGAACGGGATGGACATCCGCAGCGACGGCGCACGCTTATCTTGCAGCGGACAGCTTCGCCCCGGGGCATTTTCCCTTCCGGGGAACATCTCCTCGCAGTATATTTCCGCTCTGCTCATGACGCTTCCGCTGCTGGAGGGGGAAAGCACGCTGCACATTGAAGGCGCGCTGGAATCCGCCGCCTATGTCGCGATGACGGAGGAGGTGCTTCGTCTCGGCGGCGTACGGACAGAAAAAACCGGCGACGGCTACCGTATCCCGGGCGGGCAGCGCTGCCGCTTTGCGCCGGAGCTTTCCGTGGAGGGCGACTATTCCAACGCCGCCTTTTTCCTCTGTGCCGGCGCGCTGTCTGAACGCGGGATCCGCGTGACCGGACTGGATCCGCAGTCGCGGCAGGGAGACAGGGCGATCGTGCCGCTGCTGGAGGAGATGGGCGCGCAGGTCGCGTCCGACGGCAGCAGCGTCACGGTAAAGCGCGCCGCGCTGCACGGCATCACCATCGACGCCTCGCCGATCCCGGATCTCATCCCCGTTTTGAGCGTTGTGGCGGCCGCGGCTTCGGGCGAGACCCGCGTGATCCACGCACAGCGGCTGCGGCTCAAGGAGTCCGACCGCCTGCACAGCACCACGCAGATGCTCCGTGCGCTGGGCGCGGAGGCAGAGGAGCTGCCGGACGGTCTTGTGATCCGCGGCGGGCGCACGCTCGCCGGCGGCACGGTCGACGCCTGCGGCGATCATCGCATTGCCATGTCGGCCGCCGTGGCAGGCGGCATCTGCCGCGGCGCGGTCACGATCTGCGGCAGCGAATGCGTGCAAAAATCCTACCCTGATTTCTGGACAGACTTTCAGCAGCTGAAGGGAGACTGATTATGAGCAGCAGCTATGGCGAGAATATCCGCCTGACGATATTCGGTCAATCCCATTCCCCGGCGATCGGCATGACGCTTGAGGGGATCCCGGCCGGAGAGAGGATCGATCTTGAAACGCTTCAGCGCTTTCTCCGCCGCCGCGCTCCCGGGCAGAGCGATTACACAACGCCGCGCAAGGAGGCGGATGAGAGCGAATTCCTCTCCGGTCTCGTCGACGGGATCACCTGCGGCGCACCGCTTGCGGCGATCATCCGCAATACCGATACCCGTTCCGCGGACTATGCCGCATTCGCGGCGGTGCCCCGCCCGGGACATGCGGATTATACCGCGCAGGTCAAATACGGCGGCGCGCAGGACCGCTCCGGCGGCGGGCATTTCTCCGGACGCATGACGGCGCCCCTTTGCGTGGCGGGCGGCATCTGTCTGCAGCTGCTTGCCGCCGAGGGGATCCGGGTGATCTCGCGCATTGCCGCCATCGGCAGCGTGCACGATACCGGCGAGTTGAAGGCTTCGACTGCGGACAAGCCCTTTCCGACGGTGGACGACGGGCGCGGAGAAGCCATGCGCGCCGAGATCGCAGATGCCCGGGCGGAGGGAGATTCCGTCGGCGGTGTGATCGAATGCGCGGTGCTTGGCTTGCCGGCGGGACTGGGCGATCCGATGTTTGACGGCATGGAAAACCGGATCGCAGCCGCCGCCTTCGCCATTCCGGCAGTCAAGGGCATTGAGTTTGGCAGCGGTTTTGCTTCCGCCGCGCTGCGCGGCAGCGAAAATAACGACCCCTTTATCGTGGAAAACGGCACGGTCAAAACGGAAACCAACCACTGCGGCGGGATCCTCGGCGGCATCACAAACGGAATGCCGCTCACCTTCCGCGTTGCGATCAAACCGACGCCGTCCATTGCCGGGGAGCAGAGAAGCGTCAATCTTGAGACCCTGAAGGCGGAGAAGCTTCGCGTTACCGGGCGGCATGATCCGTGCATCGTTCCGCGCGCCGTACCCTGCGTTGAGGCGGCGGCGGCGATCGCCGTGTACGATGCCTTGCTTGGACATAAAAGGGAGAAGAAGTGAGGAAACGTATGAATATTGATGAATACAGAAACCGGATCGACCGCATTGACAAACAGCTGGTGACGCTTTTTTGCGAGCGCATGGACACCGCGTCCGATATCGCCGCATGGAAAAAGGAGCAGAAACGACCCGTATTTGACCCTGAGCGCGAGAGGCAGAAGCTGCTTGAGGTCGCCTCGTCCGTCCCGGAGGAGCTGCGGGAGTATACGGCATCCCTTTACTCGCTGCTCTTTGAGCTCAGCCGCAGCTATCAAAACCGCCTGCTGGGCACCGCTTCGGAGCTGACGGCGCAGATCCAAGGTGCGATCGACGAAACGCCGGCGCTCTTTCCTTCGGACGCCTCGGTCGCCTGTCAGGGCGTTGCCGGCGCCTACTCCCAGATCGCCTGCGACAGGCTGTTCAAGCGCCCCGCCATTCTCTATCTTTCCAGCTTTGACGCGGTTTTCTCCGCGATCGAAAGCGGACTTTGCCGTTACGGCGTCGTTCCGCTGGAAAACAGCACGGCCGGCAGCGTCAACGCCGTCTATGACCTGATGATGAACCACAACTTCCGCATCGTGCGCAGCGTGCGCATTAAGGTGGATCACTGCCTTTTGGTCAATCCCGGAACCAGACGGGAGGAGATCCGGGAGATCTATTCTCATCAGCAGGCCATCAGTCAATGCGAGAAGTACCTGCAAAGCTTTCCGAATGCGCGCGTCATCCCCTGTGAGAACACGGCGGTGGCGGCAAAGATGGTGGCGCAAGCCGGACGCAGGGACGCCGCGGCGCTTTCCTCACACGCCTGCGGCAAGATCTACGGTCTGAGCTGTCTGGAAAGCTCGGTGCAGGATATGGACAACAACTTTACGCGCTTTATCTGTATCTCCAAGAAGCTGGAGATCTATCCCGGAGCGGACCGCACCAGCCTGATGGCGGTGCTGCCGCATGAGCCGGGCTCCCTCTATAAGCTGCTCTCCCGCTTTTACGCGCTGGGGCTCAACCTCAACAAGCTGGAGAGCCGCCCGCTGCCGAACCGGAATTTCGAGTTTATGTTCTACTTTGATCTGGAAACCTCCGTCTATTCGCCGCAGTTTTTGCAGCTTATGGGCGAAATGCCCACACTGTGCGAGGAGTTTTCCTATCTCGGCAGCTACAGTGAGGTGATATGATGCTTCAGTGCGGTCTGCTGGGAGAAAAGCTCAAACACAGCTATTCGCCCATGATCCATGCGCAGCTTGCCGACTATGCCTACCGCCTTTATGAGCGTGCGCCGGAGGAGCTGGACTTGTTTCTGCGCAGTGCGGAATGGGACGGGCTCAATGTGACGATCCCCTATAAAAAGACCGTTGTCCCATACTGCGATGTGCTTTCGCCGCAGGCGCGGCAGCTTGGCAGCGTCAACACGCTGGTGCATCTGCCGGACGGCAGGCTGTACGGGG
Organism: Oscillospiraceae bacterium; assembly: GCA_016295615.1. Taxonomy (GTDB): domain Bacteria; phylum Bacillota; class Clostridia; order Oscillospirales; family Oscillospiraceae; genus Hominicoprocola. Next base: position 3,090 of record JAEDKW010000034.1, on the reverse strand, counting down.
ACAATACCGATTATTTTGGTTTTTCCTGCCTTGTCGACAGCAGCGGCATCCGGGTGGCGGGGCGCCGCGCCGTCGTGCTTGGGAGCGGCGGCGCCAGTGTTACGGTCTGCGCGGTGCTGCATGCGATGGGCGCGCAGAGCGTTGCCGTTATTTCGCGCCGCGGCGAGGACAACTATCAGAATCTTGACCGCCACGCCGACGCGCAGATCATTGTCAACACCACGCCGCTGGGCATGTATCCGGACAACGGCAAAGCCGCCGTGGATCTGCGCCGGTTTCCGAAGTGCGAGGGCGTATTTGACCTTATCTACAATCCTGCGCGCACAGCGCTTTTGATGCAGGCCGAAGAACTCGGCATTCCCTGCCGCAGCGGTCTGCGCATGCTGGTCGCCCAGGCGGCGCGCAGCTGCGAGCGCTTTACCGGCGGCACGGTCGACGCGTCGCGGATCGGCGAAATCGAGCAGACAATATGCGCGAAGCTGCAAAACATCGTTCTGCTCGGGATGCCGGGCTGCGGGAAAAGCACCGTGGCGGCGGCGCTCGGCAAGCGGCTCGGACGCCCTGTTTACGACTCGGATGCCCTCGTGGCGCAGCGTGCCGGCATGACGATACCGGAGATCTTTTCCCGCGATGGGGAGGAACGCTTCCGGGCGCTGGAAAGTGAAGTGCTCTCAGAGCTCGGCAAGCTGTCCGGCGCGGTCATCTCCACCGGGGGCGGCTGCGTCACACGGGCGGAGAACTATCCGCTGCTGCATCAGAACGGTCGGATATTCTGGCTGCAGCGCGCGCTGGAGTCCCTTCCCGCCGAAGGGCGCCCGCTTTCCCGGAAGCATTCGCCGCAGGAGCTTTATGCCCGGCGCGAGCGGCTCTATGAACGCTTTGCCGACCGGGTCATTGACAACAACGGCTCTGTGGAGCAGACCGCAGAGCGGATCGAGGAGAGTTTGCAGTGAAAATACTTGTCATCAACGGACCGAACCTGAACCTTTTGGGTCTGCGCGAGCCGGAGATTTACGGCAAAAAGAGCTATGCCGACCTGCTTGCCCTGATCCGCGGCGCCTGCGAGCGCGAGAACATCGACGTCGGCTTTTTCCAGTCGAACCATGAGGGCGCCATCGTGGATGCGATCCAGCAGGCTTACGGCGCGTACGACGGCATTGTCATCAATCCGGCGGCCTACACGCATACGAGCGTGGCGATCCTTGACGCGCTCAAGGCGGTGGGACTGCCGGCGGTGGAGGTGCACATCTCCGATGTGGACAGCCGCGAGGCGTTCCGGCAGATCTCCTATGCCGGAAAGGCCTGCGTTCAGACGTACAAGGGGCTCGGCTTCGACGGCTATGTGCAGGCAATACGGTTTTTGAAGCAATATTTGACGGAGGGACGGGTATGATCTCACAAAAGATGATTGACTGGGGCGCGCAGGGATGTGCGATCCGGGAAATTGCCGCTTACGGCGACCGGCGCGCCGCGGAGATCGGCGCGGAAAATGTTTTTAACTTTACCATCGGCAGCCCCAGCGTCGAACCGCCGGAGAGCGTGGCGGAGACGATCCGCACGCTGCTTTCCGAGCTTCCGCCGCAGGAGCTTCACGCCTACACGCCCGCGCCGGGACTGTTTGAGGTCCGCAGCCGGATCGCCGAGTATCTCAACCGCTCCTTTGGGGCAACCTACCGTCCGGAGGACATCTTTATGACCTCCGGCGCTTCCTCGGCGCTGGCGATTTCCTGCGCCGCGCTGCTCTCGGAGGGAGATGAGCTGCTGACGATAGCGCCTTGTTTTTCCGAATACAAGATCTATGCGGAAGCTGCCGGCGCAAAATTCGTTGTGGTGCCGTCCGACCCGGAAACCTTCCAGGTGGACCTTGCGGCGATGGAGCGCGCGCTTTCCGAGCGCACGGCGGCGGTGCTGCTCAATTCCCCGAACAACCCGTCCGGCGCGGTTTTCTCCCGCGAGAGCCTGACGGCGGTCGCCCGGCTTCTGGAGCGTAAAAGCGGGGAGTACGGTCACCCGATCTATCTGATCGCGGACGAACCGTACCGCGAGCTGGTCTACGGTCAAAGGGAGGTTTCCTTTTTGCCGGCGATCTATTCCGACACGGTCTATTGCTACTCCTTCAGCAAGTCGCTTTCCCTGCCCGGTGAGCGCGTGGGCTTCCTTGCCGTCTCACCGCAGGCGGCGGAGCATGACGCCGTGATGGCGGCGATCAACGGAGCGGCACGCGCGCTGGGGTATATCAACGTGTCCTCCCTGTTTCAAAGGGTGGTCGGCGCGTGTATCGGTCAGACCGCGGACCTTGCCGTCTATGAGGAAAACCGCAATTATATTTACAGCGCGCTGACGGAGCTTGGCTACTCCTGCGTGCGTCCGGACGGAGCGTTTTATCTGTTCATCAGGACGCCCGGAGAGCCCGGCGCGTTTTGCAGCCAGGCCATGTCGATGGACCTGCTGCTGATCCCGGGCGAGGAGTTTTACTGCCCGGGCTATGCCCGCCTTGCCTATTGCGTGCCGAAAGAGAAGCTGGAGCGCTCCGTACCGGTGTTCCGCACACTGGCGCAGCGGTTCGGGCTCTGCCGATAACGCTTTTTGCGGCTGTATCGGATGCACCGGAACAAAAGGGACAGGTCCGGGAGAGGGACATCTCCGACCTGTCCTTTCGCACGCTTCAAAGCGCCCGTCCCGGTTTGAAAAGTAAAATTCAAAGACCGGGATTTTTTATGGCATCGTTTCGCCTTGCCGTGCCAGAACTTACCTCCGCTCAGGCTGAATATTCGCTTCTTTTTGAGTCAAACTACACTTGCGATACCCAATCACACAAAATCAAAAAGGAGTAACAATTATGTCCAGCAAGAACAGCAATCGTATCAACGTTCCGGAAGCACGCGCTGCCATGGATAAGTTCAAGATGGAAGCTGCCTCCGAAGTCGGCGTTAACCTCAAGCAGGGTTACAACGGCGACCTGACCTCCCGCGAAGCCGGCTCTGTCGGCGGCCAGATGGTCAAGAAGATGATCGAGTCCTACGAGAAGAGCCTGTAAAAGGACTTTTCTCAAAGCAAAAAGAACGCTGCCGGCAGGCGGCGTTCTTTTTT
>JAEDKW010000130.1 GCA_016295615.1 Oscillospiraceae bacterium | reverse complement strand
CGGTGCAGACAGGCGCGGCGGAAGAACTTCTGAGTAAAAACGCGGAGGAGCCTATGAACCGATTGGCGCAGGAAAAATCACCGTATTTGCTGCAGCACAAAGACAATCCCGTGGATTGGTACCCGTGGTGCAGCGAGGCATTTGACAAGGCAAAGCGGGAGGACAAGCCCGTTTTCCTGAGCGTCGGGTACTCCACCTGCCACTGGTGTCACGTGATGGCACACGAGTCCTTTGCGGACGAAGAAGCGGCAGCGGTGCTCAACAAAAATTTTGTCTGCATCAAGGTCGACCGCGAGGAGCGTCCCGACATCGACGCGGTCTACATGAAGGTCTGTCAGGCGCTGACAGGCTCCGGCGGCTGGCCGATGACGGTCTTTATGACGCCGGAGCAGAAGCCCTTCTTTGCCGGCACATACTTTCCGAAGCACAGCCGTTACGGTCAGTCGGGGCTCATCGAGCTGTCAGAGCGGATCGCACAGCTTTGGAAAACCGACCGCGGCCGGCTTGTCCGCTCCGGCGAGCAGATCGCCGCAGCCATCGTTTCACAGCCCGGGGAAGACGCTGCGCCGGACAGGGAGCTGCTGCAGCGGGCGTATGAAAGTCTGCGCAGCAGCTTTGACGGCAAATGGGGCGGCTTCGGCTCCGCGCCAAAGTTCCCCACGCCGCACAATCTCCTCTTTCTCATGCAGTGCGGAGATACCGAAATGAGCGGTGCAACGCTGACCGCCATGGCAAAAGGCGGTATTTTCGACCAGATCGGCGGCGGCTTCTCCCGCTATTCGACAGATCCGATGTGGTTAAAGCCCCATTTTGAAAAGATGCTTTATGACAACGCCCTGCTCATCATCGCGTACACGGAGGCTTACGAGCGCACGCACGATGCGTTTTACGCCGGGATCGCGCGCAGAACGGCGGATTATATCCTTCGCGAGCTCAAATCGCCCGCAGGCGGATACTGCTGCGGTCAGGACGCGGACAGCGAGGGTGTTGAGGGAAAGTACTACACCTTTACGCCCGATGAGATCATGTCCGTTTTGGGCAGCGCCGAGGGCGGGGCGTTTTGCCGCCTGTACGGCATCACCGCTCATACGGATATCCCCAATCTGATCGGGAAAGACGCCGCACCGTGGGATACGGAGCATCTGAAGCCGCTGTATGAATACCGCGCAGAGCGTACAAGCCTGCATCTGGACGACAAGATCCTGCTGTCCTGGAACGCATGGACAATGATCGCCTTTGTCTGCAGCGGGCATTTCGCCGAAGCGGTCGAAATCAGGGACTTCATCGAAGCCAATATGACCGATCGGGATAACCGCCTGTATGTCCGCTATCGCGACGGCGAGGCGGCAAACAGCGGTCAGCTTGACGACTATGCCGTGTATGCCCTGGCGCTGCTCACGCTTTACCGGGCGACCTTCGACGTGCAGTATCTTGAGCAGGCGATCCTGCGGGCGGGGCAGCTGCTCGACTTTTTCGAGGACAGCAGCGGCGGCTTCTTCCTCACCGCCCACGACGCCGAAAAGCTGATCGACCGTCCGAAGGAGACTTACGACGGCGCGCTGCCGTCGGGCAACTCTGCGGCGGCAATGGTACTGGAAACGCTGGCGCAGCTCACGGGCGAAGCCAGATGGCGCGAGGCGGCGGACCGTCAGATGCGCTTTCTCGCCGGTCAGGCAAAGCAATATCCCGCAGGGTACTGCTTCGCGCTGCTTGCGCTTGATAAGGCGCTGCGTCCGAGCCGTGAGCTGATCGTCTGCGGACAGCAGGTCCCGCGCGAGCTGATCGTCCTGCGTGAAAAGAACCTGAACATCCTGTTCAAATCCTCCGCCAACGCCGAGCGCCTTGCAAAGTGCGCCCCCTTTACCGCGAACTACCCCGTACCGGAGGGCAAAACAAGCGGATATCTCTGCGAAAACGGCGCCTGCCGCAAATCGGACGCGGACTTCAAGGAGCTGATCTCTTAGTCCTCCGGTCGCCGCGCGGCACGGCAAAAAGCGCCGCGCCGCAGCGGATGCTCTTTGAAACGCGCCTGCGGTACCCAGTCTTTCGTCCCTGTCTTACTTTCCGAACACTCGCGTTCTTCGTCTCTTTGACCGCCGCAAAAAAACACATGCCCGAT
>JAEDKW010000033.1 GCA_016295615.1 Oscillospiraceae bacterium | reverse complement strand
ACCACGCTGCGCATCTGCCAGGCGCTCAGAATCACGCCCGACGAGATTCTGACGACCGAGAATACATCCCTCGTCTCGCGCCAGGAGGAGCTGCTCGAACGGCTGGACAAATGCCTGCCGAGAGAAAAAGAGACCGCCTTGGCACTGTTGGAAACCTATCTCTGTTCGCTGCGATAGCGCAAACGGACCGTCCGGCGCCCGCCGGACGGTCCGTTTTTTTATTGCGCATGCCGGGGAGAGAACGAGGAGACCCGAATGGGTCTCCTCGCTGTGCTGAACATCCGGTTTTTGCGTGCGTCTGCCTGTAGGCTGTCAATAGGGCAAAGTGCCGAATTTGTCAAAACGGCGGCTCGGCGCGCGCCGTGCCGCCGAACCGGACGGAAGGGATAAAATTTGATAAATTCCGCAAGCAAAACTGTTTACATAATGCTGTGGATAAAACTGTGGAAACTGTGCATAACTCTGATTTTACAGGCGTTTCGGGCGGTTGACCTTGCTGTTATTTTTTGCCGGGAAATCCGATTTGCGGCGAATTTTTTTCCCTTTTCCCCGAAAGCGGTCAGGCAAAGCGAAAAAAACGGGCGGCAAAAGAAAAAATGGGTCAGACACTTGTTATTGTGGTAAAAAAAGTATATAATATACAAAACTTTGTGCTTTTTGACTTTTCGTCGAAAGGGAGACAGCACCGCGGCAAGCCGCGCCGCTGCGATGAAAAAAAGCCATGATCCTCAGCCGCGGATGCGTCCGGGGGTCGCATGGCGCTCATCCTCCGTGCGGAGGATGAGCGAAAAACTACCGTTGGTGAAAACCGCATGGAGGAGAGAATGGCAGAGGCAAGAAAACAGGATTACGGCAATGAGAGCATCTCCGCGCTCACGGGGGCGGAGCGTGTGCGCAAGCGCCCGGCTGTCATTTTCGGCTCGGACGGGCTGGAGGGCTGCGAACACGCGGTGTTTGAGATCCTCTCCAACTCCATCGACGAAGCGCGCGAGGGACACGGCAAGCTCATCACCGTCACGCGCTATCTTGACCACAGTGTTGAGGTCGAGGATCAGGGGCGCGGCTGCCCGGTGGACTTCAACGCCAGGGAAAACCGCATGAACTGGGAGCTTGTCTACTGCGAGCTGTACGCCGGCGGCAAGTACGACAACAATTCCGGCGAGAGCTACGAGTATTCGCTCGGTCTCAACGGTCTCGGCGCCTGCGCCACGCAGTACGCCTCGCGCTACATGGACGTGACCGTCTGGCGCGACGGGAACCGGTATTCGCTGCATTTTGAGCGCGGCGAGGTCAAGGGGAAAAAGGGAAAGGAGCTCACCGTCGAGCCGACGGACCGCGGCAAAAGGACCGGCACGCTCACGCGCTGGCTGCCCGACCTGGACGTTTTTACCGACATCGACATTCCGGCGGAGTATTATATTGAGACCATGAAGCGTCAGGCGGTCGTCAATGCCGGCATCACCTTCCGTTTCCGCAACGAGGTGAGCGCGGGCAGATTCGAGACGCAGGAGTTTCTTTATGAGAACGGCATCGTGGACTATGTTGCCGAGATCGTGGGCGAAAACGCCCTCACCACGCCCGTTTTCTGGGAGACGGAGCGCCGCGGACGCGACCGCGCGGACAAGCCGGAGTACAAGGTCAGGCTCTCCTGCGCCTGCTGCTTTTCCAACAAGGTGCAGCGCATCGAGCATTACCACAACTCCTCCTGGCTCGAGCACGGCGGCAGTCCCGAAAAGGCGACGAAAACCGCCTTTGTCTACGCGATCGACGCGTACTTAAAAAACAACAACAAATATCAAAAGAGCGAGGCGAAGATCACCTGGCAGGACGTGGAGGACTGTCTGGTGCTGGTGTCGAACAACTTTTCCACGCAGACAAGCTATGAAAACCAGACCAAAAAGGCCATCACGAACCGGTTCGTGCAGGAGGCGATGACGGAGTTTTTGAAGAGCCGTCTGGAGGTCTTTTTCATCGAGAACCGCGCGGACGCGGAGAAGATCGCCGAGCAGGTGCTCATCAACAAGCGCAGCCGCGAGAGCGCGGAAAAGCAGCGGCTGAACATGAAGACCCGGCTCACCGAGAAGATCGACATCGCCAACCGCGTGCAGAAGTTCGTGGACTGCCGCACGCGCGATGCCAACCGCCGCGAGATCTACATCGTCGAGGGCGACAGCGCGCTCGGCTCGGTCAAGCTCTCGCGCGACGCGGAGTTTCAGGGCATCATGCCCGTGCGCGGCAAGATCCTCAACTGCCTCAAGGCCGACTATCCGCGCATCTTCAAAAGCGAGATCATCACCGACCTTCTGAAGGTGCTCGGCTGCGGCGTGGAGGTGCCGGGCAAATTCGTCAAGAACCTCAACGCCTTCGATTTGAACAACCTCCGCTGGAGCAAGGTCATCATCTGCACGGACGCCGACGTGGACGGCTATCAGATCCGCACGCTCATTTTGACGATGATCTACCGCCTGTGCCCCACGCTCATCCGGGAGGGCTTCGTCTACATCGCGGAGACGCCGCTGTTCGAGATCACCTGCGGCGACAAGACCTGGTTCGCCTACACGGACAAGGAGAAAAACGACATCGTCGCATCGCTTGAGGGCAAGCGCTGCAAGGTCGACCGCTCCAAGGGTCTCGGCGAAAACGACCCCGAGATGATGTGGCTGACGACGATGAATCCCGAGACGCGCCGGCTCATCAAGGTCATGCCCGAGGACGCGGAGGAGACGACCCGCGTGTTCGACCTGCTCCTCGGCGACAACCTGCAGGGGAGAAAGGATCATATTGCGGAAAACGGGTACAAGTACCTTGAAATGATCGACGTGAGCTGACAGGGCGGAAAAAGAGCGTCCCGATGCAATATGATCCTGCGACCGAGCGACAGCGCAGGGAGCCGCGCGTGAGCGCGCAGCAAAATCAGACGTTTACCGGCGCGGTACGCGGCGTGTCAATCATATTGCGGAAAACGGGTACAAGTACCTTGAAATGATCGACGTGTCGTAAAAGCGCATTGCGAAAACAACAGCATCATTTGTTCTTTTGCAGGGAAAGCGGGGTGAAACTCCCCCACAGAGCCGCTGCCGTGATGGAGCATGGTCTCCTCAGTCGGAATGCCTGCCTGAGAAGTCACACAGGCGCCGCGGACGTTCGGCTGCTGTATCCCGGTGTGGAAGGCTCTTCTTCGCCTGCGTGACACATATAAAAAACGAAGGAGAGAAAAACAGCATGATCAAAAGAAGGACCCTGATTCTGTACCTCCTGATCGTGGCGCTTCTGACCGGCGCCTATGCCGTATGGAGGACGAACGCACCCAAGGCGCAGGAGGGAAGCAAGACCATCACGGTCAACATTGACCACCTCGCCGGAGAGGACAAGACCTACACCATTCGCACCGGGGAGGAGTACCTGCGCGGCGCGCTGGAGCAGGAAAACCTGATCGAGGGCACCGAGAGTGAGTACGGGCTTTACGTCCTCACCGTTGACGGTGAGACCGCCGATGAGACCGAGATGCAGTGGTGGGGCTACGACGTCAACGGCACGCTTGCCGAGTACGGAGTGGACGGACAGGTCGTGACCGACGGCGATGTGTATGACTTTACGCTCAACGTCGGCTGGTAAGCTCACGGTACGCGAGCTTGCGGAGCTTGCGATCTTCTGTGCGCTGATGGTCGCGGGCAAGGAAGGTCTGCGCATGATCCCGAACGTGCATCCGGTGACGCTGCTGATCCTGCTGTGCGTGCAGGTGTACGGGCTTCGCGCGCTCTATCCCACGGTCGGCTTTGCGCTGCTGGAGATCGGCATTTACGGCGCGGGGCTGTGGAGCCTGATGTATCTTTACGTCTGGCCGCTGCTGGTGCTTGCGGCGGCGCCGTTTCGCGCCGCGAAAAGCCGCGCGGTCTTTGCGGCGATCGCGGGGCTGCACGGTCTGTTCTTCGGAGCGCTGTGCGCGATCCCGTATTTCTTCATCGGCGGCTGGCAGATGGCGTTTTCGTGGTGGGTGTCCGGCATCCCCTATGACATGATCCACTGCGTGTCCAACGCGGTGCTCGCGTTCGTGCTGCTGCCGCCGCTTTACCGGCTTGTCATGCATCTTAAATCATGAGATAAGGAACAGAAAGTTTATGGCGAAGAAGAAGCAAACCGAAGAAGTGAAGCACAGGGCGGACAACCCCAATGTGCTCGGTCTGCGCGCGGACGTGGTCGATCAGCCGATCACGCAGACGCTTGAGACGAACTACATGCCCTATGCCATGTCCGTCATCGTCTCGCGTGCCATTCCGGAGATCGACGGCTTCAAGCCCTCGCACCGAAAGCTCCTCTATACCATGTATAAAATGGGGCTTCTTTCCGGCGCGCGCACGAAAAGCGCGAACATCGTCGGTCAGACCATGCGCCTCAACCCCCACGGCGACGCCGCGATCTACGACACGATGGTGCGCCTTTCCAGGGGCTACGGCGCGCTGCTGCACCCGTTTGTGGATTCCAAGGGCAACTTCGGCAAGGTCTATTCGCGCGACATGGCGTGGGCGGCGTCCCGCTACACGGAGGCGAAGCTCGCACCCATCTGCGCGGAGATCTTCAAGGATATCGACTGCGACACCGTGGACTTCGTCGATAACTACGACAACACCATGACCGAGCCGGCGCTGCTGCCGACGACCTTCCCCAACATTCTCGTTTCCGCCAATCAGGGCATCGCCGTCGGCATGGCGAGCCAGCTGTGCGGCTTCAACCTCGGCGAGGTGTGCGACACGACGATCGCCTACCTGAAAAATCCGGACTGCACGCTGTCTGAGACGCTGCTTGCGCCTGATTTTCCCACCGGCGGCGAGATCCTCTACGACCCTGCCGCGCTTGAGGAGATCTATAACACCGGACGCGGCGGCGTCAGGGTGCGCGCGCGCTGGCGCTACGATAAGAAGGAAAACCTGATCGAGATCTACGAGATCCCCTATACCACGACGAGCGAAGCCATCATGGATAAGGTCGCGGAGCTCATCAAGGCGGGCAAGATCAGGGAGATCGCCGACATGCGCGATGAGACCGACCTTTCCGGTCTGAAGCTCACCATCGACCTCAAGCGCGGCGCCGATCCCGACGCGCTCATGGCGAAGCTCTTCAAATCCACCACGCTGCTCGACACGATGTCCTGCAACTTCAACGTTCTCATCGCCGGCATGCCGCGCGTCATGGGCGTGCGTGAGCTGCTCGAGGAGTGGTGCGCCTGGCGCACGGAGAGCGTCAAGCGCCGCGTCTTCTTCGTGCTGAATAAGCGCAGGGAGAAGCTGCATCTTCTCAAGGGTCTCAAGCGGATCCTGCTCGACATCGACAAGGCGATCCGGATCATCCGCGAGACGGAGAAGGAAGCCGACGTCGTGCCGAATCTGATGATCGGCTTCGGCATCGACCGGACACAGGCGGAGTATGTGGCGGAGATCAAGCTGCGCAACATCAACCGCGAGTACATTTTAAAGCGCCTGGAGGAGACGGAGAGTCTCGAGCGCGAGATCGAAGACCTTGAGGATGTCCTGGCGCGTCCCTCGCGCGTGAAGAAGATCATCGTGGAGGAGCTTACCGACGTGCGCAGGAAGTACGCCGAAGCGCGCAGGACCGGCATCGTCTACGAGCAGGAGAGCGAAGCGGCGGAAGAGGAGCCGGCGGTGAGCGACTATGCCGTCACCGTGTTCCTTTCCCGGCACGGCTACTTCAAAAAAATCACGCCGCAGTCTCTTCGCATGAGCGGCGAGCAGAAGTTCAAGGAGGACGACGCCCTGCGCGAGAGCTTCGAGACCTCGAACGCCAAAGAGGTCATGTTCTTCACCGACAAGTGCCAGGTCTATAAGACGCGCCTTTCGGAGTTTGACGATGCCAAGGCGTCGGTGCTCGGCGATTACCTGCCGGCGAAGCTCTCGATGGACGAGGGCGAGAATGTCATCGGCATGGTGCTGCCGGGGGATTACCGCGGCTATATCCTGTTCTTCTTTGAAAACGGCAAGGTCGCCAAGGTCGAGCTTTCCGCCTACCGGACGACCTCGAACCGCCGCCGCCTCACGGGGGCGTACAGCGACAAAAGCCCGCTGAAAACGCTTTTACACATCACCGAGGACTGCGAGGTCGCGCTCTACTCCACCGAGCCGCGCGTGCTGATCTTCAACACGGCGCTGCTCGGCGCGAAGTCCACGCGCTCGACGCAGGGCGTCGCGGCAATGACGCTCAAGAAAAAATATACGCTTGATTACGCCTGCCTGCCTGACCGGACGGGCATCGGCAACCTTGCGCGCTATCGCGGACGGTCGGTGCCTGCCGCCGGCGCGCTGCTCAAAACGGAGGACAGCGACGACAAGCAGCTGTCGTTGATCTGATTTGCTTTTCAGGAGGATGCAGCATGGATTTCACTAAGGTAAAAAGCGCGCTGGAAGCGCGCGGCTTCAAGGTTTCTGCCTTCCCCACCGCTGCGGAGGCGGCACGGTATTTAAACGGGCAGATCGACGGCGTGAGCGTGTCGTTCGGCGGCTCGGTCACGCTGGAGCAGATGGGACTTTTTGAAAGTCTCGGACAGCACAACGAGGTTTTGAGCCACTGGCACGTGCCGGCGGGCAAGGACCCCGCTGAGATCCGGGCAAAGGCGATGACGACGGAGGTCTATCTGACCTCTGCCAACGGTCTTGCCGAGACCGGTGAGATCGTCAATATCGACGGCACGGGCAACCGTGTCTCGGGCATGCTGTTCGGTCACAAGAAGGTCTATTTCGTCGTGGGACGCAACAAGCTGGCGCCCGACTATGACGGGGCGCTTTGGCGCGCGCGCAACATTGCCGCGCCGAAAAACGCGCAGCGTCTCGGCACCAGGACGCCGTGCGCCGCCAGGGGCGATCGCTGCTACGACTGCAAAAGCCCGCAGCGCATCTGCCGCGGACTTGTGGTGCTGTGGGAAGCGATGAAGGGCTGCGAAACGGAAGTCGTCCTCGTGGACGAGGAGCTTGGCTACTGAGACAAAGGAGGTGTGCGCCGTGAAAAAGAGAATGCTCGTCCTTTGCGCGGCGCTCTGCCTGACGCTCAGCGGCTGCGGCAACGTCGTGCTGGAGCGCTCATACTCCAGCGTTTCGCCGCACAGCGCGGCGTACTGGGAAAACAAAGGCACGGACACCCTGCGCGCCGACAGCTATCAGGATCTTGTCAACGCGATGCTGCTGCTGCTCGGCGAACACGGAGAGAACGGCACGATCCGCGTCTACGGCGACAATCTGGACGCCGAGGCGATGATGCAAAGCGCCTGCAATGAGGTGCAGCAGGAGACGGCGCTGGGCGCGTACCTGCTCGACTATATAACCTACACCGGCTCGCAGGAGCGCGGCTATTACGAGCTGAGCGTGCATTTCGGCTACCGCCGTACGCAGACGGAGCAGGAGGATATCGTCAACGCGACCTCGACCGAGGCGCTGCCGGAGCTTCTGCGCGTTGCCGCGGAGCAGGGCGCGCAGAAGCTGACCGTCCGCATCGGGTATTTTGCCACAGACCGCAGCGGCGTGGAGCAGATGGTGCAGGAGGTGCAAAGCGAATATCCGCAGATGACCGCGCCGTGGCAGCTCTACTTTTATCCGGACACTGAGAATCCCGGCATCGTGGAGGTCATCCTCGCGGAGTCTGAATCGTAAGAAAGCGGCGGTTGCGAAGCACAACAAAAAAGAAAAACGCCGGCTTCACCCAAACGGGTGAAGCCGGCGTTTGATCATTTGACACTCAGCCAGTCCTCAAGGACGAGACCGGGATTGTGCTTGGTGAGGAAGCCCACCGACCATTCGCCGCCGAACGCGATGAGCCTTCGACCCTTGAAGTCCTCCAGCACGCGCGAGCCGGTGCAAAGCAGCAGGTCCTTCACATCGCACGGGCACTCCGCGATCAGGCGCAGATGCTCGTAAGGCAGACCGCTCATGCGAAGCTCGACGCCGTACTCGCTTTTCATGCGGTAGGAAAACACGTCGAACTGCAGTGTGCCGACCACGCCGACCACGATGTCCTCAAAGCCGGAATCCGGCATCCTGAAGATCTGGATCGCGCCCTCCTGTGCGATCTGCTCGATGCCCTTGACGAACTGCTTGCGCTTCATCGTATCCTTGGGGGAGACGGACATGAAGTGCTCCGGCTCAAAGGTCGGGATACCGGAATATCTGAACTTTTTGCCCGGCACGGTGATCGTGTCGCCGATGGAGAAGATGCCGGGGTCGAACACGCCGATGATGTCGCCGGCGTAGGCTTCGTCCACGATCTCGCGCTCGGCCGCCATCATGGTCTGCGGCTGGGAAAGACGCATCTTCTTGCCGGTCTGCATGTGGTAATACTCCGCGTCGCGCTCAAACCTGCCCGAGCAGATGCGCAGAAAGGCAAGGCGGTCGCGGTGCGCTTTATTCATATTCGCCTGGATCTTAAAGACGAACGCGGAGAAATCGGGGGAGAACACATCCACCTCGCCGGCGTCGGAAACGCGGGGAAGGGGAGCGGTGGTCATTTTGAGGAAGCTCTCAAGAAACGGCTCAACGCCGAAGTTCGTGAGCGCGCTGCCGAAAAACACGGGAGAGAGCGTGCCGCCGCGCACGGCGTCCAGATCAAACTCACGGCCGGCGCCGAGCAGCTCCACCTCGTCGGCAAGCGTATCGCGCCGTTTTTGACCGATCAGCGCGGTCAGCTCGGGATCGTCCAGCGCGATGGAGGTGACGGCGGCCTTTTTTGCGTGCCCCTCGCCGGTGAAGTGCAGGATGCACTGCTTTTCGCGGTCGTACACGCCGAAAAACTCCTTGCCGCAGCCGATCGGCCAGTTGACGGGATAGGTGTCGATGCCCAGCTCGCGCTCCACCTCCTCGCAGAGGTCGAGCGGATCGCGCGTCTCGCGGTCCATCTTGTTGATAAACGTGAAAATGGGGATATGGCGCAAGGCGCAGACACGGAAGAGCTTGCGCGTCTGCGGCTCGACGCCCTTTGCGCCGTCAATGACCATCACCGCGCTGTCCGCCGCCATGAGCGTGCGGTAGGTGTCCTCGGAGAAGTCCTGATGACCCGGGGTGTCGAGAATGTTGATGCAGAAGCCGCCGTGCTGGAACTGCATGACGGATGAGGTGACGGAAATACCGCGCTGCTTCTCGATCTCCATCCAGTCGCTCGTGGCAGCGCGCGCTTTCTTGCCCTTGACCTCGCCGGCCTGCGCGATGGCGCCGCCGTAGAGCAGGAACTTCTCCGTCAGCGTCGTTTTACCGGCGTCCGGATGGGAGATGATGGCAAAGGTCCTGCGGCGCGAGATCTCTTCGTGTAAGGTTGCCATGGCGGATTCCTCCTGATGTGAATTACAAGTCCGGCAAAAAACTTTATCACAGAACGCGTGCTTTTGCAAGAAAATTATGGCGCCGCAGGGGGTGGCTGCAAAAAGGAGCAGGCGCTGCCAAAAGGCAGCGCCTGCTTCGCAGCAGATCGTTCTTGCCGGGTACGCTTACCGCATCGGCTCAAATGCGGGGTCTGTCTCGAATGCGTCGTTGTCGCTGTGCCAGATGAAGACGCCGTCGGCAATCTCAAAACAGCCTGTGCCGTCTTCATAGACGGTCTCCTCCACGACCTCGCCGTCCCCGGCTGCGGTGTCCGCACCGCCGTAGCTGATGACCACGAGCCTGCCGTCGGTGTAGTCCACACGATCACCGTCCCCGCTGAGTGTGCCGCTCATCGTCCAGACATTGGACTCGAAGGCGGAGCTGCCCCAGGCAATCTCAAAGTTCAGCGTGCTGCCGTCTTCGGAGATCTTCATCGTTGCGCGCTGACTGACGCGGTCGGCGTAGTCTCCGGCGTAGGATACGGTCTCTGTTTTCTGCGGCTCATCGCTGCCGCCGTCCGGTTCGTTGCTGTCGTTGTCGGCGCCGCAGGCGGCAAGCCCGAGAGCGAGGATCAGCGCAAGTGCGGCGGCAAGTGTTCTTCTGATGTGTTTCATGGGTTGGCTTCTCCTTTTTTATAAAAAAAGAATTCAGCTTACTTTCAGCCTGTTTTTTTAGACGACGCGCACGGAAAAAAGGTTGCGTGCATTTGGGACTTTTATTTGCCAAAAAGCGCTTTTTTTACTTGACAAATCAAAAAAGGTCTGCTATAGTAAGCATCGTTCCGCGGGCGTAGCTCATCTGGTAGAGCGCCACCTTGCCAAGGTGGAGGTAGCGAGTTCGAGCCTCGTCGCCCGCTCCAAAGGCACCACCGAAAGGCGGTGCCTTTTTTGCGTGCTCCGTCGGCGCACACCGTCGCGGCAACGGTCGCCTTGCCCGCCTTTGCGGGCAATTCTCCCGCCGCTTCCTCGATTTCGCCTCGCTGTATCCGCCGCAGGCGGCGCTTCGGCG
>JAEDKW010000032.1 GCA_016295615.1 Oscillospiraceae bacterium | reverse complement strand
GTATCGAGACCATGGGCGGCGTGTGCACCAAGCTCATCGACCGCAACACCACCATCCCCGTCAAGAAGAGCCAGATCTTCTCCACCGCCGCGGATAACCAGACGAGCGTGGAGGTCAACGTTCTGCAGGGCGAGCGCGAGATGGCGGCCGCCAACAAGAGCCTCGGTCGCTTCCACCTCGACGGGATCGCTCCGGCGCGCCGCGGCGTGCCTCAGATCGAAGTCACCTTCGATATCGACGCCAACGGCATCGTGAATGTCAGCGCCAAGGATCTCGGCACCGGCACGGAGCAGCACATCACCATCACCTCCTCCTCCAACATGAGCAAGGAGGACATCGAGAAGGCGGTCAAGGAAGCGGAGCAGTATGCCGCTGAGGACGCCAAGATCAAGGAAAAGGTCGAGGTTCGCAACCAGGCCGACCAGATGGTCTATCAGAGCGAAAAGACGCTCGGCGAAGTCGGCGACAAGATCCCCGCTGACGAAAAGGCAAAGGTGCAGGAGGGCATCGACAAGCTCAAGGAGACCCTCAAGGGCGACGATACCGACGCGATCAAGAAGGCGACGGAGGAGCTCACCCAGCTGTTCTACACGATGAGCGAGAAGCTCTATCAGCAGGCCAATCCCCAGGGCGCGCAGGGCGCCGGTCCCGACATGGGCGGCGCGCAGCAGGGCGCTGACGGACAGCAGTACTACGACGCCGATTACAAGGTCGTCGATGACGAAGACAAGAAGTAAAATAAACCGATCCGGTCACAGCGGGGGCGGCGGAAGCCGCCTCCGATTGTGGCGTTTTTAGGAGCATAGTTTATGGCTGAGAATAAAAGAGATTACTACGAGGTGCTCGGCATATCGAAGGGCGCCTCGGAGGAAGAAATCAAAAAGGCATATAAAAAGCTTGCGCGCAAGTACCATCCGGATATGAATCCCGGCGACAAGGAGGCCGAGGAGAAGTTCAAGGAGGTCAACGAGGCAAACGAGGTGCTCTCCGATCCCGAAAAGAAGGCGCGCTACGATCAGTTCGGCTTTGCCGGCGTCGATCCGAGCTACGGCGCGGGCGCCGGCGGTGCATACGGCGGCGCAGGCTTCGATTTCGGTGATCTGGGCGACATTTTCGGCAGCTTCTTTGGCGGCGGCTTCGGCGGCGGACGGGCAAACCCCAACGCGCCGCAGCGCGGCGAGAGCCTGCGCACGAGCGTGACCATCCGCTTTGAGGAGGCGGCGTTCGGCTGCGAGAAGGAAGTGAGCATTGACCGCGTGGAGCAGTGCGCGGAGTGTCACGGCAGCGGCTGCGCCAAGGGCACGACCGCGGAGGTCTGTCCCGATTGCCGCGGCAGCGGCGTGGTACAGCAGCGCCGCCAGACGCCGCTCGGCTTCATGTCCACCTCCGCGCCCTGCGCGCGCTGCGGCGGCAAGGGCAGAATCATTCACCAGCCGTGCAGGCACTGTGGCGGCAAGGGTATGGTGCGCAAGCGCAAGACGCTGAAGGTCACCATTCCCGCCGGCATCGACAACGGACAGACGATCTCCCTGCGCGGACAGGGCAACGCCGGCAAGAACGGCGGACCTGCCGGCGATCTGCTGATCGTGGTTTCCGTGCGCCCGCACGAGATTTTCCGCCGCGAGGGAACGAGCGTCCTGTGCGAGGCACCCATCACCTTCACGCAGGCGGTGCTCGGCGCGGAGCTGGAGATCCCGACGATCGACGGCAGGGTGAAGTACTCCATTCCCGAAGGCACGCAGTCCGGCACGACGTTCCGCCTCAAGGGCAAGGGCATTCCCGGGCTGAACGGACGCGGGCGCGGCGACCAGTATGTCACCGTGTATATCGAAACGCCGACAAACCTCAACCGTGAGCAGAAGGAGGCGCTGAAGAAATTCAGCGAGCTGCTCGGCGAGAAGAACTACGAAGAAAACAAGAGCTTTTTCGGAAAGTTTAAGAAATGAGAAATGCAGCGTACATCAGCGATTACCATATCCACTCCTCCTGCTCATTTGATGCGAAGCACAGCATGGCGGAAATGGTCAAAAGCGCCATGGAGCAGGGCGTGGATGAGATCTGCTTCACCGACCACGTGGAGCCGCTGGAGGAAAGCCGTCTGCGCACGCTGACGCCGGAGCATGACTGGGCGAAGCATCTTGCGCAGTACGAGGAGGCCAAGGCTGTCTCCGATGGGCGCATCAGGGTGCGGCTGGGGGCAGAGCTCGGCGAAATCACGATGACGGACACGGCGATCGGCGACCATCTGCTCGAGACTGCGCCGCCGCTCGATTTTGTGATCGGCTCCGTGCACGCGGTCAAGCTGCACGGCGAGGTGACGGATCTCATGTGGCTCAAGGGTCGCGGCGAGAGCGTCTGGCGCGAGGCGATCGGGCTGTATTTGGGCGAGGTGCGCAGGCTCATCGACTGGGGAAGGTTCAACGTCCTCGGGCATCTGACGCTGCCGCTGCGCTATGCGAAGCAGGACCGCGGCATGGAAAACCTCAGCTTCGCACCGTACCGCGACGAGGTCGCCGATATTTTGCAGCGGCTGATCGACAAAGGGCTCGGCATCGAGCTCAACACGAACCGCGGAGCAAATCCGCTGCCTGACGAGCCGTGGCTGCGTCTTTACCGCGATCTCGGCGGCGAGATCATCACCATGGGCAGCGACGCGCACACGCCGGAGTTCATCGGCTGTGCAATGGAGGAGTGTCAGGAGCTGCTCCGGGCGTGCTCCTTCCGCTGCTTTGCGACGTTTGAAGCGCAACAACCGATTTTCCACAAGCTGTGAAACAAGAATAATACGGTGCGAATGTGCGCCGGAAAAAAGGAGAAAATCACCATGAAAATTGCAATGGGTTGTGATCACGGCGGCTATGAGCTTAAGGAAAAGCTCAAGCAGGAGCTTGAGCAGCAGGGTCACGAGATCAGGGACTGCGGCACCGATTCCCTCGACAGCTGCGACTATCCCGTGTTTGGCGAGGCTGCCGCACGCGCGGTAGCAAGCGGCGAGTGTGAGCGCGGCATCGTCATCTGCACGACCGGCATCGGCATTTCCATTGCCGCCAACAAGGTCAGGGGCATTCGCTGCGCGCACTGCGCCGATGCGCTCGAGGCGGAGCTTTGCCGCCGGCACAACAACGCCAACATGATCGCCATCGGTGCGGGCTTTACCGGTCCCAAGCTGGCAAGCGCGATGGTAAGCGCGTTCCTCTCCACCGAGTTTGAGGGCGGACGCCATGCCCGCCGCGTGGCGATGATGGACGAAATCGAGGGCTGAACGCACGAAAAATCAGCAAAAGTCAGCAAAAACGAAGGTTTTTGTTGACTTTTTTCAACAATTCTCATAGGATACTATGTGCGGAACAAAGCAAACCGCTTCGAAAGCCGAGGCACTTGATTCCGCAGGCATTCAGACAGGAAAGAAGAGACGGAAGGCGGGTGAGCCGATGGCAAAAGTGAAAGGGACGCGCGGATACAAAAGCTATCACGGGCGCAGCGGCGGAAAAAAGCTTCTGGTCGTGCTGCTGGTACTGGCGCTGGCGGCTGCCATGATCTTCATGCTGATCCAGCAGCATGTGGTGTATGATGCCGACGGCAGCTTCCGCTTTGAGCTTCCGTGGCATGACCGCATCGATCAGACGGCGGCGGAGGGGACTTCGGAGGACGGCTCCGCGCAGCCGGAGCTGGAGATCATCGTGGAGGAGCCGATCACGAAGGACACCTATGCCTGCGAGCTGGACGCCGCGGTTTTGCAGGGCGGCTGGGAAGCGGCGCTGGAGGGACTTGATCCGGACATCAACGCCGTTGCCGTCCGTGTGAAGAAGAACACCGGCGAGATCTTGTACGATTCGCACGTTGCCGGCGCGGTCGATTGCGGCGCGGTGGTCGGCAGCAGCGTGGCGCGCGATTCTTTGCAGGGACTCAACGATTCCGGCTATTACACGATCGCCCGCATCAGTGCGCTGCATGACAGCCGCTACGCCTACGCACATATGACGGATGCGGCGGTCTGCCAGCTGACGGGTTATGTCTGGTACGACACATACAGCACGCACTGGCTGGCGCCGGAAAAGGAACTGGCGCGGCAGTATGTGGTCGATATCGCCCGGGAGTGTGCCGAGCTGGGCTTTGATGAGCTGCTGCTTGACGATTTCTGCTATCCGCGCGACGGACGCATGAGCCGCATCAAGACGGATGAGCGCACGATGACGAAGCAGGCGGCGCTTGCCCTGCTTGCCGGCGAACTGCAAAAGGCGCTCGAGGACTATGACATCAAGCTTTCCGTCTCGATCGACGCGGACATCGTGCTTGCCGGCAGCGAGGAGCGCACGGGCATCGTGGTCAGCGAGCTTGCGCCGAAGTTCGACCGCGTGTATGTCGCCGCGACGGAGGAGACTCTGCCGCAGATCGCCGCGGCGATGGAGGGGATCGACACCGAGCTTGTGCCGATGACATCCACGGCGCCGGGCGAAGGATCGTATCTGATCACGGAATAAAAGCCGCTTACCGGCGGCAAGGCAAGCGGAAGGCAGAAGGTAAAAGGAAAAGGGAAATCACCGCAAGGTGATTTCCCTTTTTTGACGACCGGATCACAGATTGTAGTACTTCTCGAATTCGACGGGATGCGGAATGGCAGAGATCTCGCGGCACTCGCGGCGCTTGCGGGCGATGAAGTTCCTGAGCAGCTCTTCGGGGAACACGCCGCCTTCGGTGAGGAAGTCGTGATCGGCTTCGAGCGCATCGAGCGCATCTTCCAGTCTCGTGGGCAGACCCTGCAGCTTGGCCTTTTCCTCCTCGGGCAGGTCAAACAGGTTGCAGTCGTAAGGACCCCAGCCGTTTTCGTGGGGGTCGATCTTGTTCTTGATGCCGTCGAGACCCGCCATCAGGAGCGCGGCATAGCAGAAGTAGGGATTGCAGGTGGCGTCGGGGTTGCGCAGCTCAAAGCGGCGCAGCTTCGGGGACTTGGCGTACGCCGGGATGCGAATGACGGCGCTGCGGTTGGACGTGGCGTAACCGACGGTGACGGGGGCCTCGAAACCGGGCACCAGACGCTTGAAGGAGTTGGTGGACGGGTTGGTGAGGGCGCACAGAGCCGCAATGTGCTTCAGCAGACCGCCCATGAACCAGTGGGCTTCCTTGCTGAGGTGTGAGTAGCCGTTGTCATCGGAGAAGACAGGCTCGCCGTCCTTGAGGAGCAGCATGTGTACGTGCATGCCGCTGCCCGCTTCGCCGTAGATGGGCTTGGGCATCAGCGTTGCCGTCAGACCGTATTTGCGGGCGACATTGTGAATGATGTACTTGATGTTCATCGTGCCGTCCGCCATCGTGGACATCTTGCCGAGCAGCGGCTCAATTTCGAACTGGGCGTCGCCGACCTCGGGGTGATGGTATTTGACGGGGATGCCGGCCTTTTCGATCTCCATGCACATCTCGCTGCGCGCCTCGTACGTCTTGTCGAGGGGCTTGGCAATGTGATAGTGGTCCTGATACGGAGCGACGCAGCCGGTGCCTTCGGTATCGCTGTTCCAGTGGGACTGTTCGGCGTCGATGTGGAGACCGATGTTGTTGTGCGCGACCTTCCACTCGACCTCGTTGAACAGGTAAAACTCAAACTCGGGCAGGATCATCATGGTGTCGGCAATGCCGCTGTCGCGCATGTACTTCTCAGCCGCGAGCACGATGTTGCGCGGATACTGCGCCAGAGGACGGTTGGCAGGATAGTCAACGATCATGGCGTTGCCGATCATGCTGAGCGTCTTGATCTCGCAGAACGGGTCGATCATCGCGGTCTCAAGGTCGGGAATATAGACCATGTCGCTCTTTTCGACCACGGCGTAACCGTAGTTGGAAGCGTCAAAGCCGATGCCGCTCGTCATCGTTTCCTCGGTGAAATTCGCGGCGGGGACAGTGACGTGACGGAACTGACCGCTGATGTCAACGATCTTGAAGTCGACCATTTTGATGTCTTCCTCTTGAATGCGCTTCATAATGTCCTTTGCGGTAACAGCCATATTGCAATACCTCCTGAAAGATGATGTAAAAAAAGCGGTGAGCGCACCGATTGCCGATTAAGCTGCTTAATCGGCAATCGGTTTTTTTGATTATTTGCTCTTACCAAGATAGGCTTCCGCGATCTGCGGATCCTTGAGAAGCTCGGCGCCCGGTCCGCTCTTGGTGATGCGGCCCTGCTCAAGCACATATGCCTTGTCCGCGACGGAAAGTGCCTTGAGCGCGTTCTGCTCGACCAAAAGGATCGTCTTGCCCATGGATTTGATCTCCCTGATGGTCTCAAAGATGGTGTTGATCAAAAGCGGCGCAAGACCGAGGGAAGGCTCGTCAAGCATGATGACGTCCGGTGCGGACATGATGCCGCGACCCATGGCGAGCATCTGCTGCTCACCGCCGGAAAGCGTGCCGGCGATCTGGTTCTTACGCTCTTCCAGACGGGGGAAGATCTCGTACACACGCTTGAGATCCCTGGCAATGCCGTCCTTGTCGCTTCTGAGGTAGGCGCCGATCATCAGATTCTCATAGGTGGTGAGGTTGGCGAAGATCAGACGCCCTTCGGGAACCTGGCAGATACCGGCCTTGACGATCTTGCTCGCCTGCGTGGGGAGCTTTTCGCCCTTGTAGAAGATCTCGCCGGACTTATATTTCACAAGACCGGAGATCGCGTTCATCATAGAGGATTTGCCGGCACCGTTGGAGCCGATCATGGAGACGATCTGACCCTCCTCGACCTCAAGAGAGATGCCCCTGAGCGCGTGGATACCGCCGTAAAAGACGTTCAGATCTTTGATCTCAAGCATTGCCATCAGCGTCGTCCTCCTTTCCGAGGTAAGCCTCGATGACTTCGGGATTCTGCTGGATCTCAGCAGGTGTACCCTCTGCCAAGGGCTTGCCGAAGTTCAGAACAAAGATGCGGTCGGACACGTTCATGATGAGGTCCATATGGTGCTCGATGATCAGAACGGTCAGGTCGAAACGGTCGCGGATCTCGCGGATCAGCTTCATCAGGGCGATCGTTTCCTCGGGGTTCATACCGGCGGCCGGCTCGTCGAGCAGCAGCAGCTTGGGATTCTGAGCCAGCGCGCGGGCAATCTCCAGCTTGCGCTGCTGACCGTACGGCAGGTTGACCGCCAGCATGTCCTTATACTGCCAGATGCCCATGATCTTGAGCAGCTCCTCCGTCTTTTGACGAAGCGCCTCCTCCTGATGGGCATACTTGGTCAGCCATTTGGGGGCAGACTTAAACGGCCAGATGCGCTTGAAGCGGAAAAGTGTCTGGAAAATGTTGTAATCCGCGCCTGCGTGGCAGGCGGTGAGAACGTTGTTGAACACCGTCTCGCTCTTGAAAAGGCGAATGTTCTGGAAGGTGCGCGCCATGCCTTTGGACATGATGTTGTAGGGCTTGTTCTGCAGAGGCTTTTTGCTCTCCGGCTTCTTGCCCTTGGCGTCATAGGTCACAAGACCGCGGCCGATGCAGTCGCCGCAGAAGAAGATCTCGCCCTCCGTGAGCGCGTAAACGCCGGTGATGAGGTTGAAGATGGTGGTCTTGCCCGCGCCGTTGGGACCGATGAGACCGTAGATCTCGCCCTTCTTGATCTCAAAGGTGACGTCGCCCACGGCGGTCAGACCGCCGAAGCGCTTGGTCACATGGTCAAGCTTCAAAACGACTTCGTCACGAATTCTTTCACTCATTGTGCCGCAGCCTCCTTTCCTCCGCCGTCAGCAGGGGGCAGCTTCCGGTTCTTTCCGCTCAGCTTGCCGAAGACCCACTTGATGAAGTAGCCGACGCGCAGCTCCTTGCCGCCCATGAGTCCCTTCGGACGGACGATCATGATGACGATAACGGCGAGACCGTAGAACACGAGACGCCAGTCGCCCACGGCGCGCAGCAGCTCAGGCAGAGCGCACAGCAGCAGCGTACCGAGTACGGAGCCCGTGATGGAGCCCATGCCGCCGAAAATGACCATGATGGTGTATTCCGTGGACTTGGCCATCATAAACATCTTGGGCTGAACGTAGCCGAAGTAGTGTGCGAGCATGCCGCCTGCGATGCCGGCATAGAGCGCGGACATGCACATGGCGAGCATCTTGCTCCTAAAGGTGTTGATACCGCTCATCTGAGCCGCCAGCTCATCCTCGCGCACGGCCAGCATGCTGCGTCCGTGCTTGGAGTTCATCAAAAAGGCGGTGGCGGTGATAAAGAGGATGACCACAACGAGCGAAAAGCCGAAGGTCGTCTCCAAAGGTACGCCGGGAACGCCCTTCGCGCCGTCGAGCGCAAAGGAGCGTCCGCCGACATTGATGTTGAGCTGCAGATTGTTGAAGATCAGACGGATCGCTTCGCCGACGCCGAGCGTGGCGATGCAGAAATAGTCGCCCTTGAGGTTCAGGGTGATCTTGCCAAGCGCCGCGCCGAGCGCCATGGAGACGAGACCGGCGATGATCAGCGCCACCCAATAGGGCAGACCGAACGCCATCGTGCAGATAACGGAGACATAAGCGCCGATGCACACAAAGCCCGCGTGACCGAAGGAGAACATACCGGTGTAGCCGGTCAGGATGGAAAGGCCCAGCACGATGAGCATCGTGTAGCAGGACTGGATCAGAATACCTTCAATATAATACCAACTAAACATATTCTATCCTCCCTCCTTACGCCTTGTCTTCGGTGACCTTGCCCATCAGACCGGACGGCTTGACGACAAGGACGATGATCAGCAGCGCATAGACGAACAGATCGCGGTAAGCGGAGTTCCAGGACGCCACGAAGATCTCCATAATGCCCAGCAGCAGCGAGCCGAGGATCGCGCCGGGAAGGCTGCCGAGACCGCCGAAGACCGCTGCAACAAAGGATTTGTTGGTGATCAGACCGATGGTGGGCTTGACGATAAAACGCATACCGTAAAGCATACCGGCAAAGCCGGCCAGTACGCCGCCCATCAGGAAAATGACGAAAATAACCAGGTCGCCGTTGATGCCCATCAGTGTTGCAGCCTTCTCGTTATAGGAGCAGGCGCGAATGGCAAGACCGATCTTGGTCTTCTGTATGATAAACATCAGGATCAGCAGGGAAACTGCCGTCACGATGATCATCAGCAAGCTGTCATATCCGAGGCTGAGGTTGCCGATGTGAAGAGACTCGTTAAAGATTTCGGGATAGTTGCGGGGGGTGCCGTCGATCGTGGCAATAACGAAGTTTTCCAGGAAAATGGAAGCGCCCATTGCCGAAATGATGAAGTACAGCGAAGGCGCGCGGCGCTTGCGCAGCGGACTGTAAACGAGGCGCTCAATGATGATCGCCAGTATGCCGCTGCCCAGACCGCACAGCAGGAAGGTAACGAGGAACGGGCAGCCAAGCGCCGTGAGGGCGAAGTAGCCGACGTAAGCGCCGACCATGATCACGCCGCCGTGCGCGAAGTTTGAGAAGTTCATAATACTGTAGACCAGCGAATAGCCCACAGACATCAGGGCGTACATGCCGCCCAGGCAAATGCCGTTAACAAGCTGTTGGAGATAATATTCTATACCCATATACAGCCTCCTTTGCTTACTGTTAACCTCGGGCGCCCCGGTGAAGGGACGCCCGAGCGCCAAAGATCAGATATTTACCCGTTGTGATTGTATCTGCAAATTATTCCGCAGCAACAGCAGCGATGAACTTGTAGGTCTTGTTGGCGCCGTCGATCTGCTCAACAACGCCGCTCTTGCCGACGGGGTTGTGGGTAGCGGGGTCGATCTTGATGGTACCGGTGATGCCGGTGACTTCGACCTCAGTGTAAGCCTTGGCGATGGCTTCGGGATCGGCGGAGCCGGCCTTTTCAACGGCGGCGCACCAGACCAGGAAGGCGTCGTAGGCCATGTAGCCGTTGAGCTCCATCTTGGCGCCGTTCCAGCGCTCGGAGTATTCCTGACGCCAGGACTCGGTGGAGGGGTCGACCAGGGAGACGTGGTTGATGACGTAGGAGCCGTCAACCGCTTCGGCAGCGTCGAAGAGAACCTCGGAAGCGCAGCCGTCACCGCCGAGCATGGGCAGAGTCATGCCGAGGGTACGGGCCTGCTTGTGGATCATGATGAAATCCTGATAGAAGATCGGGGTGAAGATGAGCTCAGCGCCGCTGTCGCGGATGGTGGTGAGCTGAGCGGTGAAGTCAGCGTCGCCGCCGTTGTACTTTTCTTCAGCAACGATGGTGCCGCCCTTGGCCTCGAAGACCTTGACGAAGTTGTCCTTCAGACCCTGACCGTAGTCGTCGTTGACGTCGTAGAGGATGGCGACCTTGTCGATACCGAGATTGTCATAAACGAAGGTACCGGCGATACGACCCTGTTCGGGATCGAGGAAGCAGACGCGGAAGTTGTACTCCTGCAGAA
>JAEDKW010000129.1 GCA_016295615.1 Oscillospiraceae bacterium | reverse complement strand
CGGTCTCTTTCGGGAAGATCACGCGCGAAGCAATGTAGGCGGCGATCATCAGCGCCATGAGAAGGAGCATCGCCTTGATCGCGCCGCTCGCCGTGAGCACCACGGCGCTCAGCCCCAGAATGCTGCTGACGACATACAGTGCGGCGACTGCCTGCTTTTGACTCAGACCCATATCGATCAGGCGATGGTGGATATGCCCGCGATCCGGCGCCATGGGATTCTGCCCGTGGGCAAGACGGCGAACGATGGCAAAAAGCGTGTCAAACATCGGAAGCCCGAGGATCAGGAACGGCACGGCAAAGGACACGATGGCATAGTACTTGAAAAGCCCCTGAATGGAGATCGTTGCAAGAATATACCCCAAAAAGGTCGAGCCGGTATCGCCCATGAACATCTTCGCCGGATTTTTGTTATACGGCATGAAGCCGAGGCACGCGCCGACAAGCGACGCCATAATGACGGCAATGCCGCCTTCGGAAACAAGCAGCGCGATCACAAGCATCGTCAGCGCGCTGATCGTTGAAACGCCGCAGGCAAGACCGTCCAGACCGTCGATCAGATTGACGGCGTTGGTGATGCCCACGATCCACAAAACCGTGATGGGAACCGCAAGCCAGCCGAGATTCCAATAGGGGCTTTGGCTGAAAACATTGGGGTTGGAGAGCGTCTCGATCACAACTCCGTGAAAGACGGCGACAAGCGCCGCCGCGATCTGCACGACAAATTTGAAGTACGCGCGCAGCGGCGTCATATCGTCCACCACGCCCAGCACCACGATGATCACAGCGCCGAGAAGGATGCCCTGCATCTCATGGTCGATGTTGGCAAAGAGCAGAATACTGACGATAAAGCCGAGAAAAATGGCGAGACCGCCAAGCCGCGGCACGGGTTTTTTGTGCATGCGGCGGTTGTCCTTCGGTACATCGATCGCGCCGATCTTATAGGCAAACGATTTCACGAGCGGACACATCAGAAAGCTGACCACCATGGCCACGAGCAAAGCCGCGCCCACGATCAGCAGCAGTTCTTTCGCAATTACATTGATCATGATGCGCCACCCTTATCTGGCAACGAAGCCGACCTTTTTATAGACCTTGCGCAGCGTCTTTTCCGCGACATAGGAGGCTTTCTCCGCACCGGCGCGGTAAACGCTTTCCAGATATGCCTTGTCCGCAAGCAGACGCACCGCCTCCTCGCGAATGGGACGCAGCAGCTCGATGACCGCGTCGCCGACGGCGCTCTTGAACACACCGTAGCCCTTGCCGGCAAACTCCTGCTCGATCTCGTCGTAAGTCCTGCCGGTGACTGCGGAATAGATGCTCATGAGATTGGCAACGCCGGGCTTATTTTCCGGGTCGAAGCGAACGCAATGCTCGGTGTCGCTGTCGGTAATGGCGCGTTTGAACTTTCTGGCAATATCCTCCGGCTTCTCCATGAGGAACACACAGCCCTCGGGGATGGACTTGCTCATCTTGCTCTCCGGCGCGGTGAGGCTCATCACGCGGGCGCCCGCCTTGGGAATGTAAGGCTCGGGCATCTTGAATACGTCGCCGTAAAGTCCGTTGAAGCGCTGGACAATATTGCGGCAAAGCTCCACATGCTGCTTCTGATCCTCGCCCACGGGAACATAGTCCGGCTGATAGAGCAGAATGTCCGCCGCCATCAAAGCAGGATAGGTGAAAAGACCGCCGTTGATGTTCTCCTTGTGCTTGGCAGACTTATCCTTGAACTGCGTCATGCGGCTGAGCTCGCCGAACATCGTGTAGCAGTTGAGCACCCAGCCGAGCTCCGCATGCTGATGCACGTGGGACTGAATGAAAAGTGTGTTCTTCTCCGGGTCGAGACCGCTTGCGATATAGAGCGCAAGCTGCTCAAGCGTGCGGCGGCGCAGATCCGCCGGCGTCTGGCGCACGGTAATGGTATGCATGTCCGCCATAAAATAATAATTGTCAAACTCGTCCGTGCGCGCCACCCAGTTTTTGATCGCGCCGAGGTAGTTGCCAAGGTGCAGCTCGCCGCTGGGCTGGATGCCGGAGAGCATCACTTTCTTTGTTTCCACATTGTTGACTGCTTCCATAAAGTTTTTCCTCTTTTCTGTCTTATGCCTGCGCCTTCCCGGGCAACATAATATCTCAATTTGCAATATTACCACACATTT
>JAEDKW010000031.1 GCA_016295615.1 Oscillospiraceae bacterium | reverse complement strand
CAAAAAAAGGAAGCCGCCCGATGGGCGGCTTTCCGTTTTTGCACTTTTTGTATTCTCAGAACTTGGGCTTTTCCGCCTTGACCTTGGGCTCCTGACCGTTGCAGACGGCGACGATGTCGTTGGCGACGCTGGTGCAGCAGTTGATGACGGACTGCTCGGTGGTGGCTGCCATGTGCGGCGTCATGACGACGTTGTCGAGGTCGAACAGCTCGCGGCTGGACTCCTGAATGGGCTCATGCTCAAACACGTCCAGACCGGCCTGGAAGAGCGTGCCGTCCTTCAGGCACTCGACCAGCTCGTTTTCCTTGATCAGGGCGCCGCGCGCGCAGTTGATGAAGGAAGCGGTGGGCTTCATCCAGCTGAACTGCTCACGGCCGATGGAGTGAACCGTGGAATCCACGACGGGCAGGTGAACGGAAACAAAGTCAGCCTGCTCCCAGACCTCCTTGGCGGTGGCCTTGAGCTCGCACAGGTCGCCGATCTTGTCCTGGGTAAGGTACGGATCGTAGCCGATGACCTTCATGCCGAAGCCGTACTTGCACTTCTGCATGGCAAGCTGGGAGATACGGCCGCAGCCGATCATGCCGAGGGTCTTGCCGCCAAGCTCATAAGTGTGCTCCATGTTCATGCGGACGAGGAAGTTGCCGCCGCGGAACTGTCTGTCAACGTAAGTAAAGCGCTTGGCGCAGGCGAGCATCAGCAAAACGGCGTGCTCTGCGACCGCGTTGGCGTTGCCGGCGGGCGCGTAGACGACGGTGATGTCCTTGTCATGGGCGTGATCCATGTCGATGTTGTCAAGACCGGCGCCCTGCTTGCCGATGACCTTGAGGTTTTTGCAGGTGTCCATCATCTTGGCAGTAATGGGTTCGGTACGGCACATGATCGCGTCGGGCTGGAACGCAGCAAGCTCCTTCACATAAGTCTCCTCGTCATTGTGGCTGCAAAGCATGACTTCAAAATCGTTTTCCTTGAAGATGTGGGTTGCGACCTCATTGAGCTCGATGGTGTAATAAACCTTAAACTTTGCCATGATCAATACTCCTCCAATTATTCGTTTTCATATTTTCATGCGTTTTTGCCGTTGTATCTGCTCAGTCATCTGCATTATACCCTTCACGTTTCACAAAAGCAAGGGGTTTCAGGAAAGATTTGCAAGATTTTATTCAATTTTATGATAACGGCGTTTTGTTTTGACAAGCATCCGTCACGACCGCTTCACACGACTCCCGTTATTTACCATTGCATTTTCCCCGGATTTTCGCTACCATAAGGGCAGAGAGAAAGAAACTTTGAGCCTTTTGAGCCATGCAAGTCACGCATAAGCCGATGCGTGTCTGCTTGGCTCCTTTTTTTGCAGGAAAAAGGAAGCGGGTGACCGCTTCCTTTTTGTCTTCAGTTGATCAGCCAGCCGGGGATCTCCATCTCCTCGACCGGCATCTCCGGGACCGGAGGCTGTTCCACGACCGGTTCCTGCGTTTCCGGCTGTTCGATAGGCTGTTCGACAGGCTGCTCGATGGGCTGCTCGCCGCTCGCCGGCACGGTGCCCTTGCCGACCCGGATGATGCGGTTGCGCGCCTTGTATTTGCTGGTTGCCTCAAAGGTCTCCGAGATCAGCTTGCCGTCGCCGCTGTAAATCTGGCGGTAGGTTTTGACGAGATAGCCCGTGTACGGAGTCTGCTCGACCTCCTGTACGCCCGGGGCAAGCTCCTCCGTCTCCACGATCTCCTCCTCATACGGCGTGGTGGACAAAACCTCGGTCCGGATCCTCACATAGGTGTCGTCCGTCTTGGTGCCGAGAAGGTTGACCGTGATATAGTCCTTTCCGTTTTTGGTTTCAAAAATCGCCTGCACCCGAATGGGATAGTCCGTGTTGTTGCGCACCTCAAATTCCGGACCGCCCTCGGCGACCGTGGCGTCAAGACCCAAACCGATATAGTCCGAGGCGAAGCCGTGGTTGACGCGCTGCACGATCTCAAGATTGGCAAGGAGCGACGCGGCATAGAGCGTCGAGCTTGCCTGGCAGGCGCCGCCGCCGGCGCCGTCCACCGTCTTGCCCTGAAAGTACATGGGCGCAAGAAAGTAGCCGTTTTCCAGCGTGAACGGTGTGGTCAGCTCAGCGTATTTGATGCTCTCGCCGCTGTTCATCACATAGCCGTCGATCCTGCTTGCCGTGAGCTGCACATTCTTGTGCCTGCCCGGCGCGCCGCCCACTTTTGTGGTGTAGGTGCCGATAACGTCGCGGAACAGCACCTGCTCGAGCACCTCCGCCGTCACCGCAGGACACTCGACTTCCGTCGTGATCAGCACGCTTGCGCCGCCCTCGGCGGCGTCCATTTTGGCGACCGCGGCGTCGAGGTCAAAGGAAATGTGCGTCCGCTCGGGAAGAATGCTTTCGCTCTCCTTATCGTAGCTCGCATTCGCGCACGGCTCGGAGGTCTGGCGCTGGAGCTCGGCAAGATATGCGGCGTAATCGCCCTTTTCCGGCGCGATGACCGGAACGTCAGGCTCCAGATAATAGACAAGCTCCCCGCCGGAGCAAATGCGCTCCTCACAGGCTTTGATCACACCGTCCGCGGTAAATTTCTGCCCGTCACGCGGCTTGACCGCGCGCAGACCGGTCTCGTCCGCCGTGTAGGAGAAGTTGACCGGAGCATCGTTCAGTGTATCCCCGATTTCACGGGCAGCCTTCCTCAGCTGCGCCTTGTCGATGTTCCATACCGGCTCGACCTGCTTTTTCCCGCCGAGAATGCTCAGCATGTACTGCCAGCCGTTCTGAAGAACGCCGCCGTCGCGCCCGTAAGCGCAGAGCCTCTGCGCCGTTTGCTCGCAGTCGAGGTCAAGCCCCAGCTCCGCATAGCTTTTGGAGACTTCACGCCCGTCGCTCATGCGGAACTCCGCATGCCCGCTTCCGCTGCGCACGACCTCCTGCTCCAATGTCTGTGCCGCCTGCGCCGCCGTCATGCCGCCGAAGTCCATGGCAAACACGCTCGTCCCGCGCAGGATCTCCGACGAACGGCTCGCGGCGATGCACGCCGCGCCAAAGCCGATGACGAGCGCGCCGACGACACAGAGCACCGCGATCAGCGGCGCTTTGCCCCTCTTTTTCACTCGCTTTCCCCCTGCCGGGAGCTTTTCCTTTTCATCCATTGCTTTTTCTCCTACTTATACATGCACGGTACAAGGCAAAACGCTTCGGAACGCAGTGCGCCGTTGAAACGCGCGTTGCGGCACAGACGTGCTTTTGTACCTGCACTCAAAATGTACTCTTTATTTGCCGAGTTTAGCACATCTGCGAAGAAAAAGCACTACAAATCGGTAACAATTTTAATCTTTTGCGTGTTTTGGGATCCGTATGATCAGGCGGATCTCCTCATCGGTGTCCTCCCGCTCGGCATTGGCGTTGACGCCTGCGCGCTGCATGATGCCCAGCTGCCGCCGCACGCCGTTGAGGAAGATACGCACATCCTTAATGATGTAGGTCGGCTTTTGCTGCGGCGGAGTCACCTCCGCCTCTTTCAAGAGCTTTTCTATGAACTCCTCCGTCTGCGCCACATTGTATCCGCGCTCGACAATAACGCGGAGCGCACGGAGTCGGTCCTCCTCATCGGAAAGCCGCAGCAAGGCTCTTGCATGCCGCTCGGAAAGCCCGTTTTCCCGCAGGAGCAGCGCGCAGTCCGGCGACAGGCGCAGCAGCCGCAGCTTGTTGGCAACGGCGGACTGGGATTTGCCCAGCTTTTCCGCCGCCTGCTCCTGCGAAAGCCCGTAGACTGTGATCAGCTTGGCGATGGCGGACGCTTCCTCAAAATAGTGCAGGTCCCGCCGCTGCAGGTTTTCGATCAGCGCCAGAATGGAGGAGCTTTCCTCCTCTGCCTGCGCAAGCAGGCACGGCACCTCGCGCAGTCCCGCAAGCTTCGCCGCGCGCAGCCGCCGCTCCCCCGCGATCAGCTCGTAGCCCCCGGCGCTGCGCCGGACTGTGAGCGGCTGCAAGATACCGTACTGCCGGATGCTTTCACTCAGCTCCTCCAGGGCAGCTTCCTCAAAATAGCGCCGCGGCTGGTTGGGATTGGGGTGTATGCTCTCAACAGGCAGGTGCAGCACGCGCCGGGACAAAAAAACAGGTTTTCTTGCCTTTTCCATCGTTATGACCATTCCTTTCCGCTCCGCTGCAGGGCACAAAATGGTCATGAAACGGATGACCATCGCGCGCCGCGTTTTTCTCCCGCCGCGCCGGCGGCAGGAAATCGGCATTTTTTCGTGAAAAAAGGAGGCTTGTTTTCAACCTTTCCCCTCCTTTTTCTCTCATTTTAGCCGCACAGCAGCGCAAAACAGGCAGAATTCTGTCGGGGAATCAGGTTTTTTTAGACCGCGCCGCGCAATTCGGGGCTGCTGCGGCGATCTTCCCTTCCCCGCATTTTTCTTCCGAAAGCGCAAAAAAGCACGGCTTCCGCCGTGCTTTTTCCTTTTATTTTTTTTTATTTTTTGCGCCTTTTTATCTTGATGCGGTTCAGCGCACGCACCATGCGTTCCTCCGCCTGGTGACTTTCCTGTACGGACCGGTTCTGCAGCAGCGTTTCCCTCGCCTCCGCCGCTTCCCGTTCCGCGCGGCGCAGGTCGATCTCCTCGGGACGCTCCACGCAGTCCGCCAGCAGCAGCGCCTCGTTGTTCTCCATCTTGAGAACGCCGCCCGAAACCGCCGCGACGGTTTCGGCTCCGCCGGCGGAATGGATCGTCAGCTTTCCGGGCATGACCGCGATCACCACATCCTGGTGCTCCGCCTGAATGCCGTACAGTCCGTCCATCGTCGGCACAATGAGCGATTCGCACGGACCGTCAAAAAACATGCGCTCCGCAGCAAGGATCTTCAGATGAAACCGGTTCATCCCATTTCACCGCTTTCCAGTTTTTTTGCCTTTTCCAGCGCCTCGTCGATCGTGCCGACGTTGTAAAACGCCGCCTCGGGGTATTCGTCCATGCTGCCGCTGAGGATCTCCTCAAAGCCGCGCAGCGTCTCGCTCAGCGGAACGTATTTGCCCGGTAGTCCGGTAAATCTCTCCGCCACGTAGGTCGGCTGGGCAAGGAAACGCTGGATCTTTCTTGCGCGGCTGACCGTCAGCTTATCCTCTTCGCTCAGCTCCTCCATGCCGAGGATGGCGATGATGTCCTGCAATTCGCGGTACTTCTGCAGCGTTGCCTGCACCTGCCGCGCAATGCGGTAGTGCCGCTCGCCCACGATGTCCTCCTCCAGAATGCGGGAGGTGGACTCCAGCGGGTCGACGGCGGGATAGAGCCCCTGCTCCGCGATCTTGCGGCTCAGGACCGTCGTCGCGTCCAGATGGGAAAAGGTCGTTGCCGGCGCGGGGTCGGTCAGATCGTCCGCCGGCACATAGACTGCCTGCACGGAGGTCACCGAGCCGTTCTTCGTGGAGGCGATGCGCTCCTGCAGCTCACCCATCTCGTTGGCAAGCGTCGGCTGATAGCCGACCGCGGACGGGATGCGGTCAAGCAGCGTGGAGACCTCGCTGCCCGCCTGCACAAAACGGAAAATGTTGTCGATAAAAAGCAGCACATCCTTATGCTCCGTATCGCGGAAGTATTCCGCCATGGTCACGCCCGAGAGCCCCACGCGCATACGCACGCCCGGCACTTCGTTCATCTGCCCGAAAATGAGCGCGGTTCTTTCGTAAACGCCGCTTTCGCGCATTTCCTTCCAAAGGTCGTTGCCCTCACGGCTGCGCTCGCCGACGCCGGCGAAGATGGAGTAGCCGCCGTGCTCCATGGCAACGTTGTGGATCAGCTCCTGAATGAGCACCGTCTTGCCGACGCCGGCGCCGCCGAACAGACCGATCTTGCCGCCCTTGGGATACGGCTCAAGCAGGTCGATGACCTTGATGCCGGTTTCCATGATCTCCACCGCCGGACGCTGCTCGTCAAAGGGCGGCGCCTTGCGGTGGATGCTCCAGCGCTGCTCCGTTTCCGGAATGGGTCCTTCCCCGTCGATCGGCTCGCCGAGGACGTTGAAAAGCCTTCCCAGCGTGCATTTGCCCACCGGCACGCGGATGCACTCGCCCGTCGCCGTGACCTCCATGCCGCGGCTGAGACCCTCGCTGCCCGAGAGCAGGATACAGCGCACGCAGTCGCTCCCGACGTGCTGCGCCACCTCCATCACAAGCGTCCTGCCACCGACCTCGACGGTCAGCGCCTCTTTGATCCTCGGCAGCGTGCCGACTGCAAAACGAACGTCGATGACGCTGCCTGAAATTTGTATCACGGTGCCTTTATTCATGACTGCGCCTCTCCTTTGCGTGCTGTTTTTCCGCTCTTTCGCCGGCGGAGATCTCCGTGATCTCCTGCGTGATGGCGCTTTGCCGCTCGTGATTGTATTCCGCCGTCAGCTCCTCCAACAGCTCCTGCGCATTCTGATTTGCCAGGTCCATCGCCGACGTGCGGGCGCTTTGCTCGGCACAGAAGCTCTCCACCACGGCGCTGTACAGATATCCCGTGACATAGCTCGGGATCGCGCGGGCAAGCACCGCGTCTGCGGACGGCTCAAATCGGAGCTCGTTTTCCTCCTGCCCGTCCTGCGCAAACGTCTCCGGATAGATCGGCAGGAGGCAATCAGCATGGACGATCAAATCCATGCCGTCTCCCATCTCGGTGTAAACGACATAGAGCCTCTGTATCTCGCCGCGGTCGTAAAGATCCAGCAGCAGCGCGCCCATTTCACGCGCACGGGGGACGCTCGGGCTCTGCGCGGCATAAAGAAAGCTTTTTTCCACCGGAATGCGGTGGGTGCGGAAATACTGCCTTCCGTAATCGCCGATCACGAACAGCCTGTTGTTCTGATGCTGCTCCATGAGGTGCAGCGCCTTTTGGATGACATTCTGGTTATACGCCCCGGCAAGACCGCGGTCCGCCGTCAGCACGAGGTAGCCGTAGGCATCCCCCGGCTTCTCCTCGCGGTGCCCGGCGACATAATGGCTCTTCCTGCTGTCCGAATGCTGAAACGCGCGGCAGATCTCCGTGCGCAGCGCATCGAAATACGGCTGCGTCTGCGCAAGCTCCTCCCTCGCCCGGCGCATCTTCGTCGAGGAAATGAGATACATGGCGTTTGTGACCTTCTGTGTGCTCTTCACGCTTCCGATATGGTTTTTGATTTCTTTTGCACTTGCCATACCGTCCTCACCTCACCTTTATGCGCCAAACTCCCCGCGCACCATTTGCTTTGCTTCTTCAATGATCGTCTTTTCGTCCTCGTCGGACAGGGTTTTTGTCTCCGCGATGCGCTGCAGGAGCGCGCCCTGACGCGCGTGCATCTGCACAAGGAGCTTCGGCACAAACGAATCCAGCTGCTCCGCCGGAATTTCCTGCAGCGCATGGTGCAGCGCCGCAGTCAGAAGAACGACCTGCTCCTCCATCGTGTAGGGATGATACTGCTTCTGGCGCAGAAGCCTCATCAGCCCCTGCCCGTAAGCAAGCTGACGCCTTGTCGCCTCGTCCAGGTCATTGGAAAACTGGGTAAACACCTCCATCTCACGGTACTGCGCAAGGTCGAGCCGCATCGTTTTTGCCGCCCTTTTCATCGCCCTGGTCTGGGCGTCGCCGCCGACGCGGGACACCGAAAGACCCACGTTGACCGCCGGACGCTGACCGGCAAAGAACAGGCGGCTTTCCAAAAAGAGCTGACCGTCCGTGATGGAAATGATATTCGTCGGGATATAGGCGGACATGTCGCCGGACTGTGTCTCCACAATGGGAAGCGCCGTCATGCTTCCGCCGCCCTTTTCCTCGCTCAGGTGCGCCGCGCGCTCAAGCAGCCTCGAGTGCAGGTAAAACACGTCGCCCGGATAGGCCTCGCGTCCGGGAGAGCGTCCCAGCAGCAGGCTCATGGTGCGGTACGCGACGGCGTGCTTGGAAAGGTCGTCGTAGACGATCAGCACATCCCTGCCCTGCTCCATAAAATATTCGCCCAGCGCGCAGCCGGCGTAGGGGGCGATATACTGCAGCGGCGCGCTCTCGCTCGCACTGGCGTGAACGATGATGGAATAGTCCATCGCGCCGTATTTTTTGAGTGTCTGCGCCAGCTGCACCACGGAGCTCGCCTTCTGACCGATGGATACATAGATGCAGATGACATCCTTCCCCTTCTGGTTGAGGATCGTGTCCAGCGCAATGGCAGTCTTGCCCGTCTGTCGATCGCCGATGATCAGCTCGCGCTGACCGCGGCCAATGGGAAACATCGCGTCGATGGCAAGGATGCCCGTCTCCATCGGGCGGTCGACCGGCTGGCGGTCGATAATGCCCGGCGCGGGACTTTCGATCGGGCGGTAACCGTCCGCCTCGATCTCGCCGAGCCCATCGATCGGTACGCCGAGGGAGTTGACGGTACGACCCAAAAAACCGTAACCGACCGGAATGCCGGCGGTTTTATTCGTGCGTCTGACCGTGCTGCCGGCACAGACAGACGACTCGTCGTCAAACAAAATGCAGCCGACGCTCTCTTCGCTCAGATTCTGCACCATGCCGCGCACGCCGTCTTCAAACAGCAGTATCTCGCCGTAAGCTGCGTGCGCAAGACCGGAGACCTCGGCGATCCCGTCGCCCACGGAGAGCACCGTGCCGACCTCCCGGGCAAGCGCCCCGGGCGTCCATTCCCCCACCGTTTCCCGGAGCAGCGGAATGATGTTTGCCTGCGTGCCGACCGTCTTATGCAGCATTTCACGGAACTGCTGCAGGCGGGCGGGCGCGGTGTAATCGTAGACCTCCTCGCCCACGACGAGCCGGAAGCCGTTCGGGCATTCCTCGCTCTCCTGCCAGGTAAGGGTGACCTGCGTGCCGTATTTTTCCGCCAAAAAAGCACAGAAGCGATTTTCCTGCTCCTCCGTCGGAGGGACCCGGGAGTACAAAACCGCCTCGTTTTTCGCTCTGCCGCTGTCTCGTTTTGCCTGCGCCGTCTCGGCAAGCTTTTGCGCAGTCTCCGTCTTTTTGCCGCTTTTTTCGACCGCTTTTCTCAGCTGGCGCAGCCGACCGTCCACGCTCCAGTCAAACAGGTCTTCCCCCACCATCAGGCGAAAACCGTGCGGATAGTCCTCGCTCTCCTGCCAGGTGAGAGCGATCTCCCTGCCGTACCGCGCGCGCAGCAGCTCGCAGAAGCGGCGCTCCTGCTCCCCGGTCGGCGGCGTGGTCGACAAAAGGACCGCCTGCAGCACATCGTTGCGCTCACTCATCGCTGCTGCGCTCCTCCGCCGCTGTCAGGAACTGCTCGTATGCTTCGGAGGTGCTTTGCAGCACCAGCTTTTCCGCAGCCGCCGCCACGATGTCGGCGATCTCGCTCTGCGCCTTCGCCATGACGGCGTCATGCTCCTTCTGCGCCGCAGCGCGGCTTTTTTCCACGATCTCTTCCGCCGTCTTCTGCGCCTCGGCGCGCTGCGCCTCCAGCTCCAATCGGAGCTTATCCTGCTCGTCTGCGCGTTTTTGCGCGATCTCATCGTCTGCCCCGGCAAGCTTCTTTTCATACTCCGCCCTGGCTGCTTCCGCCTGTGCAAGCGCAGCCTTAGCGTCTTCATCCATCTTTTGATACCGCTGCGCCCGGCTGTCCATGAACTTCTTCACCGGCTTATACAGCAGGAAATACATCGCGCCGAAGAGCAGCGCAAAGTTGAGCATATGCAAAAAGACCTGTTGGAAATTGATATTCAGCGGCATTTCGCCTGCCTCCTTTTCGGGAGATTGGTTTCAAGCCTTTAAGGCGGCGCCTTAAAGAACGAAAATGATCAGGATCGCAACGATCAGCGCGTAAATGACGACCGTTTCGATAAACACAAGACCCAGCATCATCGCCGTGCGGATAGAACCGGCGGCCTCAGGCTGACGGGCGATGCTCTCCGCGCTTTTTGAAATGGCAAGGCCCATTGCCAGCGCACCGGAGAGCGCCGCGACGCCGATCAGGATCGCAGACGCCGTCGCCTTGCTGCCCGTAACGCCCGCCTCCGCCGCCGCTTCCACGGCGGCGCTCTCCGCGCCTGCCTCCGCGGCGGCAAACGCCGGAACGGACAGCGCAAACAGCACGCCGAGCATCAATGCAATCGCAAATAATCTTTTCAGTGCTTTCATATTTTCTTCTCCTATCCAATGTTATCTGTCAGGCAGACGCGCTCCCGCGCTGCTCTTTGATTTTCTGTTCCTTCGGTTTCTTCTCGTGCTTTTCCGTCGACTCGCCGTAGAAGGTCGACACCAGCATGGTCAGAACGTACGCCTGAATGAGCGCGTGGATCACCGTGAAAAGCACGCCCACAATGACCGGCAGCACGAACGAAAGCGCCGTATAGTAGTAGACCAGCTCCGTCACCAGCGCACCGGAAAGCAGCGCGCCGAAGAGTCGAAAGCTCATCGAGATCGGAAGCGAAAAGTCCTTGAGCGCATGGAAAAAGCCCCCGAGTCCGGCGCTGACCAGTCCGCCGATGAGGATCACGCCGTAGGACATCACGCCCATGGCGATCGCGCCGTTGATATCGCTCAGCGGCGCCGGCAGCGAGATCGACGCGCCCTCCGTCGTCACGGCCTGCAGTCCCAGCATCTCAAAAAGCGTGCTCAGGCAAATGTACGCGCCCGCCGTGAAAATATAAGCGCCGAGGAATTTGTTCCGGTGCGGGCTGTTGCCTTTCGCCATGGCGTCAAAAAGACCGACCGCCTCCTCCAGCAGGAGCTGAAGCTTCCCGGGGATCACGGTAAATTTCGGGATGACAAAAATGCGGCAAAGCAGCGCAAGAAAAATCAAAATCCCTGTTACAACATAAGCCGAGATCAGTCCGGGGTTTACTTCCGTCAGACCAAAGAGGCTGATCTTCGCACTTTCGTGCAGCACCGCATCCTTCATTACCTCGCGGATGGACCCATGCCCGCCGCCGGACGATCCGGTCAAAACGACGCCGGCAAGTAAAAGCAGCACGACGCAGGCAAAAACGATCAGCTCCCGCGTGCGTTTTCGTTTATCCATGCTCCACCGCCTCCTTTCCCTCCTGTTTGAT
>JAEDKW010000128.1 GCA_016295615.1 Oscillospiraceae bacterium | reverse complement strand
GAAAATGGCGCATCTTGTTTTTTTGCTATGCTTTTGCATAGCAAAAAGAAGTCGCAAGCGATATGACGCTTGCGACGAGCTGGTATGCCCGACTGGATTCGAACCAGCGGCCTTCAGAGTCGGAGTCTGACGCTCTATCCAACTGAGCTACGGGCACTTATCAACAGAGAGTAGTATAGCAACTTTTTACCCGTGTGTAAAGTCAAAATTTGGCAGAAAAAGATTGTTAAAAAAGTTGACAAGTCTGTGCGTATCCTCTAAAATAGCAGTAACGATGGTAAAAGGGAGAATTCCCCATGAAGAAACAACACATTTCAGACGCTGTCATCCGCCGCCTGCCGCGCTACTACCGCTATCTGGACGACCTGCATTCCAAGGAAACCGTCCGCATTTCGTCCAGCTCGCTCGGAAACCGCATGGGCATCACCGCTTCGCAGATCCGCCAGGACCTCAGCTGCTTCGGCGAATTCGGTCAGCAGGGCTACGGCTATAATATCATCGAGCTGCGTGCCGAGATCGGGCGCATCCTCGGCGTCGACACGCAGCGCCGCCTGGTCATCGTCGGCGCCGGGCATCTGGCACACGCACTGATGCAGAACTTCGACTTTGTTCAGGACGGCTTTTCGCTCGACGCAGCGTTTGACATCTCTCCTGCGCTGATCGGTAAGCGGGTCAACGGCGTGCTGATCCGTTCCATGGAGGAAATGGAGGACTATTTTGCCGCCGTACATCCTGCCGTTGCCGTCCTGACGGTCCCGAAGTCCGTTGCACAGGAGGTCGCACGGCGTCTTGACGCGCTCGGCGTCAAGGGGATCTGGAACTTCACAAACGTGGAGCTTTCCGTTTCCCCCCATGTTTTTGTGGAAGACGTGCACTTTGCCGACAGTCTCCTGACGCTGAGCTACCGCATTTCCAAGAAGACCTACGGAGAAAAGGAGTAACCATGAAAAAACGCACCTGCTTTCTTCTTCTCATTTTTGCCGGCATTCTTTTCCTCGGCGCCGTCTCCGCCGCCGGCGGAGACGCCGGCGATCCTCTGATTTCGCTGAGTTTTCTCAAAAACACCTTTTCTTCGGGCATCGACCGTTCCGTCGACGGAGCATTGGAGCAATCGGATCAAGCGCTTTTGAACGACGCCAATACGCAGTGGAACAAGATCCTCGCGGTCGCAGAAGCCAACGCAGGCAGCGAACACACCGCCGTATTTCAGGAAAACAGGCTGAAGCAAAACGACATTCTCTCCGGTCCGACCGGTCTTCAGGTCATCGTCCTTGCCGGCAGCGTGAAGACGGAGTTCTCCTCCGGCTCGGTCGTGGATGTGACCGCAGGTGCTGAGATCTCCAGCGGCAGCACGCTGTCGCTCAACCACCGCTATCTGGTCGCCGAAAACACGACCGCACTGTTTACCGCTGCTTCCAAGACTGCCGTTGTGGATTACTGCGGCACCTACTTCCTGTCGCTTTCCGCCTCTGCGGATTACAACGCCATGGCTTCCGCGCTCAAAACGCTGACGCTTTTCCGCGGCAGCGACACCGGCTTCGGACAGGGCTTCGATCTCGAGCGCGCCCCCACCCGCACCGAGGCGCTCGTCATGCTGATCCGCCTGTTGGGCGAAGAGGAGGAAGCGCTCGCCTGCACCGCTTCTCACCCGTTCCGGGACGTGGACCCGTGGGCAGCGCCCTATGTTGCCTACGCCTATCAAAAAGGGTACAGCAACGGCGTGAGCGCGGATATGTTCGGCTCATCGGTAAGCGCGAGCGTGCAGATGTATACGGAATTCATCCTCCGCGCTCTGGGTTACAGCTCCACCGCGCAGACCGATATTTCCGACGCGCTCACGCGCGCGGTCAGCTGCGGCGTGATCACCGGAAGTGAACGTGCCGCGCTGGAAAGCGGCGACTTTGTACGTGCCGACGTCGTCTATCTTTCTTACTATGCGCTTGAAGCCGTCCTCAGCGGTGAGCCGTTTACCCTTTACGAGAAGCTGATCAGCGACGGCATCTTTACTTCCTCCGACTACCGACGGGCAACCGCGCTTGTGACCACGCAGCGCATCTAAGCACATTTTTGTACCCGGCGCCATACTATGAGTTGAGACCGCCATGCAGTGGTTTCAATCTTCATAGGAGGTTCTGCTATGTGTAACAATAACGGCTTTGGCGGCTGCGGCTGCCTTTGGATCCTGATCATCATTATCCTTCTGTTCAGCTGCGGCGGCAACTGCGGCTGCGGCAATAACTGCGGCAACAATAACTGCGGCTGCTGAAAGCGAAAAGGGCTTCGTGCATTGCACGAAGCCCT
>JAEDKW010000127.1 GCA_016295615.1 Oscillospiraceae bacterium | reverse complement strand
GCCGCAGGGATCGTGCGTGATGCCGTTTTCAGTCTATCATCGGCATAGTCTCCTGTCAACTTGCGTGTCTTGCGAAATCTCCCTTTGCACGGCTGCGCTTCCTGTGCTATACTTCATATCAAACCACCGCCGCGCCGGCAAAAGGAGGCTCTTTATGGACGCCGCTTTGAAACAAGACAGCATGAGCATTATGCAAAGCGCCATCCGCGCCGTCCTGCCGGAGCGTGCAGTGTTCCGCGCGCTCGAGGATCAGCGCTTTCCGGGTCGTGTCGTTCTGGTGGCGGTCGGAAAAGCGGCGTGGCAGATGGCAAAAGCCGCCCACGACTGTCTCGGAGACAGGATCGAGCGCGGCATCGTCATCACCAAATACGGTCATGCGGGAGCGCCCATCGCAGATTTCACCTGTCTTGAAGCCGGTCACCCCATTCCCGACGAAAACTCCTGCCGCGCGGCCCTTGCCGCCATCGACCTTGTTTGCGGTCTATCCGCGCAGGATACTGTCCTTTTTCTGCTCTCCGGCGGCGGCAGCGCTCTTTTTGAAGCGCCGCTCGTTCCCGTCAGCGAGCTGCAGGACATTACGGCGCAGCTGCTTGCCAGCGGCGCGGACATCCGGGAGATCAACACGATCCGCAAGCGGCTCTCCGCCGTGAAGGGCGGACGCTTTGCCGCGCGCTGCGCTCCGGCGAAGGTGTTTTCCGTGGTCCTGAGCGATGTGCTGGGAGACCGGCTCGACACGATCGCCTCCGGTCCGGCGACTGCCGACGAATCCACCTGCGAGCAGGCGCTTGCCATCGCGGAAAAGTACCGGCTTCGCCTGGGCGCGCAGGCGCAGCTTCTTTTGCAGCGCGAAACACCCAAAACGCTCAGCAACGTCGAAGCGCATGTCAC
The DNA here is from genome assembly GCA_016295615.1 of Oscillospiraceae bacterium. GTDB lineage: Bacteria > Bacillota > Clostridia > Oscillospirales > Oscillospiraceae > Hominicoprocola. Next base: position 1,417 of record JAEDKW010000127.1, on the reverse strand, counting down.
CGGAAGCGTCCGCGAGCTGTGCGCGGCTGCGGAAAGAGCATGCCGCACGCTCGGCTATGAGCCGGTTCTTCTCACCGATGCGCTCTGCTGCGAGGCAAAAGACGCCGGCGCTTATCTTGCCGGCATTGCGAAAGAGCACGCGGATACAGCGGTCCCTCTCGCCTTTCTCGCCGGCGGCGAGACGGTCGTCAGGCTCACCGGCAGGGGAAAGGGCGGCCGCAATCAGGAGCTTGCGCTTTCCGCCGCCGCAGGGATCGCGGGGCTTGACAATACCGTGATCTTTTCCTTCGGCTCTGACGGAACGGACGGTCCGACCGATGCCGCCGGCGGCATCGTGGACGGCGGCACCGCGGCAAAGCTGTCCCGGCTCGGCATCGAGATCGCAGATGTCCTCGAAAAGAACGATTCCTATCACGCCCTTGCCGCCGCGGACGGTCTGCTCTTTACCGGTCCTACCGGCACCAACGTCAACGATCTTGCCGTCGTGCTGATCGCGCCAAAGCAGTGATTGCGCGTTTTTTCTGATTTACCGTATTTTCCTGTTGCTATTCCCGCGAAACCGCGTTATACTATGTCCGAAATCTGAATCACTGGTCTTCGAGGCGGGGTGAAATTCCCCACCGGCGGTACAGTCCGCAAGCGGTTTTCCGCATGAGCCGGCGAAATTCCGGCACCGACGGTCACAGTCCGGATGAGAGAAGATGTGTTGTACGCTGTTTTTTGCGCTTCTTTGCGTCTGCACCTTGGGAGACTTGTCTTTCAGGGAGTATCTTACAAAGGAGTGTATTTTTATGTCTGAACAATCCAAACGCACCCACCGCCTCGCCGTTGCCGCCATGCTTTCCGCGGCGGCTTTCGTCCTGATGTTCTTTGAGTTCCCGATCCCGGCGCTGATCCCGCCATTTATCAAGATGGACATCTCGGATCTGCCGGAGCTTCTGGCGGCGTTTGCGCTCGGTCCGCTCTACGGCGTGGTCGTGACGCTGCTGAAAAATCTTCTGTTCATTGTCTTCCACGGTACGTCGAGCGCCTACGTCGGCGAACTTTGCAACTTCCTGCTCGGCGCGGTGTTCTCCTTTACCGCCGGCATGATCTACCGGAAGCACAAGTCCCGCCGCAATGCGTTTCTCGGCGCCCTCATCGGCTGCGCGGTTATGGCGCTTGTCTCCGTACCGATCAACTATTTCCTCGTCTACCCCGTTTACGCCGTCGTTTACGCACCGATGGACGTGATCCTCGGCGCCTATCAGATGATCCTGCCCAGCGCCGACACGCTTCTTGAGTGTCTGACGGTCTTCAACATGCCGTTCACCTTCTGCAAAGGTCTTCTCGACGTGGCGCTCTGCTTCCTTATCTACAAGCCGCTTTCCCCCCTTCTGCATAAGTAAACGAAAACCGCTGCGTCTGCAGCGGTTTT